>JANRIM010000094.1:0-23250 GCA_033764865.1 Hyphomonadaceae bacterium
ATCCGTCAACGCCCACGCGGCGATGCCGAACAGCGCGAACTGCCAGAGCACGCCGCTGACGGTGAGGACGGGACCGAGATCGACGCCGAAGCCCGCCGGAATGGTCGCCAGAAGGATGAGCCCCGTGGCGAACGCGAACACCGCAAGCACCCTCGCCCCGCGGCCACCCAAACGAAACACGGCCCCGGCGACCAGCAGCGTCCACACCCCGCTCAGCAAGCCCACGCCGAGGATTTCCCCGATGCCGCCGGCCCACGCGTTCAGCATCTCGAACTGCACGGCGATGGCCGCCTGGTCCGCGCCGGGAGCGCCGTACGCCTCCGCAAGCGTGGGCATGGCGAACAACCACCGCGAAATGCCGATGCATTTGGCCATGGCGGCGAGCGTGGCGAGGGACAGCGTGGCCCCCGCCAGGGCGCCTGAGAGGCCGAGACGCACGTTCAGCGCGGCGGTGGCCGGGACCAGCAGGATGCCCACCATCAGATAGCAGCCGTACCCGATCATCATCGACGCCGACTCCGCGAGCACGCGGGGCAGCGCAATGGCCGCTGGATCGTCGAGACTGACGGGCCAGTTGATAGCGCTCGAAAGCACGAAGAACGCCGTCCACATCAGGATGAACTGGAGAAGGAGAAGCAGCGCCGCCATGCGGCCGGCGCGCCGTATCTGAATCGCGGAGGTCATGAGATCATCCCTGGCGCGTCCACCAACGTCGGACGCCAGCGCAGGGTACGGCGGCGGCCCGCCGGCACATTGATCGTGATCAAGTTCGCGCGCCGCCGGACACGAAAACGCCCGCCGGCGCTGGCGCGCCGACGGGCGTTTAGCCGTTCGCGCCGGGACTCAGGCCAGGCGGCGGAGCGCGTCGGCCAGATCGGTCTTTTCCCAGGAGAAGCCGCCGTCCGCATCGGGCGTCCGGCCGAAATGGCCGTAAGCGGCGGTGCGGGCGTAGATCGGCTTGTTGAGCTTCAGGTGTTCGCGGATCGCGCGCGGGGTGCACCCGCCCAGCATGTCCGGCAGGATGGCCTCAAGCTTGGCGGGATCGATCGTGTCAGCGCCGTGCAGGTCGACGTAGAAGGACAGCGGGCGCGCCACGCCGATCGCGTAGCTGATCTGGATGGTGCACTGGTCAGCCAATCCCGCGGCCACGACGTTCTTGGCGAGATACCGGCAGGCATACGCTGCGCTGCGGTCCACCTTCGTGGGATCCTTGCCGGAAAACGCGCCGCCGCCGTGGGGCGCTGCGCCGCCGTAGGTGTCGACGATGATCTTGCGCCCGGTGAGCCCGGTATCCCCGTCCGGTCCGCCGATGACGAAATTGCCGGTCGGGTTCACGTGGAAGACCGTCTTGGCGTCAACCATGCCCGCAGGGAAAACGCCCTTGATGTAGGGCATGCAGATGTCGGCCACGTCCTTGGGCGTGAGGCCTTCGGCATGCTGCGTCGACAGCACGATCTCCAGCGCGCGCACGGGTTTGCCGTTCTCGTACTGCAGCGTGACCTGGCTTTTTGCGTCTGGCTCCAGCTTCGGCTCCTTGCCGGAGTGGCGGGCCTCGGCAAGCACCTTCAGGATGTTGTGCGAGTACTGCAGGGTGGCCGGCATGAGTTCCGGCGTCTCGTTCGTGGCGTAACCGAACATGATCCCCTGGTCGCCGGCGCCTTCGTCCTTCTCGGAGGTTGAATCGACGCCCATCGCGATATCGGCGGACTGCGCGTGGAGATGGCACTCATAGTGCGCGGTGGCCCAGTGGAAGCCCTTCTGGTGGTAGCCGATATCCTTCACGGCCTCCCGCACCTTGTGCTCCAGGCCCTCGATGACGTCGGCCATCCTGTCGTCGGTGGTCCGCACCTCGCCGGCCAGCACGATCCGCTGGGTGGTCACCAGCGTTTCGCAGGCGACGCGCGCCACGGGATCGCCATCCAGGAACGCATCGACCACGGTGTCGGAGATGCGGTCGGCCACCTTGTCCGGATGGCCCTCGGAGACGCTTTCACTGGTGAAGACGTAGGACTGGCGGCGCACGAGGGTCTCCATCAGTGGGGATTGGGATATAAAGACTTCCTTATATGTCCAACTGACAGCCCGCAAGGATGGGCCGGCAGGACGAGCCGCGGGGATCAGCCGGGGCTGTCGCCAGCCGGCTCGTCGTCCTCTTCGGCCATGACGCGGACCAGCTCCACCACCCGGCGGCGCAGCTTGGGGCTGCGGATCGTCCCGAAAATCTGCAGGAGCCGCTGGCCCTCCGGGGTGGCCATCATGTCGTACACGAGGTCCTGGGGGCCCTCCTCGGCCACGCCGCGACCCTCCACGGACAGACCTTCGTAGAAATACTGCACGGGCACGCCCAGCGCCTTGGCCATCTCCCACAGCCGGCTGGCGGCGATGCGGTTGACGCCGTTCTCGTACTTCTGGATCTGCTGGAACGTCACGCCCACCATGTCGGCGAGCTTTTCCTGGGACAGATCGATCTCCAGCCGGCGGCTCTTCACCCGCTTGCCGATCCGTTCGTCCACCGCGTTGGCGAGCCGTTCGTCGCTCATGACCGGAACCCTCGCGCCGGCGCGCCCGGGGGCGCAAATCGCAGCAAGCCGATGAGCACGAAGAGCGCCGCCGTCAACCAGAACCCGTAGCGGGCGTTGACCGTCTCCGGCAGCGCCGGCGGCAGTGCCGCCTCCACCGCCCCACCCTCGCGCCCCATCGACACGACCTTGCGGCCGTAGGCGTCCGTTATGGAGGAAATGCCCCCCGAGGCGGCGCGCGCCATCGGCAGGCCCTCCTCGATGGCGCGATACCGGGACTGGTTGTCGTTCTGGTACGGCCCCGTTCCGTCGCCATACCAGGCGTCGATGGAGATGTTGGCCAGCCAGCCGGGACGCTCCGCGCCCCGGGGGACGAGACCGGGAAAGATCGATTCGTAGCAGATGAGGATGAGCGCCGTGTCGGCGCCGGGCACGACCACGCGCGTGGGCGGCGGGCCGGGCGTGAAGCCTTCGCCGATCTGCTGCAGCGTGGGGATATCGAGCCACGAGATCAGGTTGAACGCCGGGATGAATTCCCCGAAAGGCGTGAGCCGGTTCTTGTCGTGCCACTGCATGACGTTGACCTGCCCGTCCACGCCATCGAGCACGAATCCCGCGTTGTAGAAGTTGGCGATCCGCGAACTGTCGCGTTCGTCGCGTTCGAGGCGCGTGGCGCCGATGATCAGGACACGATCGCCGAGTGTGGCGCCGATGGCGTCCAGCATGTCGGGGTTTTCCATCAGCACCGGCATCTGGGGATAGCGCACGGGCACGGCGCCTTCGGGCCAGAGCACGATTTCCGCCTCCGTCTCCCCGGGCGCGCCGGTGAGTTCGAGATAGCGCGAAAGCACTTCCCACTCGCGGCCCTCGGTCCACTTCTCACGCTGGGTGTAGCCTGGATCCACCACCCGCACGACGACGCCCGCGCCCCGGGGCGAGACTGGTCCGGCGGCCTCGAGCCGCTGCTGGCCCGCCCCCCAAACAAGGCCAAGCAAGAGTGCGGCGACCATCGCCGGCGCCGCGCGCGCGCCCCAGCCTCGATGCGCGTCCGCAAACGTGGCCGGGGCGCACCCGACCAGAAGCGTGAAAGCCGTCAGGCCGTAGATGCCCACGTAGGCCGCCATCTGCGAGATCGCGCCGCCCGCCTCCCAGGTGTAGCCTGCGAGATTCCAGGGGAAGCCGCCGAAGGCGTGACCGCGCGCAAGCTCCGCGAGCGCAAGCGCCGCCGCGAGCACCGCGATGCGCCGGGAATCCCCCGTCCAGAACCGCGTCGACACCGCGCACGCAGCCCCCCAGAACAGCGCGAGCAACGCCGGCAGCGACAGGACGCCCAGGGGCATCAGCGCCATCGCGCCGTCCACCTGCGTGAACGCCGCGCCCACCCAGTACGTGCCGGACAGGAAGTGCCCGAACGCAAACGACCAGCCCCGTGCGAACGCGGTCCGCGCGGGCCTGTGGCGGCGCATGGCGCCGTCGGTGAGCCACACGAGCACGCACAGCGCCACGAACAGGGCCGGCGCCGCGTAGAACGGCGCAAAAGCGAGCGCGCCGAAGGCGCCGGCGGCCATCGCCACCGCATGGATCCGCCAGACGGGCAGCGCGTCGAGCCACGCCTGGACGCCGTGGGCGCCTGCGTGTTCTTCCTCCCCCGCTCTCACCCCGCGGTCTCCTCCTTGGGCGCCTGCGGCGCAGGCTTGATGCGCAGCCGCTTCACACGGCGTGGATCGGCGTCCAGCACCTCGAAATCGAAGCCTGCGGGATGCTTCAGCACCTCCCCGCGCTGCGGCACCCGCGAGGCGATGGCCGCAGCGAGACCCGCCACCGTCTCCACATCGTCCTCATGATCGGCGAGGCCCAGCTTTACGCCGAGCTTCGCCTCCACCGCCTCGACGCTCGCGCGGCCGTCCGCTTCGTACACGCCGCCGGGGCGCGCCAGCACGCTGTCGGTATCGTCGATATCGTGTTCGTCCTCGATGTCGCCGACGATCTGCTCCACGATATCCTCAATGGAGACGAGCCCGTCGGTGCCGCCGTATTCGTCGATCACCAACGCCAGGTGGATGCGACGGGACTTCATCGTCACCAGCAAGGTGGGCAGCGGCATCGACGGCGGAACGAAAAGGATGTCGCGTTTCACGCGCGTCAGCACACGGTCGCTGAACTTGCCGGAGGGCAGGCCGTCCCCGTTGGGCGCGAGCAACGCCATCACTTCCTTGACGTGCACGAACCCGATGGGATCGTCCAGCGTGTCGCGGTAGATCGGCAGGCGCGAATGCTGGGACTCCGCGAACAGGCGCGCCGTGTCGCCCAGCGTCGCCGACGCCTCGATGGCCACGATGTCCGCACGCGGCGTCATCACGTCGCCCGCGCGCAGCTTCTCGTTGAAGCGCGCGGCGGCGATGACCATCGTCCGCTGCGCCGAGTCGAGCATCTCACCGCGGCCGTCGCGGTTCTCAAGGGCGTCCGCGACGTCCTCGAACACGCTGGCCGCGGAGCTGCGCTTCAGGATGCGCTCGAACAGGGCGCGCAGGCGGGACCGGGAGGTGGGCGCAATTTCCGGGATGTCTGTCATGGGGGAAGGCCGTAGGGATCGTCGATGCCGAGGCCGGCGAGAATGGCGCGCTCGCGCGTTTCCATGGTTTCGGCGTCGTCGTCGGCGTCGTGGTCGTAACCGAGAAGATGCAGGAATCCGTGCGTCAGCATGTGCGTGGCGTGCGCATTGATCGTCTTGCCCTGGGCGGCGGCCTCCGTGACGATCGTCTCCAGCGCCAGCGCGATATCGCCCAGCGCCGCCATGCCGGGCGGCGCCGGAAACGACAACACGTTCGTCGGCGCATCTTTGCCGCGCCACGTCCGGTTGAGATCGCGCAGCGCCGCGTCATCGGCAAAGAGCACGGACACGGCCCCCTCGGCGCGCTCCCCCGCCGCTGCGGCGCGCAGGACGCGCTCGGCCAGACTTTCGGGATCCTCGCCCAGCGCTTCGGCCCAGCCCGCCGCCTCGACGGCGGCCTCGATCTCGAGCGCCATGGTCATGACGGATGTCGCCGTCGCTTCTCGTCGTGGTCATAGGCTTCCACGATTTCGGCCACCAGATCGTGCCGCATCACATCCTGCGATGTGAAGCGCACGACTTCCACCCGCTTCAGCGCGCCCAGAAGATGCAACGCGTGATCGAGGCCGGAGAGAGTGGCGCTGGCCAGGTCGATCTGCGACGGATCGCCCGTCACCACCATCTGCGAACCCTGCCCCAGGCGGGTGAGCACCATCTTCATCTGCTGGATGGTGGCGTTCTGCGCCTCATCGACGATGACGAACGCGTTGGACAAGGTCCGTCCGCGCATGAAGGCGATAGGCGCCACCTCGATCTTGTTCTGCTCCCGGCGCGCTTTGAGCTCGTCATCGCGCATCTGGCTGCGGAACGCATCCCAGATGGGCTGCAGGTAGGGATCGACCTTCTCCTCCAGTGCGCCGGGAAGGAAGCCGAGGCGCTCGCCCGCCTCCACGGCGGGTCGCGTGACCACGATCCGGTCGACAAGGCCGTTGCGCAGGGCCTCCACCGCGGCCGTCACGGCGAGGAACGTCTTGCCCGTACCCGCCGGGCCCACGCCGAACACGAGCGGTTTCGACTCGCTGCGGATGGCCTCCACGTAGCGCTGCTGGCGCGGCGTCTGCAGCGTGAAGGACCCCAGCGTCGGCAGATCCGAGAGCGTGACCACGCCCCCCTCGCCCGGCGTGGAAAAGCTGATGGCGGCGCGCACATCGCCTTCGCGCAACCGCTTTTTCATGTCGAAGTGCCGGATGAGCGTGAGGAAGATGCCTTCAGCGCGCGCCAGTTCCGGCTCGTTGTCGGACTCCAGCGCCACTTCGTTGCCGGCCACCCGGATGTCCACAAGATAGCTCTCGCCGCGCCGGAACGCGTCGTGGATGAGCGCGACATGCCGGTGCAGCGGGCCGAACAGCGCCTTCGCGGCGTTGGCGTCGGGGATCGTCACCGTGCGCCTCATGCGCGCGTTCCCGAAAGGCTGTTGGGCGTGGCTTCGGCGATGCGCACGTCCACGATGCGCCCTGCAAGGTCCGCGGGACCGTTGAAGTGCACGCCCTGCAGATAGGGGCTGCGCCCTTGCATCTGGCCAGGCCGTCGTCCGGGCCCCGCCACCAGAACGGGCAGCACGCGCCCGACCTGCGCGGCGTTGAACGCCGTCTGTTGCGCATGCACCAGCGCCTGCAGCTGCTGCAGCCGCGCGCCGGCCACCTCGTCGGGCACCTGGCCGTGCATGGCGGCGGCGGGGGTGCCGGGGCGACGGGAGTACTTGAAGGAAAACGCCGATGAAATCCGCGCAGCGCGGATCAGCGCAAGCGTGTCCTCGAAGTCCTTGTCCGTCTCGCCGGGGAAGCCCACGATGAAGTCGCTCGACAGCGCGATGTCGGGGCGCGCGGCGCGGAGCTTCTCCACGATGGCGAGGTAATGCTCCGCGGTGTGCTTTCGATTCATCGCCTTGAGGATGCGGGTGGAGCCGGACTGCACTGGCAGGTGCAGGTACGGCATCAGCTTTTCCTCCGCGCCGTGAAGGGCGATGAGGTCGTCGCCCATCTCCACGGGGTGGCTGGTGGCGTAGCGCAGGCGCTCAAGCCCTTCGATGCGGGCGAGCGCCTTCAGCAGCGTGGCGAAACCGGCCTCCGCGCCATCGGCGCCTTCGCCGTGCCAGGCGTTGACGTTCTGGCCGAGGAGCGTGACCTCACGCACGCCCTGCGCGACGAGGCCCTCGACCTCCGTGACGATGGCGCCCAGCGGGCGCGAGTACTCCGCCCCGCGCGTGTACGGCACGACGCAGAATGTGCAGAACTTGTCGCACCCTTCCTGGATGGCGACGAACGCCGTCACCCCGGTCGCCTTCGGCGCCGGCAAGGCGTCGAACTTCTCGGCGGGGGTGAACTCCGCGGCCAGCCGCACCCCACGGGTGCGCGCGGTCTGGGCGATCAGTTCGGGAAGACGATGGAACGCCTGCGGCCCGACGACGAAATCCACCGCCTTCTCGCGGCGCATGATCTCTTCGCCTTCGGCCTGCGCCACGCACCCGGCGACCACGATGGTCGTGTCCGTCCCCGTTCCGGCGCGACGCTCCTTGTGCGCGCGCAGGCGCCCGAGCTCCGAGTAGACCTTCTCGGTGGCCTTCTCACGGATGTGGCAGGTGTTGAGGATGACCAGATCGGCGTCGTCCGGCGCGGCGGCGACGCCAAAGCCGTGCGGCGCCAGCAAATCGCGCATCCGGTCGGAGTCATAGACGTTGGCTTGGCAGCCGTAGGTCTGGATGAACACCGTCCTGGCTGGCGCAGAGGCGGGCATGGGCTCGGATTTCGGATACGGAGGGGTCCCGTGGGCGGGCCGCGGGGAGGCCGGGCGCTGGTGCGCGTTCGTCATGCAGGCCGCCGGTCAATCCTTGCTCGCCGACGGCGGGCACATCCGCGCCGCCAGGCAAGCGCGCTATATGCCCCCGGCGGGCCCTTCCGGCAAGGCGAGCGCCCTATGCGCCGGTCTTGGCGTCTTCGAGCGGGACCCCGTAGAGTTCCAGCTTGTGGCCCACCAGACGGTAGCCAAGGCGCCGCGCGATCAGCTCCTGCAACTGCTCAATCTCCTCGTCCATGAACTCCACCACCGCGCCCGTCTTCACATCGATCAGGTGGTCGTGGTGCTCCGTCGGCGCCTCCTCGTAGCGGGAGCGGCCGTGCTGGAAATCGTGCCGCTGGATGATCCCGGCTTCCTCGAACAGGCGGACAGTGCGGTAGACGGTGGCGATGGAGATGTTCTGGTCGATCGCCACGGCGCGGCGGTGGAGTTCCTCCACGTCCGGGTGATCCTTCGCGGCCGACAGCACGCGGGCGATCACGCGCCGCTGGTCGGTCATGCGCATGCCCTTTTCGGTACACAGCTTCTCGATGCGGTCCATGCCGGGCTCCTTCCGGGGCAGGATATGCGGGCGTGCGCGCCGTGTGTCTAGGCGACGCAACGTCTACACCAGGGCGCGCGACAGTATCAGGGCGTCCGCGCCGTCATCGTAGTACCGCGCGCGCCGGCCGGTTTCCATGAAGCCCGCCGTCGCATAGAGCGCGCGGGCGGCGGCGTTCGCCGCCGAAACTTCAAGAAAGAAGGTGCGTGCGCCAGAGTCGCGCATTTCCGCCTCCGCCCTCGACACCAGCGCGCGCGCGAGC
This sequence comes from Hyphomonadaceae bacterium, assembly GCA_033764865.1. Lineage (GTDB taxonomy): Bacteria > Pseudomonadota > Alphaproteobacteria > Caulobacterales > Aquidulcibacteraceae > VFBF01. The sequence goes on from JANRIM010000094.1 coordinate 8,727, forward strand.
CCGCGACGCCGGGCCGGTTCCGCCACCGCGAGCGTCAGGATTTCAGCTTCGTCGGCGGCAGCGTGCACGAGGATGAAGCCCTGCGCCGGCGCCCAGAAGGCGCGCGCGCCCGCGGCCATCAACGCCTCTATCGATCCCGCCGGCCAGCCCGGCGAAAACGCCGCCGCGTGCAAGGCCGCGAGTGCGTCGCAATCGCCGCTGCCCGCCTCCGCGATCAGACGACCTGCTCCACCGCGCGCACTTCCGGCACGTAGTGGCGCAGCATGTTCTCGATGCCCTGCTTGAGGGTCATGGTGGAGCTGGGGCAGCCCGCGCATGCGCCCTTCATGTGCAAGCGGACGAGCCCGCTGTCGTGGTCCCACGAGTGGAAGGTGATGTCGCCGCCGTCCTGCGCGACGGCCGGGCGCACGCGCGTTTCGATCAGATCGCGGATCTGCTCGACGATTTCGGCGGCGTCGCCTTCGTACAGCACATCGCTCTCGTCATTGGCCATCGGCGGCGCCGACGCGTCCAGCAGCACGGGGCGGCCGGCCACGAAGTGCTCCATTATCGCCCCGAGCACGAACGGCTTGAGGTGGGCCCAGTCGGCATCCGCCGTCTTCGTGACGGAGACGAACTCATCGCCGAGGTAGACCCGCGTCACACCGTCCAGCGACAGGAGCGCGCCCGCCAGCGGCGACGACGCGGCCGCTTCCCCGGACGCATAGTCAAGCCCCGGCGCCCGGCCGAGAACATCCCGCCCGGGGAGGAACTTCAGCGTTTGCGGGTTGGGCGTCGATTCCGTCTGGATGAACATGGGGCGGCCTTCAAATCCTGAGCGACAGACTTGGGATTTCCCGCCTACCGGGTCAAGCGCCGGGGTCGGGCACCGCGAGCGCCCGCACCTCATCGGCGCTCAGCGTGCCGGGCACGATGAGGACCGGAACCGAACGACCGCCGAGACCCTGGCCCTTGGCCACGGAGGACACCAGCGGTCCCGGCCCGTCGCGGCCCGTTCCCGAGGCCAGCACCACGATGCGGACGTCCCTGTCCTCGTCGATGAAGCGTCGGAGTTCCGCCCGGGCGTCGCCTTCCCGAATGACGATCTCTGGCTGCACGCCGGCGCTGGCCCAGGTCTCCGCCGCGAGGCGCTCGGCCATGGCTTCCGCCATCTCCAGCGCCTCGGCGCGCATCTCCTCCCCGACGCTGACCCAGTGGGCGTTGTCGGTGGCGGTGTCGACGATGCGCAGGATGACCAGCGCCCCGGTCGTCACCTTCACCCGATGGGCGGCGTAGGCCAACGCCACGGGAAACTCCGCGCTGTCGTCGGCGATGACGAGATACTTGAACGGGCGCGGATCCATCGGGCGCATGGTCTCGCGAAACGCCTGCAGCGGCAAGCGCGCACGGAAACCCGTCAGGGCGCCTGGCGATCCAGCGCCGACGCCAGCGCCCGCGCGCCCGCCGCGGCGCGGGCGAATTCCGCCGCGGCTTCCGCCACATGGGCCGGGGCGAACGGCGCCGCCTCCTCGACGTTGAAGAGAAACAGCGGTTGGCGTTCGGCGATCTCCCCCATCGCCTCCAACGGAATGGAGGCCTCCACTGAGAGGGTCGACGCGAGATCCGGCGCGTCCCGGAGCGCGCCGCGCAGGATCAGCGCCCAACCCCACGCCACGCCGCGCGCCTGGGCCATGCGGGCGTCGACGGCAGGGGCCGCCAGAAGGCTCGGCTGCGCCGCCATCGCCGCGAGATCCGCCGACTGCACGTCGCAGGCGTCCGCCGCCGCCCGCAACAAGCCCGCCAGCGCCGCGGGACCGGCGTCGAGGCGGGCCTCGCCGTCGGCGAGGCGGTCGTTGAAACGGCGCAGCGCGTCGCGCGCCGCCACCCGGTCCGGGCCCGGCGTCGCGGCCATGGCCGCCCGCGCATCCGCGAGGGCCGCGTCCAGCCGACCCTGCAACGGGCCCGCCCGGGCGATGTAGGCGGCGGCGACGCTGGTGGCCCCCGCGCGCACCATGGACTCCCGAAGGCTGCGCCCGCTGGGCACGAAGAGGATTTCCCCCTCGTCCAGTACTGTGTCCGGCGCGTAGGCGAGGATGTGGACCACCGCCGCCACCGCGTTCGATTCGCCCGGCTGGACCGGCGGGCCGCCGACGGTGACTTCGAGGGGGGCCCGGCTGTTGAACGCCACCAGCGCCCCATAGCCCAGCGCCAGCGTCGCGAGGGTGGCGACGAACGCCAGCGCGGTGCGGAGCCGGCGTCCCCACGGATTTCCCGAGGCAGGCGTGGGCGGCGTCGGCGCAGGCGTCTCCAGGGTGACGACGGGATCATGGTCGGCCGCGCGGATGAACCGGCGGCGGGCGCGCCAAACGAGGCGTCGGAGGGTCTGGTCTATCTGCACGGGTGAGCGGTGATTGGACAGACGGTCACGGAGGCGTCCCCGGGGAAGCGCCACGGGAACAAGCGGCAAGGCACGGTCCGCTCTACCGTGCGTCGTGGGCGGCCTCAATGCGGCCGACCGATAAGGGCAAGCGGACCAGGGCGTTAGCCCCAGTCCGCGCCACCGCGCGCATGCCCCCTGAAGCCTGCATTGAGCGACGCCGCACCCTAGGCGGGCGAGCGGGGCTGCTCTCTAGGGAGTATTGCCCATGTGAGTAACCTAAACGTCAGCCTGCCCTACAGGCGTCCGGTCTCCGTCATGCGGCGCAGAAGCTCTCCAACGGTCTTCACGCCCATCCGGTACTTCGCCGTCGCGATCTGGTTGTAGACGGTGCTCGGTGCCAACTTGAGCGCGTGGGCAGACTGCTTGAGGTTCAGGCCGCGGGCTAACAGCCGGATGATCTCCATCTGCGCCCGCGTCACCTGCGCTTCTCCTTCGCCCGGGGCGTCCGGTTCCCGCAGCTCCAGAGCGCGCAGGAGATACCGTTCGGACCCCATCCGCGCAGCGTCGGCGATTTCGTCATGGGGGGCGGCGTGCTCGCCGGTGAGCGCGCAGACCCAGATGGAGTGGTTGGCGAGGCGGATCGGCGTCGACAGCCCCTCCCCGATGCCGAATTCCCGCGCCTCGTCGAACAAGCGCTTCTCCTCGAACGACAGCCGCGCGACGCGGGAGAACGAAGTCCACCAGATGGGCTCGTTGGATTGCAGCAGCGTGCGGACCGCGGCGTCGTGCAGGAAGTAGTTGCGCTCCCTGTACCGGCTGCTCCAGTCCCGGCTGGGCCGGCCGAAAACGATCTCGAACGGCCGCACCGGGCCGAGCGCCGATGACCCGATGGGGATCGTCGTCCACCGGTCGAAGCCCCATCCCTGGATGAGCTTCGCGAACATCGCGTCCAGTTCCATCATCGACGGCGCGTTCCGCGCGGCGTTCAGGAAGGTGAAAAGAGAGGCGGGGATGTCGTTCATACGGAAGTGTGATGGGGCATGGGCAGGGAACTCACTATGTCCAAACCTAGGGGCATAGCGAATCAGTTTCTTTGCGGGCATAGTGAATTGTTGTTCGGCTTGCCGCCGGCCCCAAAGGTTCCCCGGTCCTCAGCGCCCGCGCCACAGCCCCACGATCCGCCGGACGTCCGCCATGATCGGGGTCGCGATGGCGTCGGCGCGCGCCGCCCCGTCCCGCAGGGCCGCGTCGATGGTTCCTGGGTCCGCCAGAAGGCGGCGCATCTCGCCCGCGATGGGGGCGAGCTTCGCGGCGGCCACCTCCGCCAGCGCGGGCTTGAATGCGGCGAACCCCTGACCGCCCCACGTCCGCAGCACGTCCTCCGCCGTCTCCCCGCTGAGCGCGGCGTAGATGCCCACGAGGTTCTCCACCTCGGGACGCCCCTCCAGCCCCTGCACAGTCTCCGGAATCGGCAGTGAATCCGTCGTCGCGCGCTTGAGCTTGTTGGCGATGGCGTCGGCGTCGTCGGTGAGGTTGATGCGGCTCATGTCCGAGGGGTCGGACTTGGACATCTTCTTCTTGCCGTCGCGCAGCGACATGATCCGGGCGCCCGGCCCCTGGATCAGCGGCTCGGGCAGCGGGAAGAATCCCGGCGCGTCGAAGTCGTTGTTGAACTTGGCGGCGATGTCGCGGCTGAGTTCGAGGTGCTGCTTCTGGTCCTCCCCCACCGGTACGTGCGTGCCCTTGTAGGCGAGGATGTCGGCAGCCTGCAGCACGGGATAGTCGAACAGGCCCACGCTCATGCGTTCGGCATTCTTGCCGGCCTTGTCCTTGAACTGGGTCATGCGCTGCAGCCAGCCCATCCGGGCGACGCAATTGAAGATCCACGCCAGCTCCGTGTGCGCCAGCACCGCGGATTGTACGAAGATGATGCTCTTCCTCGGGTCGACGCCCGCAGCCATGTACGCCGCCGCCACCTCGCGGCACTGCTGGGCGAGCGTTGCGGGATCGTGATCTACCGTGATCGCGTGCAGATCGACGATGCAGTACAGGCACTCGTCGGTGTCCTGGAGGCGCACGAACTTCACGAGTGCGCCGAGGTAGTTGCCCAGGTGCAGGCCGCCAGTGGGCTGCATGCCGGAGAATACGCGGCGCGGGCCCGTGTAGGCGGTGGTGGAACCATCGGTCATTGGAAACTCCCGGAGAGAAACGGTGACGCGACGCGTTCGCCGCGTCAGGGCGATGACAAGGGGCTCAGGCCCGCCATCGGGGATCGTTTCTTCTCACCGGGCCGTTCTATCAGCCGTCGGAACCGCCGGGCAAGCCGGCGCCGCCGGCCGGCGCGCCCGGTTCGCGCCGCAAGGCGCCTTTGAGGTCAGCGACGGTGACCGCGCGCAACGCGAAGGCCGCTGCGAGATAGGCGCCAAAGCCCACCGCGCACACCGCCAGGATCGCCAATTCCTTTCGCCAGAGAAGATCGCTCAGCAGCGGATAGTTCCAAGCGCACGCCCCCAGAACGAGCGCCATCACGGCGGTCGCGCCGGCCAGCCGCAGCAGGCGCCCCCGCAAGGCGGAGCCCATGCGGTACGTCCCTTCCCGCGCCAGCGTGGACGACAACAGCGCCACGTTGAGCCAGGCGCCCAGGCTGGTGGCGACCGCGAGGCCGATCACCCCGTCTTGCCCGACGCCCTTGAGCCCGAAAAACAGCGCAGCCCCCAACGCCACGGTCGTCGCCACCGTGGCGAACGCGTAGCGCGTGGGCCGGCGGGTATCCTGCCGCGCGAAAAACGGCGGCGTGAACACCTTCGCCAGCACGAACGCCGGCACGCCCCACCCGAAATGACGCAGCACCTCCGCAGTCCGGCGCGCGTCCTCACTGGTGAAGGCGCCGCGCGTGACGGTGGCGTCGATGATGAAGAACGGCATGACGATCAGCGCCGCCGCCGCGGGGATCGTGAACGCCATGGACAGCGCGATGCCGTCGTCCAGCGTCCGCCGCCCACCCTCGTCGTCATTGGCCACGAAGGCGCGCGTCAGGCGCGGCACGAGCGCGAGCCCCACCGCCACGCCCACCAGGCCCAACGGCAGCTGATACAGCCGATCGGCGTTGTACAGCACCGACCGCGCGCCCGCGTCCGAGCCGGTGAGCACCTGGCTGACCAGCGAATTGATCTGCGTGGCGCCGCCCGCCAGCGCACCTGGAATGGCCAGCAGCAGCACGCGCCGCACCGGCTCCGAAAGCCCCGGCGCGCCGAGCCGCAACGGCACGCCAAGCCGCCGCACGCCCCACCACAACAGCCCCGCCTGCAAGAGGCCCGCTATGGTCACGGCCACCGCGGCGCCCACCAGCGCATCGCGCTTGTCGTCGATCAGCAGCAACGGCGCGATGGTGCAGACGTTGAGCAGGATGGGCACGCCCGCCGCCAGCGCGAAACGGCCCCACGTGTTGAGGATGCCCGACAGCAGCGCCGCCATCGTCATGCAGGCGAGGTACGGCATGGTCAGCTGCGTCACCAGCGTCGCCAGCCGCATGACGCCCGCATCGTCCCGGTACGCCGACAACAACACCGGCATGATCCACGGCATCAGCAGTTGCGCCGCGATGCAGAATGCGACGACCACGGCCAACAGGAACGACAACGTCTGGGACGCGATGCGCGCCGCCGCCGCCTCCCCTTCCTCTTCGCGCACCTTGCCGTACACGGGCACGAACGCCTGCGCGAAGGCGCCCTCGGCGAACAGTCGCCGGAACAGGTTGGGAAACATCAGCGCCGTGGCGAAGGCGTCCATCATCGGGCCCTGACCGAAGCGCGCGTTGAGCGCGAGGTCGCGGGCAAAGCCCAGCACGCGGCTGCCCAGCGTCATGGCCGTCTGGACGAGCGTGTTGCGGGCGAGACTCACGCGGCGGATCCCCGATTCGGGACCGCTTCTACCGCGCCGTCGACGCCCGCGCGACCGCCAGGCGCTGCCGGGCGGGATCGGCGGGGGCGTCAGGCTCGTCCTCGCGCAGGGCGGCGGTGAGCTGGGCCGTCAACGCCTCGATGACCGCCGCGTCGGCGATCTGACCGCCGCGGGCGTCAGTGACGTAGAACACGTCCGACACCCGCTCCCCGTACGCATCGATGTGCGCGGAGACCACCGAGACGCCCGCCTCCGCGAGGACGGCGGCGAGGGCGGCCAGGAGGCCGGGCCGGTCGCGCCCCGAAACCTCCACCACGGTGGCCACCTGGGAGAGGTCGTTGTCGATGCGCACCCACGGCTCGATGGCGAACGCCGCGTGGCGGCGCTGGATCGGGCGCTTCAGGGACGCTGCGGGCGCGCCGCCGGCCGCCGCGGCCTGCACGCGCGCGATCAGCCGGTCGAGCGCCGTGGGATCCTTCCAGCCGAACGGCGTCCCCTCCGCGTCCAGCAGGGAAAACACGTCAAACGCCCGCCCGTCGCTGGTGGTGTAGACCCGCGCGTCCGTCACGTCGGCGCCGCCCTGCGCCAGCGCCGCGGCCAGCGCCGCGAACAGGCCCGGGCGATCGGGCGCATACACCAGCACCTCCGTGACGCCTTTCGCCGGCATGGCGCGGGCGGCCACGTGCACGCCCTCCTGCATGGCGGCTTCCGCCATCGTCTGCGCGTGCCAGGCCTGCGCCTCCCGATCGAAGGAGAGCCAGTAGGCATCGTCCAGCGTCTCGAACCACCAGGCGAGATCGGGGCCGGGCCGCACCTGCGCCACGATGGCGTCGCGCACCTCGGCGGCCTGCTCCGCCAGGCGGTCGCGCACGGCCACCTCATCGGTGCGCCCGCCGTGGAAGGCGGCTTCCGTCAAGCGGTAGAGGTCGCGCAGCAGCTGGCCCTTCCAGCCGTTCCACACGCCCGGCCCTACAGCGCGGATGTCGGCCACGGTCAGCACCAGGAGCAGGCGCAGCCGTTCCAGCGTCACCACCGACTCCGCGAACGTCGCCACCGTCCGCGGATCGCCAATGTCGCGCTTCTGCGCCACGTCGCTCATCATCAGGTGGTGGCGCACCAGCCAGCCGACGAGTTCCACTTCCTCGGGCGGCAGACCCAAGCGGGTGCACGCGGCGATCGCGGTCTTCTGCCCTTCTTCCTGCTGGTCGCCACGGCCCTTGCCGGTGTCGTGCAGCAGCATGGCGAGATAAAGCGCGCGGCGGTTGACGATCTTGGGAAAGATCGTGGTGGCCAGCGGGTGCTCCTTGGCGCACCGGCCCTTCTCGATGTCGGAGATGATCTCCACCGCGCGCAGGGTGTGCTCGTCCACCGTGTAGTGGTGGTACATGTTGAACTGCATCTGCGCGACGATGCCGCCGAACTCCGGCAGGAACCGGCCCAAGACGCCGGTTTCGTTCATCAGCCGCAGCGCGGCGGCGGGATTGCGTTTCGACGCCGCCATGCCGAGGAAAAGCGCCTGCGCTTGCGGGTTCGCCCGCAGGCCGGGGCCAATGCGCTTGAGCCGCCGCGCCACCGCCGAGAGCGCATCGGGGTGCAGATCCAGATCGCGCTCGTCGGCGAGGCTGAAGATGCGCAGGAGATTGACGGGGTCCTCATCGAAAACGGTGGGCGAGTTCACGTCCAGCCGGCCGCCCTCGATCCGGAAGCCCTCGGCGTCGATGCGGCCGGTGCGGTTGGCGTTGGGCAGGAAGCGCGAAATCCCGGAGGACGCGCGCTTGGCGTGGTCGGCCTCCAGTTTGGCCATCAGCACGCGGGTGAGCACGCCCACGTCCCGCGCCGCGAGGAAGTAGCGGCGCATGAAACGCTCCACGCCCTCCTGCTCCGCGCGGGCGCCGAAGCCCAGCCGGGCGGCCAGTTCGGGCTGGACGTCGAACGTCAGGCGCTCCTCCGCGCGGCCGGTGAGAAAATGCAGGTGACACCGCACCCGCCAGAAAAAGTCCGACGCCCTCGCCCCAAGCGCCACCTCCTCGCGCGTGAACACCTCATCGAGGCCGAACGTGCGCGCGCCCTTGCGGCCGTACATGTGGCGCAGGATCCAGAGCATGGTGTGCAGGTCGCGCAGGCCGCCCTTGCCCTCCTTGATATTGGGCTCCACGAGGTAGCGCGCGCCGCCTGCGCGGATGTGGCGCTCGTCACGCTCCTTCAGTTTGGCGGCGATGAAGCTGCGATGGTTGGTCGCCACCACGTCCCGGTCGAAGCGCGCCTGGAAGGCCTTTAAGAGGTCTTCGTCGCCGGCCAGGAAGCGGGCCTCCAGCAGCGCCGTCTGCACCGTGTGATCGTCCTGGGCGAGGCGGACGCACTCGTCGATGGTGCGCGAGGCATGGCCCACTTTCAGGCTCATGTCCCACATCATATAAAGCATGAACTCGGTCACGCTCTCGGACCACGGCGTCTCCTTGTAGGCGCGCAGGAAGAGCAGATCGATGTCCGAGGAGGGCGCCATCTGGCGCCGGCCGTAGCCCCCCACAGCCACCAGCGCGAAGCGCTCCCCCTCCGTGGGGTTGCGCGCCCGGAACACGTGCGTGGTCGTGAAGTCGAACAAGGCGGTGATCACCTCGTCGGCGACGTTGCTGAGCAGGCGGGCGGTCTCGTGCCCCCCGGCGCCGTCCTCCAGCCGGTCCTTGGCGATCATGCGCCCGCGAAAGAGCGCGCCGTGCAGGAGGTCCAGCGCGCGGGCGCGGGCGGCGGCCTCGGCGCCCAGATTGTCCAGCGCCGCGGCGGTGAGCTGGGCGCGCAGCTTGTCCCCGTCGATGACGTCTTCGATGCGGGCAGGTCTTGGGCGAGGCGGCATAAGGGCTATATGGCCTGTTGCGGCGCCCACGCAAACGGCACCGCGGCGGCCGCATGAATCGATTGTCACGCCCGCCGTTGAACGTTTGACGCAAAGTCGCCTTATTGAAGAAGTCTTTCGCCGGCTCGTCCGCGGCGGAACCGCAGGCTTGGGAGTTCGGCATGGTTGGCAATTCTGGCAAGCGCGGCAATCTGGCGGCGGTCGACACCAGCCAGTCCTACGCCCGCCGGATAGAGACCGACCAGGACCGTCTCCACGCCTACGAAGAGCGCGAATGGCGCAACCACATCCGCCGGGAGCGCTCCGGCGCGTACTGGTTCGCCGCCACCAAGTGGGGGATCATGGGCCTCGTGGCCGGTATCATCCTCGGCGGCGTGGGCATGTACTACGCCTCCATCTCGACGCTGGACATCGCCCAGGAGGCCGTGACCAAAGGCGCAATGTTCGAACGGGTGCGCCAGGAGAACGAGCTTCAGCGGATTGAGCCCGCGCCAGCCCCGCCCGGCGCGCCCTAACCGTCCATCAGCGATTTCAGCCGGTACACGAGGTCCAGCGCCTCCCGCGGGCTGAGCGCGTCGGGGGACACGTCGGACAGCGCCGCCTCCAGCGGTGAGGGCGCGTACGTTTCCGGCGTCTCGGCGAGGCCGGCGAACAGCGGCAGCGCCTCCGTGAGGTCCACGCCCTTGGCGCCTTTTCCCGCCTCCAGCCGCGCCAGCACGGCCCGCGCCCGCTCCACCGCCGGTTTCGGCAGCCCGGCCAACTTGGCCACCTGGATGCCGTAGCTGCGGTCCGCGGCCCCGGGCGACACCTCGTGGAGAAACACGAGGTCGCCCTTCCATTCCTTGGCCCTGAGGTTGGCGTTGGCCCCGCCTGGCAGGCGCTCCGCCAGCGCCGTCAGCTCATGGTAGTGGGTCGCGAAGACCGCGCGGCAGCGGTTCACGTCGTGCAGGTGTTCGGCGCAGGCCCACGCGATGGCGAGCCCGTCGAACGTGGCCGTGCCGCGTCCGATCTCGTCGAGGATCACCAGCGCCCGCGGGCCCGCCTGGTTCAGGATCGCCGCCGTCTCCACCATCTCGGTCATGAAGGTGGAGCGCCCGCGGGCCAGATCGTCGCTGGCGCCTACGCGGGAGAACACCCTGTCCGCCACGCCCAGCCGCAGCCGCCGGGCCGGCACGAAGAAGCCCGCCTGCGCAAGGATCGCCAGTAGCGCCGTCTGGCGCAGGAACGTGCTCTTGCCCGCCATGTTGGGGCCGGTCACCACAAGGAGCCGGGCGCCCGCCTGGGCGTCGCCGTCGAGCCGACAGTCGTTCGGCGTGAAGCCAAGACCTTGCCGGCGCAACGCCTGCTCCACGACGGGATGGCGGGCGCCCTCGGCCAGCAGCGCGACGGACTGGTCGATCTCCGGGCGCACCGCGTCCCATTCCACGGCCCAAGCCGCCGCTGCGGCGGCCACGTCGATGTCCGATTGCGCCTGCGCCGCCGCGCGGATGGGCTCGGCCAGGGCGGCGGCGCTGGCGGCGTAAGCGCGGAACAGCGCCTGCTCCCGCGCCAGCGCTTCCTCGCCGGCGCGCGCGATGCGCGCATCGAGGTCGGCGAGTTCGGTGGTGGTGAACCGGACGCTGGTCGCCGTCGTCTGGCGATGGATGAAGCGGTCCGCGCGCTTGTGCAGCGCCTCCGCCTGCTTGGCGGTGGCCTCGATGTGGTAGCCAAGGACGGAGTTGTGACGGACCTTCAGCGGCAGGCCGGTTTCCTCCGCGTAGGCGGCCTGGAGGCCGGCCACCACGCGGCGGCTGTCGTCGCGCAGGGTGCGGGCGGCGTCGAGCGCGGCGTCCACGCCCTCCGCGATGAACCCGCCCTCGCCCGGGTGCAGCGGCAGTTCCGTCGCGAGCGCGGTCGTCATCGCCCGCGCGAAGGCGGCGAGCGGCGGCTGATCCGCCAGCGTGAGCGCCCTCGCCGCGGACGCCACCAGCGCCGGGCCCCCGTCCCCCGCGGCGGCCGCTGCGGCGTCGCCGGCCAACAGGCCGTCCCGCAGTGCGCCAAGATCGCGCGGGCCCCCGCGCCCCAGCGCCAGCCGCTGGAGCGCCCGCGCGAGATCGGCCCCACCTTTCAGCGCCGCGCGCACGCCCGCGCGCCGCCCTGGGTCGAGGAACCAGGCCACCGCGTCCAGCCGCGCCTGGATCGCCGCCACATCCGTCAAGGGGTGGGCGATCCGCTGCGCCAGCAGACGGCCCCCGGCCGCAGTCACCGTGCGATCCACCGCGTGGACCAGAGAGCCCTCGCGCTGGCCGCGCTGCGTGCGATCGATTTCAAGCGAGGCCCGCGTGGCGGGGTCGATCGCCATGGCGGCGGCGCCCGCGACGCGCTGCGGCGGCGACAGGCGCGGCGCCATGCCCGCCTGCGTGAGCTCCACATAGTCGAGCAGCAGCCCCATGGCCGCCAGTTCCGGCGTAGTGAACGCGCCGAACCCGTCGAGCGTGGTCACCTCATAGAGCGCCATCAGGCGCCGCTCGCCGGCCCGCGCATCGGCCTTGGGGGCCGGCCGCAGCGTCAACGCGGCCCCGCCCTCGGCGATCAGCGCGCCGAAGCGCGCGGTCTCGGCCTCCGTCGCAAGAACTTCCGCCGGCGCGAGCGCCGCCAGCGCCTCCGCCACCCCTGACGCCGTCACCGGCTGCACCGCGAATGCGCCGGTGGAGACGTCGGCCCACGCCAGCGCGCCCGTTTCGCCCGTCATGGTCAGGGCGGCGAGGATGTTGGCGGCGCGGGAATCGAGCAGCGTCTCCTCGGTGATGGTGCCCGGCGTGACCACCCGCACCACATCACGACGCACCAGCGCCTTGGAGCCGCGCTTCTTCGCCTCCGCGGGGTCCTCCATCTGTTCGCACACGGCCACCCGGTGACCGGCGCGGATGAGCCGCAGGAGATAGCCGTCGGCGGCATGCACGGGCACACCGCACATGGGGATATCCTCGCCCTTGTGGAGGCCGCGCTTGGTGAGCGTGATGGCCAGCGTGCCGGCGGCGGCCACCGCATCATCGAAGAACAGCTCGTAGAAATCGCCCATCCGGAAGAACAGAAGGGCGTCCGGGTGCTTTTCCTTGGCCGCGAGGTATTGCGCCATGAACGGCGTGACATGCTCGGGACGGGGCGCGGGCGGGAGAGCGGCGGCGGAATCAGCCATGCCCCCTGTGTACAAGCCCAGCGTCAGGCGCACGAGCGGGGTTGTGCGCGCCGCAGCCGGCGGCCGCGCCGTCGGTTCCGCACGCCCCCACGAGAATTGACGCGTCCCCCGCCGCCGCTACGGTGCCCCCCGATTCCTCCCGCCGCTCGCCCCGCTTTCGCCCAAGGCCCCCATGTCCGACGAGAAACGCACCTTCACCGACGAAGAGGCGCTGGCTTTCCACCGCCAGCAACCGCCGGGCAAGCTCTCTATCACGCCCACCAAGCCCATGGCGACGCAGCGCGACCTGTCGCTTGCCTACTCGCCCGGCGTCGCCGTGCCCGTGAAGGCGATCGCCGCCGACCCGGACCTCGCGTACGACTACACCTCCAAGGGCAACATGGTGGCCGTCATCTCCAACGGCACAGCCATCCTCGGCCTCGGCAATCTTGGCGCGCTGGCCTCGAAACCCGTGATGGAAGGCAAGGCCGTCCTGTTCAAGCGCTTCGCGGACGTGGATTCCATCGACATCGAAGTGTTCACCGAGGACCCCGAAGAGATCATCGCCACGGTACGCAACATCGGGCGCTCCTTCGGCGGCATCAACCTTGAGGACATCAAGTCCCCCGAGTGCTTCATCATCGAAAGCCGGCTGCGCGACGATCTCGACATCCCGGTCTTCCATGACGACCAGCACGGCACGGCCATCATCGCCGCCGCCGGCCTGCTGAACGCCTGCGAGATCACCGGGCGGTCGATGAGGGAGATCAAGGTGGTGTTCAACGGCGCGGGCGCCGCCGGCATCTCCTGCGCCAGCCTCATCAAGATGCTGGGCGTCCCGCACGAGAACGTCATCATGTGCGACAGCAAGGGCGTGGTCTATCGCGGCCGCAAGGAAGGCATGGACCAGTTCAAGGCGACGCACGCCGTGGAGACCCCGCTGCGCACGCTTGCGCAGGCCTTCGAGGGCGCCGACGTGTTCATGGGCCTTTCCATCGCAGGATCGGTCTCCAAGGACATGGTGCGGTCCATGGCGAAGAACCCGAATATCTTCGCCATGGCCAATCCCGATCCGGAAATCTCTCCGGAGGACATCCGCGCCGTGCGCGACGACGCCATCATCGCCACCGGCCGCAGCGACTATCCCAACCAGGTCAACAATGTCCTCGGCTTCCCCTACATCTTCCGCGGCGCGCTGGACGTGCGCGCGCGCCCGATCAACGAGGAGATGAAGGTGGCGGCCGCGCGCGCCCTGGCGGCGCTGGCCAAGGAGGACGTGCCCGACGAGGTCTCCGCCGCCTATCAGGGCCGGCGCCTCCAGTTCGGGCCCGACTACATCATCCCCTCCCCGTTCGATCCCAGGCTGATATCCACCGTGCCGCCCTACGTGGCGCAGGCCGCGATGGACACCGGCGTCGCGCGCCGCCCCATCGCGGACATGGCGCACTATCGCGCGTCGCTGGCCCAGCGGCTGGATCCCACCGCCGCCCTCATCCAGCGCGTGCAGAACCACGTGCGCGCCAACCCCAAGCGCATCGTCTTCGCCGAGGGCGAGGAGCCGAGCGTCATCCGCGCCGCCTACGCCTTCCAGGAGCTGGGCCTCGGCCAGGCCATCCTCGTCGGGCGCGAGGAGCTGGTGAAGCAGAACATGCAGCTGATCGGCGTGCCGGAGGACGCCGGCATGGAGATCGTCAACGCCCGCGTCTCCGATCACAACACCGCCTACACCGACATGCTCTACAAGCGCTCCCAGCGCTTCGGCCTGCTGCATCGCGACGCGCAACGTCTGGTCAACCAGGACCGCAACGTCTTCGGCGCCTGCATGGTGGCCTCCGGCAACGCCCATGGCATGGTCACGGGCGTGACGCGCAACTTCGCCTCCGCGCTGGAGGACGTGCGCCGCATCTTCGACACCCAGCGCGGGTCGAAGCTCATGGGCATGTCGGTGGTGCTGTCCAAGGGGCGCACCATTTTCATCGCGGACACGAATGTCACCGAGTTTCCCACCCCGGAGGAGCTGGCGCAGTTCGCGATCCAGACCGCCTCGGTGGCCCGCACCTTCGGCGTGACGCCACGGGTGGCGTTCATGTCGCACTCCACCTTCGGCAACCCGCGCCTCGACCGCGCCGAGAAGGTGCGCGACGCCGTCTCCATCCTCGACCGGCGCGAGGACATCGACTTCGAGTACGACGGGGAGATGAGCCCGGAAGTGGCGCTGGCCCCGGAATCGCACCGGCTGTATCCGTTCAACCGCCTC
>JANRIM010000109.1:0-2336 GCA_033764865.1 Hyphomonadaceae bacterium
GCCTTCGCGCAGGCGATGGACGGCTCCATGACGTTGCGGTCCTCGCGGGCGGCGGCGGCGAGGGCGTCGAGGGCCTGCTCGACGGCGCGGGCGTCGCGCTGCGCGCGCCAGGCCTTCAGCCGGGCGATCTGCTCGCCCTCCACGTGCTCGCCCACCTTCTCGATGGCGGCGTTCTCCTCCTTGCCGTAAAGCGGGGAGGGCTCGCTTTCGGTGTAGGCGTTCACGCCCACCACCTTGATGTCGCCCCGCTCGATGGCGCCCACGCGCAGGCGGTTGGAGTTGACGAGCGCCTCCTTCATGTAGCCGCGCTCCACCGCCGCCACTGCCCCGCCCATGCTCTCGATGGTCTTGAGTTCGGCCTTGGCGCCGTCCACCAGCTCACGGGTCTTGGCCTCGATGACGTGGCTGCCGTCGAAGATGTCCTCGAATTCCAAAAGGTCGGTCTCGAAGGCGAGGATCTGCTGCATGCGCAGAGACCATTGCTGGTCCCACTGGCGCGGCAGGCCCAGCGCCTCGTTCCACGCCGGCAGCTGCACCGCGCGCGCGCGGGCGTTCTTCGACAGCGTCACCGCCAGCATCTCCAGCAGGATGCGGTAGACGTTGTTCTCCGCCTGCGGCTCCGTCAGGCCCAGCGAGTTGACCTGCACCCCGTAGCGGAAGCGGCGCAGCTTGGGGTCGGTCACGCCGTAGCGGTCGCGGGCGATCTCGTCCCACAGCACGTTGAACGCGCGCATTTTGCAGGTCTCGGTGATGAACCGGAGGCCCGCGTTCACGAAGAAGGAGATGCGCGAGAACACCAGCGGGAAGTCCGCGTCCGCGATCTCGCCGCGGGCCTTCACCTCATCGAGCACCGCGATGGCGGTGGCCAGCGCGAAGGCCAGTTCCTGGTCCGGCGTCGCGCCCGCTTCCTGCAAGTGGTAGGAGCAGATGTTGGTGGGGTTCCACTTCGGCGTTTCTTTGAGACACCAGGCGATGGTGTCGGCGGTGAGCTTCAGCGACGGCCCCGGCGGGAAGATGTACGTGCCGCGGGAGAGGTATTCCTTGACCACGTCGTTCTGCGTGGTGCCCTGCAGGGCCTTGCGGTCGGCGCCCGTTTCGTCGGCCAGCGCCACGTAGAGCGCCAGCAGCCACGCCGCCGGCGCGTTGATCGTCATCGAGGTGTTCATGCGGTCGAGCGGGATCGCGTCGAACAGCGTGCGCATGTCGCCGAGGTGGCCCACCGGCACGCCGACCTTGCCCACTTCCCCGCGCGCCAGGATGTGATCGCTGTCGTAGCCCGTCTGCGTGGGCAGGTCGAAGGCGATGGAAAGGCCCGTCTGCCCCTTGGCGAGATTGGCCCGGTAGAGCTTGTTGCTCTCCGCCGGGGTGGAATGGCCCGCGTAGGTGCGGAAAATCCACGGCGGGTCGGGGGCGTGCTGGTAGGCGATCATGGCGTGATGGTGCACTGCAAAACGCGGGCAATCTAGTCCGTCCGGTTCACCGGTCTCGGCCCCGCGTCCAGTAGTCCATGACCAGCGCGGCGACGACCTCGAAATCGAGCCGCGCGCCCAGCGCGCTGACGGCATAGGCCGGCAGGCCCGCTGCGTCGGTCACGCGGGCGACGGCGCCCGGGCGCGCCGCTACCCCCGGCCCCGGTTGAAGCGCCAGCCAGCGCTGGCCGCCCATCGCGAAGGGTTCGATCGCTGCGATGTCGCGCCAGCGGAGCATCCAGCGGTCGCCGTCCAGTTGGGCGATGCCCTCCGGATCGAGCCGGTAGAGCGGGCGCCCCCGCGCCAGCCGCCAAAGACCGATGGGGGCCGCCAGACCGAAGAACGCCGCCCCGCCCCACGCCACCGCCGTCATCACGACGTCTCCTTGCGCCGCCGCCAGCGGCGCCAAGAGGGCGCACCCCGCGCCCATGAGCGCGCCGCCCACGGCGAGCACCCCGGTCTGAATGCGGTCCCGGTGGATGAGGACCACGCCGCCCACGTCCGGGACAGGCAGACGCCTCGGCAGCAATTCGCCAGTGAAAACAACGCTGCACGCCGCGAAAAACACCCCGCAAGCCAACCCCGCCGCACGGTCGTCCGCGCCGCCCCGCAGCGCTATGACCGCCCCTGCCGCCGTGAAGGCGAGGGACGTCAGCAGCAGCAGAACGGCCTGGGTTCGGGACATGCGGGACAGCGCTCGCGCGCCGGGGAAGGATTGTCCAGCCCATCGCCCGACGCACTAAAATTGCGCCAGGACGCCACACTTGTTGCGTTTCGGGCACTGTTCATGCGACGCCAAGCGCCAGTGGCGTGCTGCCCGTTGCGCTTTGCTGCACTGCGGCGCAATGTGTGCGACTGCGAAATGAC
>JANRIM010000111.1:0-132032 GCA_033764865.1 Hyphomonadaceae bacterium
CCGGCGGGCGTGGAGATGGTGATGCCGGGCGACAACATCAAAATCCAGGTGGAGCTGATCACGCCCATCGCCATGGACCAGGGCCTGCGCTTCGCCATCCGCGAAGGCGGCCGCACCGTCGGCGCCGGCGTCGTGGCCAAGATCATCGAGTAGGGGCGACGCCCAACGCAACCACCAAGGCCGCCGGGAGACCGGCGGCCTTTTTTTGTTTTGGGCGCATGTGCGCGTCGACTGGATAGGCGGGGCCGGAGCGGTGGTGTACGCCCGCGGACGAAGCAGGAGATCCATCGATGTGCGACGATCACACCGAAGCTGACAACGAAACGTTCCTCGAGCGGAGCCGGGATCTTTCGCGCCGGGGGTTTGCGACCCTGGCGACGGGCGCGCTCGCGACCGGCGCGTTGGGCGGTTGCGCATCGGGACAGTCCGGGGGCGCGGCGGCGCTGGCGGTTGTCGAACGCGACGTCGACGTCACGACGCCCGATGGGCTCGCCGACGCCTACTTCGTCCATCCGTCCAGAGGCCGGCATCCGGCGGTTCTCATGTGGCCGGACATTCGGGGGCTGCGCCCCGCCTTCCGGCAGATGGGCAAGCGGCTGGCGGAAAGCGGCTACGCCGTGCTGGTGGTCAATCCGTTCTATCGCGGCGCCCGCGGCGAGGTGGTCAATCCGGGCGAGAGTTACGGCGATCCGGCCGTACGCGCCCGCCTCAGGCCGCTGGCGCAGGCGCTCAACGCCGAGACCGCGGCGACGGACGCCCGGGCGCTCCTCGCCTTCCTCGACGCTCAGACCGCGGTCGACGCCGCCCGCAAGGCTGGCACGGCGGGATACTGCATGGGCGGTCCGCTGGTGATGCGCACGGCGGCGGCCGTTCCCGACAGGATCGGGGCCGTCGCGTCCTTCCACGGCGGGGGCCTCGCGACGGACGGCCCCAGCAGCCCGCACCTGCTGATCCCGCAGATGAAGGCGTCGTTCCTCATCGCCGTGGCCCAGAATGACGACGAGCGGGGGCCTGCCGAGAAAGAGACGCTGCGGGCGGCGTTCGCCGCGAACGATCTCCCCGCCGAGATCGAGGTCTATCCCGCCCAGCATGGCTGGTGCCCACCGGACTCGCAGGTCTATGACGCCGTCCAGGCCGAGCGCGCTTGGTCACGCATGCTGGCCCTGTTCGCCGCCGCCCTGATCTGACCGGCGCCTCCCCGCCCGCGGTCTTTTTCTGCTAGGAGGCTGCATCCAGACTGGTCCGCAGCCGCATCGGGCAGAGTGGAAGCCGGCAAGGCGCGTGCGCCGTCGCTCGGCGGGAGGCCTGTAATGGAGCGTTTCGTGATTGGTGCAGCGATCCTCGCGGCGGTGGCGATCGCCGCCGGCGGCTACTTTGGCCATGCCATCTCCGATGGAGACGGGTTCCGTTTCGTCATCAATGGCGAGAGCGAGGCCGGCGGCTCGGTTACCAAGGGCGGCGGCGCGCCGTCCAACGTCCCCGCGGCCGCTTACGCCGGCCGGGAGCTCAAGGTCCGTAACGCGGTGGCGCGGCTGACAGTCATTCCAGAGGACCGGTCGGACATCGCCCTCGAAATCGTCAATCCGGGGACGTTGCCCACGCCGACCGTCCGGCTCGAGGGGGATGAGGTCGTGGTGGACGGTGGGATCGCGAACCGTCGGATCCGCAATTGCGAGGGCGCCGGCGACCAATTCACCGTCACCGTCAACGGCGTGGGGGACGTCTCGGCGGCGCAGGCCCCCAGGATCACGGCGCGGGTGCCGCGCGCCGTCGCCGTGGCCGTCTCCGGCGGCGTGGAATCCGAGATCGGACCGTCGAGCTCGGCGGACCTTTTGTTTTCCGGGTGTGGCGATGCGCGCGTCGGCGACGTGGCGGGCGATCTCGATGTCTCCGCCTCCGGGTCGGGCGACCTGAAGGTCGGCGCGGCGCAGAGCGCCTCGGTGTCCATGTCGGGGTCCGGCGCGGCCGTCGTGGGTGCGGTGGCGCAGAAGCTGGACGTGTCGCTGTCGGGGTCTGGCGGCGTCACGGTGGCGGCGGCCAACGGGCCGGTGGAAGTGGCGATCGCAGGCTCCGGGGACGTGGCGATCGACGGTGGTTCCATGGGTGACGCAGACGTGTCCATCGCGGGCTCCGGCGGGGTGACGCTGGGGGGCGATGTCCAGAGCCTCGACGTCTCGATCGCCGGTTCGGGGGATGTGGAGGTGCGCGGCAAGGCCGCCGCCCTGGATGCCAGCATCATGGGGTCCGGGGACGTGACGGTGGCGGCCGTGTCGGGCCGGGTGGAAAAGGCCGTCATGGGCTCCGGGAAGGTCCAGGTCGGGCCCTGACCGCGGCGACCCGGCCGATCGCCGCCGGCGTCGATCCGCATCCACGCGCCTTGCGGCGGACCCATCGCTCGGGCATAAGCCGCGTTCGCTTCGAGCCGAAGGCCCTGCGCCGACGGGCTCACGCCTCCTCAGCGAGCGTGGGCCCTGCGGATTTAGGGGTGTAGCTCAGCTGGTAGAGTACCGGTCTCCAAAACCGGGTGTCGTGGGTTCGAGTCCCTCCGCCCCTGCCATCGGCTCGATGCGTGACTATCTATGGCGCTGGTGCGGACTGATCCGCGGCGGCCGGACGAAGGACAGGTGATGGCGACGACCACGGAAGATCGGGACGAAGGCGGGGGCACCCCCGAACGACTGCGGTCGCGCAATCCGGTCGAGTTTTTCTCGCAGGTGCGCCAGGAAGGCCGCCGCGTCACGTGGGCGACCCGCCAGGAGGTCATGGTCTCCAGCATCATGGTGCTGATCATGGTCGTGGCCGCAGCGATTTTCTTTTACGTCGTCGACAGCCTGATCCGCGTGGTGATCGGGTTCCTGCTGCCGCAGGCGTGAGGTCGGCCATGGCGCATCAGTGGTACATCGTTCACGCCTATTCCAACTTCGAGAAGAAGGTGGCGGAGGCGATCCGCGAACAGGCTGAACGGCAAGGGCTCTCGGAGGCCTTCGACGATATCCGCGTCCCGACGGAGGAAGTCACCGAAATCGTCCGAAACAAGAAGAAGATCCGGGAGCAGCGCCACTTTCCCGGCTACGTCCTCGTGAAGATGGATCTGACGGACGACGCCTACCACCTCGTGAAGAACACGCCGAAGGTGACGGGCTTTCTCGGTCAGCAGAACAAGCCTCAGCCCGTCAGCGAGCGCGAGGTGCAGAGGATCCTCGGAGAGGTGGAGCAGGCGGCGGCGTCCAGGCCGCGCCCGGCCATCACCTTCGAATCCGGTGAGCGCGTGAAAGTGACGGATGGTCCCTTCCAGTCGTTCGAGGGCTTGGTGGAGACGGTCGACGAGGAGAAGGGCCGCCTGAAGGTGGCGGTGTCCATTTTCGGCCGCGCCACGCCAGTGGACCTCGAATACAGCCAGGTCGAAAAGATGCGCTGAAGGCGCATTCCTCCCTGACGTTCGACGCTCTTTGAATGACAGTTCGTGGGGTCGCTAAATCAGCCGCAGAACGCGCGCGCGCGCGTCGGCCAGGGATTGCTTCAACGGCGGCGCAAGATCGAGATCGGCCTCGGTGAGGAGCGTGTACGTCACCGTGTTGTCGGGCATGTCGCCGGACAGGGCGGTGACCACGTCCACAAGCACGTTGTAGGCGCCGCGGGTTTTTTCCGGCTTGGTGAGCGGCTCCTTGGACCCCGTGGCGGCGAAGTCGCTACAGACTTCGAACTGCTGCGCGGGATTCACGTACACTTCCCCATTGATCACCTGGCATCCCTCGGACCAATCCTTCACGTCGCGCCCGACGCCGCGTCCGCCCCAGTGGATGTTGATGCTCGGCTCCGGCTTCAGTCCGCGCGCAAGGTCGGCGTCGTCCAGTTTTTTGTTGGCGCCGGCCCGGATCACGAGCACGCCTGACAAATTCTTCGGACGCAGCGCAAGGTACGTGCTGCGGTGCCATCCGAAGCGGTAATCGTGCTGGCCCTGCACGATGTAGGGCGGCCCGTCTTCGTGCGTGCTCGATCCAGGCTCCGTTGAGCCCTGGAACTTGAAAACGAGCCCCTTCATCAGGAGCACGAAGATGTCGTCGAACTTGTTGGTCGCTTCCTGACGGCGAACGCCGATGAGGTGGATGTGACCGGGGCCGGTGGTGATCCAGTTCGCCACCTTGCGGGTGTCCATCGCGCCCGTGAACGCATTGACCTTTTCAAGCACCGGCCCGGGCGTGGCGAGATACTTTTGCTTGACCCCCTCCAACAGGGAGAGCCAGGCCTCGTACTCGCCGGGCTGCGGGCGCCAATCGGGTTGCTGTCCTGTGGCGAGCCAGCGCTTGAGATGCGCCTGCGTCTCCGGCCCGAACCGGCCGTCGGGAAGGCAGCGCTGCCTCTCCATCGTGCGCACGTATTCCTGGAACAAGCGGATCGCGGAGAGCGTCCGGTAGCCGTAGATTCCGTCGGTCTCCCCGCCCGGAAAAAAGCCCAGCGTCCGCAGCGCCTGCTGGACTTCGGCGATGGACATGAGGCCCGGCAGCGGCGCTGTCAGCGGCCGGATCGAGAGCTTGTCGAGCCCGTCCTTCACGTTGGCGGGGCTCACGCGGGTGAGCTGCTCCACCGATTTCATGTAGGCCGCGCACATGGCGTCAGTCACGGTGGGGTCCACGCACCCGAGGACAAGCATGTCGGTCGCCGCGCCGGCCGAGGGCCGCGTCGGCGGAGCGCTGGGTGGCGCGGCCGGCGGCGATGGCGGCGGGGCCGCATCGACTGGAACGGTGGTCCCCTCCGGGGCTTGCTCCACATCCGTGTAGTAGAGGTATCCCTCATACTTTCGGCCGCCGATCACGTCCGCATAGAACCGGAGCCATGCGCCGTTCCAGTTGACCGTGTCGAGACGCCGCAGGTGCTGGCCCTGCCGCAGCGGCGTGAGCGGGGCGGCGTCCGGTTCGGGATACTCACGCAGGACCGCCCCGTCCCGCACGACCAGGAACACATCGGTGAACAGGGTGTAGTCGGTCGCGGTCATGGCTGTCTCCCCGCCGGGACGCTATCGGCGGGCCGGAAGGCTGGTCAAGCACGGTCCTGGGTCAGGCGGAGCGGGCCATGTAGTCCGGAAGCCAGCCCTCCCAGGCTGTCCTTAGGTCGAGGAGATCGACCGCAGAGTCCCCAAAGGCGATTTCGCAGCCGCCTGCGACGCCCACCGGCTCGGCGCTCACGCCAGCCTCGTCGGCGGCCGTGTAGATGAATTCGGCGTCCGTGGGCGTCACGGCGATCAGGTAGCGCGCCTGGTCCTCGCTCCACAGCCACAGGTCGGGATGCACGCCGCGCCTTGGCTCCAAGTAGACCCCGACGTCATTCGCCAGCGCCAGTTCGGCGGCGGCGCATCCCAGGCCGCCATCGGAAAGGTCATGAACGATCCGCGCGAAACCATCCCGGACGAGGCTGCGCACGAGATCGCCGTTCCGCTTTTCGGCGGCTAGATCCACAGGCGGCGGTGCGCCGTGTTCAAGACCATGAAGCTCGCGCAGATAAAGCGATGCGCCAAGCGCGCCACGCGTCTCGCCGATGAGGATGAGAACATCGCCTTCCTTCATTCCGGCGAAGCCGGCGCGGACGGCGATGTTTTCCAGCAGCCCGACGCCGCCGATGGCGGGCGTCGGCGGTATCGCGCGCCCGTTGGTCTCGTTGTAGAGGCTCACGTTGCCGCTCACGACGGGGAAGTCGAGCGCGCGGCACGCCTGCGCCATGCCTTCGATGGCGGCCACGATCTGGCCCATGATCTCGGGTCGTTGCGGTGAGCCGAAGTTGAGATTGTCGGTCACGGCGAGCGGCGTCGCGCCCACGGCCGTCAGGTTTCGCCAGCACTCCGCGATGGCTTGCTTGCCCCCCTCGAATGGATCGGCCTCCACGTACCGGGGCGTCACGTCGCACGACACGGCCAGTCCTCGGTCGGTCCCGTGGATGCGCACGATGGCCGCGTCCGCCGCCCCGGACGCAGCGACGGTGTCGGCCATCACGTCGCGGTCGTACTGCTCCCAGATCCATCGCTTCGAGGCCATGTCGGGGCAGGTCATCAACTTCGTCAGCGCATCCGCGAAGGCGACGCCTTTCACCGTCTGCGGCCCCGTCGCGGCGGGCTGCGGCTTCACGTAGGGGCGCTCGTACTTCGGCGCTTCGTCGGCGAGCGGGCCGAGCGGCAGATCACACACGGTTTCACCCCGCCACTTCAGCACGAGGGCGTTGGTCTCCGTGGTCACGCCGATGGTGGCCGCGTCCAGGCCCCATTTCTCGAAGATGCGCCGGGCCTCCGGTTCGCGGCCGGGCTTGAGCGTCATGAGCATGCGCTCCTGACTTTCCGACAGCATGAACTCGTAGGGGGTCATCCCCTCTTCCCGGGCGGGGATGGCGTCGATCCACAGCTCGATGCCGGCGCCGCCCTTCGACGCCATTTCCACCGATGACGACGTCAGCCCCGCAGCGCCCATGTCCTGGATGCCGATGATGGCGTCGGATTCCATCAGCTCGAGGCACGCCTCGATGAGCAGCTTCTCAAGAAAGGGATCGCCGACCTGTACAGTGGGGCGGCTGTCCTCGGTGTCGTCCCCGAATTCCGCGGACGCCATGGTGGCGCCATGGATGCCGTCGCGCCCGGTCTTGGCGCCCACGTAGACGACAGGGTTGCCCGCGCCTCTGGCGGCGCTGGTGAAGATGCGGTCCTTGGGGGCGATACCCACGCACATGGCGTTCACGAGGATGTTGCCGTTGTAGCCGGCGTGGAAATTGGTCTCGCCGCCCAGGGTGGGCACGCCGACGCAGTTGCCGTAGCCGCCAATGCCGCGCACGACGCCATCCACCAGCCGGCGCGTCTTCGGATGGGCAGGGTCGCCAAAGCGCAAGGCGTTGAACAGCGCGACGGGACGCGCGCCCATGGTGAACACGTCCCGCATGATGCCGCCCACGCCCGTCGCCGCGCCCTGGTAAGGCTCGATGTAGGAGGGGTGGTTGTGGCTCTCCATCTTGAAGACGCAGGCGAGCCCGTCGCCGATGTCGATCACGCCTGCGTTCTCGCCAGGGCCGTGGATCACGTGCGGAGCGGCGGTGGGCAGCTTGGCCAGATGCACGCGGCTCGACTTGTAGGAGCAGTGCTCGCTCCACATCACGGAGAAGATCCCGAGTTCGGTGACGTTGGGCGTGCGGCCGAGCTTCTCCAGCACGAGCCGCCATTCCTCGGCGGAGAGCCCGAATTCAAGCGCCTGCGCCTCGGTGGCGGGAGCGAGGTGAGGATGAGTCATGGCGCCAGCGTTTAGGGGGGGTGGTGCGGCTTGTCACGGGCCCGACCCTCCGCGCCGCAGCGCCAGCGTGTTGATTCTGTGCGTGGATTGGGCTTTGCAAGGGCAGGCGCGGCCTGCGTTAGGGCGGCCGGATGGAGATTTTCACCATGAAGCTCAAGGCGTTGGCGGTGCTGGCTATGGCGGCGGGCGTGTCGGCTTGCGGGACCGTGCGGGCGGATCGGACCTTGTCTGGGGCGATGGTGGGCGCAGGCGCGGGGGCGGTCGTGGGCCCTGTGGGCGCAGCTGTCGGGGCCGTGGGCGGGGCGGCGGCGGGCTACGTAACGGACCGTGACGACATCTACCTCGGCAAGCCGGTCTGGAAGCGCTGACGGCGGGAGTTGTGGGCTTGAAGCCAGACCGGGCGGCGCCTATCCATCCCGCATGACCGAAGTAAGCCTGGACGTCCGCTCCGCCCGCAAGGACCAACTCATTCCCGGCGCCACCGGGGACTGGGAGGTCATCGTTGGCCTTGAGGTCCACGCGCAGGTGGCGTCGAACGCCAAGCTGTTCTCGGGCGCGTCCACGGCCTTCGGCGCGGAGCCGAACGCCAACGTCTCACTGGTCGACGCCGCAATGCCCGGCATGCTGCCGGTGATCAATCGCAAGTGCGTGGAGCAGGCCATCCGCACGGGCCTTGGCCTCAATGCGAAGATCAATCTGTGGTCCCGTTTTGACCGGAAGAACTATTTCTATCCGGACCTCCCGCAGGGTTACCAAATTTCCCAGTACAAGGATCCCATCGTCGGCGAGGGTGAGATTCCCGTCGAGACCGACGACGGTGAGAGCATCGTCGTCCGGATCGAGCGCATCCACCTCGAGCAGGACGCCGGCAAGTCCATCCACGACCTCTCCCCCACCGAGACGTTCGTCGATCTCAACCGCGCGGGCGTGGCGCTGATGGAGATCGTGTCGCGACCGGACATCCGCTCCGGCAAGGAAGCATCGGCCTACTTGACCAAGCTGCGCGCCATCGTGCGCGCCCTCGGCACGTGCGACGGCAACATGGACGAGGGCTCCATGCGCGCGGACGTGAACGTCTCCGTCAGAAAGCCGGGTCAGCCGTTCGGCACCCGCTGCGAGATCAAGAACGTGAATTCCATGCGCTTCGTGGCGCAGGCGGTGGACTACGAGGCGCGCCGCCAGATCGCGGTGCTGGAGGACGGCGGCGTGATCCGGCAGGAGACGCGCCTCTTCAATGCACAGACCGGCGAAACGCGCGCCTTGCGGTCCAAGGAGGACGCGCCCGATTACCGCTATTTTCCCGATCCCGACCTTCTGCCCCTCGAACTCGATCCGGCGTGGGTGGAGACGATCCGGGCCACGCTGCCTGAGCTTCCTGACGCCAAAAAGGCCAGGTTCGTGAAGGCGTATGGGCTCTCGGTCTATGATGCGGGCGTCATCGCCGGCGACGCGGAAACGGCCTCCTTCTTCGAAAGCGTAGCCCAAGGGCGCGACGCGAAGCTCGCCGCCAACTGGCTGACTCAGGAACTGTTCGGCGCGCTGAACAAGCGGGAGTTGACGCTCTCCCAGAGCCCGGTGACCGCCGCCCAGCTGGGCGGCCTCATCGATCTCATCGCCGACGGCGCAATCAACGGCAAGATCGCCAAGGATGTCTTCGTCCGCATGCTCGACAGCGGCGAGGATGCGGCCGCGATCGTGGAGCGCGAAGGACTTCGGCAGGTCACGGACACCGGCCCGATTGAGGCGGCCATCGACGCCCTTATCGCCGCCAATCCGGACAAGGTCGCCGAGGTCAAAGACAAGCCGAAGGCGTTCGGCTGGTGGGTCGGGCAGGTGATGAAGGCCACGGGCGGCAAGGCAAACCCCGGCGTCGTCAACGATCTTCTGAAAACGAAGCTGGGCCTGGCCTGACGGTCCCCGGGGGGAGACGTCAGTCCGGCGCCACGCCGAACCCCCGCTCCCAACGCATGGCTCCAAGATCCACGGTGGCGAAGGGCCTGCGCTCTCCGGGGGCCACCGCGACGGGGGTGGCGAGGGGCGCGTCGGCGGTGGGGTCCACCCGCATGCGCACGGTGCGTTCTCTCACAAGCGACACCATGTGCGCCGGGACTTTCGTCAGATGGTTTTCCATCGCCGGATCATGAGTGGGGGCGGCGATCACGCCCAGTTAAAGCTTGGTCGTGTTGTGCCGCTGGTTGCAGCGTCGCGACTTTATCCACAGGTCTCCCTGCGCCCGCCGTCCTGACGGCCGCGGGCAGGGCGCGAAGTTGTGGGAATTGGTAATCTCCGTTGAGGCGCGGCAACCCAAGTGTATGACAAGTAAAGGATGAACAAACGGGCTTATAAATTCTCATTTTGCTTTTCCCGTTTACGTTATCTCAAGTTACCCACGTCAAATCTCGTCTCACGAACGGACGGGCAAAAAGCTCGCCGACCTAAGCGAAAATCGCACCGGGAGTTGGGGTTATGGCGTTCACGGATACCGAGATTGCAGCCGCGCGCGAGGCCGCCTACCAAGCGGGGGCGCCGGAGGATCTGTATAAGCTGGGGTTGATCTATTCGACGGGCCAAGGCGCGGAGATCGATCTGGTCCAGGCCCACATGTGGTTCAATCTGGCGGCGCTGCGCGGCTCGCAATGCGCCAAGGAATGCCGCAAGGAATTGTCGGACCAGATGACCACCGCGGAAGTCGCCGCCGCCCAGCGCGCGGCGCGGGAGTGGCTCAACAAGACGACCGTTCACTAGCGCGGCGCGCGCGTGGCGGGTCAGACGCGCCTGTAGATCTTGGGCAGGGCCGCAGCCCGCGCTGGTGCGCTTCGCGCCGCCGGCGCCGGCTCCGCCCATTGAGCGGGGACAACCGCGCTCGTGCGCGAGACGGTACGTTCGATCCTTGGCGTGGGCGCCGCTTCTGCGCCGCGCGCCGTCGCGGCGCATCCGGCAAATCCCGAAACGAGAACCACGGCCATCGCCGCGACCGCATTACTGGACATTCACCACCTCCGACCCTTCTTGTGGCTTCGGCGGTTTCAAACGCCATGCCACGATCAGGCCCCAGGTCCTGAAGTCGCAAAGCGCGACCCAACCCTTGGGGAGGTTGGGCTGACATGGTTAAGAATCATTTGCCATGTTGCCGCCATCGCATGGCGGGGCCGCGTCTCAGGCGGCGCTTTCCACCAGGATCAGGCGGAGTGCGTCGCGGACCGGCGCGATGCGCATACCTGCGGCGAAGGCTGCGCCACACAGACGCTCCAGAAGGCCCGATGGCGTTCCCACGGGCCCCGGTCGGGGGCCGACGTCGTACGCGGCGAAGATCACCCAGCCGCGCTTGCGCCGTGCAGCCTCGATCAGGGCGAGGCTCCGGGTCAACGCGGCCGGGCCGTAGAGTGCGTTTGCGCGCAGGTGAGCGAGGTCGGCCTTCCCGCTGGCCAGCCCGCGCGCAAGGCCGCGGGCGCTCGTGAAGCGGCCGGGAAGCTGCGTCTTCAGCGCGGTGGAAGTCCGCCCCTCAGGGTAAGCGAAGGATACGAGGCGCGAATCGAGCCCCAGCGCGGCGAGCGCCTCTGCGTTGCGGACCATGTCGGCGAGGACATCGTCGGCGCCGGCGCGGGCGCAGTTGAGCGCGCCATAGGTGGCGCAGCCGATCTCGTGACCCGCGGCCTGCAACCGGTCGATATCCGTTGCGTCGAACAGCACGCCGTGTGGCGTCACCTGGCCGGCGAGTGCGCCCGAGGCATAGAACGTGCCCCGCGCTCCGACATTTTCGAGGAGCGCCGCCCCCGTACGGGCCGCTGATCGCGGAAACAGGTCGAACGTGAAGCTCACCGTCGGCCGTGCAGGCGTCAGCAGCGCCGGCCGCGCCCGTCGCCGCTGGTCGAGCCACTCGCCCAGGCCGCCGGATGCGCCGCCCCGGCCCGCGGGCGCGTCACGCATGGTCGCTACTCGCGGCTCCCGCGCGCGCCATGAGCTTCAGCGCAGCGCGACGGACGACGTGGGGCGTGCCCTCTACGCCCGCCAGCGCCGCAAGCCATGAGGAGGGCGCTTTGGTGGCGGTGCGGACCGCCTCGGCGGGGATGCAGGAGACGGGATTGTCGAGATGTCGGATCAGGCCGCCCGCGCGCGCCCACCCGGCCCAGGCGTCGAAGTCGTCTGAGGCGACCACCGGCAGCGACGGCGCGGTCGCCAGGAGGTCCCTCCGCACCAGCAGATTGAACGGCGCGAGACAGGGTTCAGCCGAGGCTGCGCGATCGTCTGCTTCGCCGTAGCGCGCCAACCCGTGGGCCAGAATGCGGATGCGGCGCTCGGGCGATCCTTCGGCGTCCGGAAGAGCGAGGCCGCCGAAGGCGACGGCGGGATCGTTGGTCATGACGCACCGTCGCCACGCCGCTATGAAGCCCACGGACGCGGGTGGCGCATCAGGCGCCATGAAAAGGATATGGGCGCCGCCGCAGCGCCTCTGCGCTTCGAGGGACACTTCGGCCCTGTCCACCGGGGCCTGCGCGACCATGAGCGCGCCGGCGCCTGGATAGTGGTGCAGGGCGTCTGCGGCGCGCGCGACTAGCGCTGGATCCCCCGCCCCGTCCTCAAGCACCAAGAGTTCAACGCCGTCGAGAGGCCCCGCTTGCCCCAGCAGTCTGATCGCCGCGTTCGGATCGCGGCCCCCCAGCGCCATGACCACACTCAACCAGACGCGACCGGCATCGCGTCCATTGGCGACTGAGGCGAGACGGTGCGTCGCTCGCGCAGTGGGAGGGGTCCTCATGCGCCGAGACGTTAGCCCTAACTTGTCGCCAAAGTGCTGACGGCGCCGGGGCCTTTCGGGGCCGCGCGCTGCGGGCATGGCCGTAGCCCCCGCCAGACTTTGGCGCGATTTGGCCCCGCCGCTTGCCCCCGGGGCGGCGGACGGAGTATCGAACGGGTCCGCTGGAGACGTGGCCGAGTGGCTTAAGGCGGCGCCTTGCTAAGGCGTTGTACGGGAATACTGTACCCAGGGTTCGAATCCCTGCGTCTCCGCCAGCGGCCTGCAACGCGGTTCATGGACATCAACCGGGGGGGCGGTCCACGGCGTCGGTTACGGACCGAGAAAACGGTAGCCTACGCCAGGTTCCGTGAGGATGCAGGTCGGCGCATCCGGGTTGTCTTCGATCTTCTGACGCAGGTGCCGGACATGAACGCGCAGGGCCTGCACGTCGCCGCTGGAATCGTCCGGCCAGAGCGCCTTCAGCAAATGACGGTGCGTCAAGACCTTGCCGGCATGGCGGACGAGCTCGCGCAGGAGGTCGTGTTCCCGCGGTGTGAGCCGCGGATCAGCGCCGTTCACGCGAACGACCCGCCGCACGAGGTCCACCGAGAGGCGGCCATCGTCGTACGTCGCCACGCCGCCCTGCATCTGCAGACGGTGACGCAGCGCCGCGCGCACACGGGCCATGAACTCGGCGACCCCAAAAGGCTTGGTGACGAAATCATCGGCCCCGAGATCGAGGGCGCGGACCTTGCGCGCTTCGTCGTCGAGCGCCGAGAGAACGATGATCGCAGGCGCGCGGATCGTCGACAGCTCGGCGATGATGGTGTCGCCTTCCGCGTCGGGAAGGCCCAGATCGACGACAACGAGATCGGGCTCGTTCCTGCGCGCCTCCGCAAGTCCGCCCGCCGCGGTATCGGCCTCGAAGACCTCGAAGTCCTCGGCGATCAACGTTGACCGGAGAAACCGGCGTATCGCCTTCTCATCGTCGATGACGAGTGCCTTCAGGTGGCTATTGGGCACAGGGCTCCCCGGGTCGCGCAAGCAGTCATGCCGCTGCGGAATCGGGGAACGCAAGCGTGAAGATGGCGCCTGAGCGGTCCTGCCGGTTCTGCGCGGTCACAGTCGCGCCCATCAGCGTGGCGAACCCCTTGACGATGGGCAGGCCAAGGCCTGTGCCGCTCGCGGTCGCAGCGCCAGCGCGGTAGAACTTCTCGAAAACCCGGCTCTCGCCGCCGGCGGGCAGCCCGGGGCCGTCGTCGATGACCTCGAAGCGGATCTCCCCAGCTGCCCAGGATGCCCGGACGACGACTTCGCCGCCCGGCCCGCCGTGGATGAGTCCGTTCTCCACGAGATTGAACAGCGCCTGTTCGAGCAACGCGCCATCGGCGTTGAGCATCGGCAGCCCTGGGGCCACCTCGCTCCTGAGGCGGACCCCTTCGGCGAGCGGCGTCGCGCGCTTCAGTACGGTCGACACCACGTCTGCGACCTCAAGCGCATCGATCTTCGGCGTCAGCCTGCCAGAGTCGATCCGGATCATGTCCAGCAGCTTGACGATGTAGCGCTGCATGCGCGCCGCCTCCGTCTCTATCCCGGCGAGCAGTTCGGCGCGGGTGGGCGCGTCGTGTTTGTCCCCGTAGGTGCGCAGAGACGATGCGGCGCCGAGGATGCCGGCGATGGGTGTCTTCAGGTCATGGGACAAGGCGGCCAGCATGGTGGACCGCAATCGTTCTCCCTCAACCTCGACGCGACCCTCTTCGTAGGCGCGCGCGATGTGGGCGCGTTCAAGAGCGCTGGCGCCCTGGTCGGCCATGGCGTCCAGCCGGCGTCGTTCCGTCGGCGACAGCGGCGTGTCCCGCGAGATGGAAAGGACGCCCGCAAACAGGCGCGCCGTACGCAGCGGCACAAAGAACCAGCGCGCGCCGGGCAACGTGTCGGCGCCCCTGCCTGCGGGCTTTCCCTTCTCCATCGTCCATCGGGCGGCGGCGATATCGGCGTCACTGAGCGAAGCCGATCCCGGCGCCGCGCCCGCAAGCCGCAGGTCGTTGACGCCGACGCGGGCGAACACTGCGCACTCGGCGTCGAAGGCGCGGGCCGTAAACGTGGCGAGCGTGTGGGCGACCTCTTCCTCGCTGGCGACGCTGGCAAGGCCATGGGCGAGGCCCAGAAGCTCACGCGAAGTGCGCGCCTCTGCGCGCGCCGAGAGGGTCTGATGCCTGGCGCGCGCCGCCAGCGCGGAAACCACAACGGCCGCGCCCGAGAACGCGATGATCGTCAGGACGTTTTCAGGCGCAGCGACCGTGAACGTGTAACGCGGGTCGGTGTAGAACCAGTTGTAGGCAAGGGCCGCGGCAAGGCCGGTGAAAAGCCCGGCCCACAAGCCCCGCGTCAGCGCGCTCACAAGGACCGCGGCAAGATAGACGAGCGTGAGGTTCGTGACGCCGACGACCGCGTCGAGGGGATAGGCCGCGACGGTCGCGATCCCCGCCAGCAGGACGCCTTCCGCCACGCTCAGGGGGGTAAGCACCGGCCATGTGGCGAGATTTCCGAGGTGGCGGCGGCGCGCGGCCTCTGCCTCGGGCACCACGATGATCGCGATGGTCTCGGCGCGGTCGATCAGATCGCGCACGACGGATCCATAGACCGTCGCGAACACGGCCGGTCGCTTGGCCTTGCCGACCACGATCTGAGTCACGTTCTGTTCGCGGGCGAAGGCCAGCAAGGTGTCCGCCACGCGGTCCCCCGGCAGTGTGGCTGTTTCTGCGCCAAGCCGTGCGGCAAGCCGCAGTGTGTCGGCGATACGGGTGCGCTCTGATTCAGAAAGGCGAGACTCGCGGGCGGTTTGCACGTGTGCGGCGATCCACGGGGCCCTGGCGCGGTCTGCGATGCGCTTGGCGTGGCGGACGACTTCGGCGGACTCCGGCCGGTCGTCAATGCATACGAGGATCCGCTCTCGGGTGGCCCAGGGCGCAGTTTCGCCCCGGGCGCGTCGGTGACCGCGGACCTGCTCGTCGATACGGTCGGCCGCCCGTCGCATCGCCAATTCACGCAGCGCGGAGAGATTGCCCGGTGCAAAGTAATGGCGCAACGCGCGCTGGGCCTGATCCGGCGCGTACACCTTGCCTTCGCGCAGCCGCGCGATGAGTTCGTCCGGCGTGAGATCGATCAGCTCGATTTCATCGGCGCGCTCGATCAGCGCGTCAGGAACGGTCTCGCGAACCCGCACCCGCGTGATCCGGGCCACGATGTCGTTGAGACTCTCCACATGCTGGATGTTCAGCGTCGTCCAGACGTCGATGCCTGCGGCGAGCAGTTCCTCCACGTCCATCCAGCGTTTCGGGTGTCGCGATCCGTCCACGTTGGCGTGGGCCAACTCGTCGACCAGCGCCACCGCGGGCCTGCGCTGCAGGAGGGCGTCGAGGTCCATCTCATGCAACGTCTTGCCTTGATGCGTCATGGCGCGTTTCGGCAGAACTGTGAGACCGGCGCACATGGCGAGCGTCTCGGCTCTGCCGTGAGTCTCGACAACACCCGCGACGATATCCACCCCTTCATCGATCTTCTTGCGGGCGTCGGACAGCATTTCATAGGTCTTGCCCACGCCCGGTGCGGCGCCGAGGTAGATCTTGAGCTTGCCGCGCGCGTCCGCCTGCGCCCGTTCAAGCAGGGACTCAGGCGATGGGCGTTGCGTGTCTTCGTCGGTCAAGACTGGGTGGGTTCCCAAGCGTCCAGCGCCAGATTGAGGTTCAGAACATTGACGCGCGGCTCGCCGAGCACGCCCAGCGCGGGTCGCTCGATATTCGCGTTGACAAGGGCCTCAAGGACTTCCGGCGCCATCCCGCGGGCGCGGGCGACGCGATTGATCTGGAAACGGGCGGCGGCGGGCGAGATATGGGGATCAAGGCCCGAAGCGGACGCCGTCAGCAGATCGACGGGAACGTCACGGGCGGGTGCGCCGTGGCGGGCGGCTTCCGCCAGGACGCGTTCCGCCAATACCTTTGAGGTGGGGCCGAGATTGGAGCCGCCGGACGCGCGCGCGTCGTAGCCCTTCCCCGCTGCCGAGGGACGTCCCCAGAAATAGTCGGCACGTCTGAACGATTGCCCGATCAGCGTGGATCCGACGATGACGCCATTGCGTTCGATGGGCGATCCATCGGCCTGGTTCGGGAAGACGGCCTGGGCGGCCCCGGTGATGGCGAGGGGATAGATGATCCCCGTCAGCACCGTGAAGGCCGCCAACATGACGAGGGCGGGACGAAAGTGGCTCAGCATGGCGTTCTCAGATCATATTCAGGGAGTTGAGCGCAACGTCGATGGCCTTGATGCCGGCGAAAGGCGCAATCAATCCGCCAAGGCCGTAGATGGCGAGATTTCGCGTGAGCAGGGCGCCGGCAGGGGCCGCGCGCCACGCCACGCCCCGCAGCGCGAGCGGGATGAGCAACGGGATGATGAGCGCGTTGAAGACGATTGCCGAAAGGATCGCGCTTTGGGGGCTCGCCAGTCCCATGACGTTGAGCACGCCCAACCCCGGATAGAGCGTGACGAACATCGCGGGAATGATGGCGAAGTATTTGGCGACGTCATTGGCGATGGAGAAAGTTGTCAACGCGCCGCGCGTCATCAAGAGCTGTTTCCCGATCGAGACGATCTCGATCAGTTTTGTGGGGTCGCTGTCGAGGTCGATCATGTTGCCGGCTTCGCGCGCTGCAGGCGTGCCCGTCTGCATGGCGACCCCCACGTCGGCCTGCGCAAGGGCGGGCGCGTCGTTGGTGCCGTCGCCGCACATGGCGACGAGCTTTCCCGCGGCCTGCTCCTTCCGGATGAGCGCCAGCTTGTCCTCTGGCTTTGCCTCGGCGAGGAAGTCGTCTACGCCAGCCTCCGCCGCGATGGCGGCCGCAGTGAGGGCGTTGTCGCCAGTAATCATGACCGTCCGGATGCCCATGCGGCGCAGTTCGGCGAAGCGTTCCTTGACCCCGCCTTTCACCACATCCTTCAAGTGCACCACGCCGAGAACCTGCGCGTCCCTGGATACCGCGAGGGGCGTGCCGCCGCCGCGGGCGATGGCGTTGGCCGCGTCTACGACGTCGGCCGGGATCGTTTGCGCTCCGGGTTGGGCTCGGACGTGCGCGATGACGGCGTCCACGGCCCCTTTGCGGATGGAGATCCCATCTGCGTCGACGCCGCTCATGCGCGTCTGGGCTGTGAACGGGATGAAGCGAGCCTGACCGGCGGCGAGATCCCGTCCCCGAATGCCGAAAAGCTCCTTCGCAAGGACCACGATGGACCGTCCTTCCGGCGTTTCGTCCGAGAGCGAAGCAAACTGCGCAGCGTCTGCGAGGTCGCGCTCCGCGACGCCAGGGGCCGGCGAGAACGCCACCGCCTGGCGATCGCCCAATGTTATGGTTCCGGTCTTGTCGAGCAGCAGCACATCCACATCGCCCGCCGCTTCGACGGCGCGGCCGGACGTGGAGAGGACATTGAACCGCACCAGCCTGTCCATGCCTGCGATGCCGATGGCGGACAAAAGACCGCCGATGGTGGTCGGGATCAGGGCTATGAACAGCGCCGCGAGGGCCACCACGCTCACCTCTCCGCCGGCATAGGCGGCGAAGGCCGGCACGGTGGCGACCGCCATGACAAAGATCAGCGACAGTCCCGCGAGGAGTACGCCGAGGGCGATCTCATTCGGCGTCTTCCGCCGCGCCGCGCCTTCCACAAGCGCGATCATCCTGTCGAGGAAAGTGGAGCCCTGGGCTGCGGTCACGCGGATGACGAGGCGGTCGCTGAGCACGCGGGTTCCGGCCGTCACGGCGGAGCGGTCTCCGCCTGCCTCGCGGATGACGGGCGCGCTCTCGCCGGTGATGGCGCTTTCGTCGACGGTGGCGACCCCTTCGACGACCTCGCCGTCGGCCGGAATGAGTTCGCCCGCCGTCACCTCGACAAGATCGTCCTGAGCCAGATCCGTGGCGGCGATGGGCGGTTGCGCTACGCCGCCCACGAGACGGCGCGCGCTCAGTTCGGAGCGCGCGCGCCGCAAAGACGCTGCCTGCGCCTTGCCGCGCCCTTCCGCTACGGCCTCCGCGAACGCGGCGAACCAGACGGTCAGCCATAGCCAGAGTGCAATTTGCCCTGAAAATCCGGCCTCAGTAGACCCCGCCGCGAGCTCCCGCACCCAAAGGGCGGAGACATAGGCGGCCGCGACTTCGGTGGCGAACAGGACGGGGTTTCGCCACATGCTCAGCGGGTTGAGCTTGATGAACGCCTCGCGCGCCGCGGGTCTCAGGATCGCCCCGTCAAGCAACGCAGCGCCGGATTTCGTGCTGGTCATCTCGGCCTCTAGTACAGCGTGGCGCTGGTGGCTTCCGCCAGCGGTCCAAGGGCAAGTGCGGGAAAGAACGTCAACGCTCCAATGATCAAGATGATCGCCGCCAGCAGGGCGATGAAAAGCGGACCACTCGTGGGAAACGTGCCGGCGCTGGTTGGGGCTGCGGGCTTGGCGGCGAGGCTGCCGGCGATGGCGAGAGCTGGAACGATCACGAGAAAGCGCCCGATCAGCATCGCCGCGGCCTGCCCGTACGTATAGAAATCGGTGGTGGCCGTCAGGCCGCCGAACGCGGAGCCGTTGTTCGCGGCTGCGGACGCGAATGCGTAGAACATCTCCGTGAAACCGTGCGGCCCCGCATCCTGAACGCCGCTCGCGCCAAGTCCGGACGCCGCAAGCGCCGTGCCTAGCAGGATGGCCGCTGGCGAGGCCAGAATGGCCAGAACGGCGAGCTTGACTTCCCGTGCGTCGATTTTCTTGCCGAGATAGGCGGGCGTTCGCCCAACCATGAGCCCCGCCACGAAAACGGTGAGGATCGCGAACACGAGAATGCCGTAGAAGCCCGCTCCCACGCCGCCCACGATCACCTCCCCCACCAGCATGTTCACAAGCGGCCCCATGCCGCCCAGGGCGCTGAAGCTGTCGTGCATGGCGTTCACGGCGCCGCACGACGCTGCGGTGGTCACGGCGGCGAACAGCACGGAAGCCGCGACGCCAAACCGTGTTTCCTTGCCTTCGACGTTCGCTCCGGCAGCGCCCGCGGCCGACAGGGCGGGCGTCGTGAACGTCTCGGCCCAGTAGATGAGGCCGACGCCCGCCAGAAAGAGGATGCCCATGGCCCCGAGCAAGGCCCATCCCTGACGCTCGTCGCCGACCATCCGCCCGAACATCACGGTCAGCCCCGCCCCTATGGCGAAAACCGAGAGCATCTGAACGAGATTGACCGCGGCGCCCATGTTCTCGAACGGGTGTGCTGCGTTGGCGTTCAGAAACCCTCCGCCATTGGTCCCGAACATCTTTATCGCCACCTGGCTGGCGATGGGGCCGACAGCGATGTCCTGTGGCGGGCCTTCCAGTGTCGTCGCCGTCAACGAGCCGACCAAAGTCTGTGGCATGCCGAGCGCGACGAAGCCGAGCGCCATCACCACCGACACTGGCAACAAAACGAACAGAACAGACCGGGTCATGTCGACCCAGAAGTTGCCGATCGTGTCGGCCCCGCTGCGGGAAAAGCCGCGCGCGAATGCGACTGCGACAGCCATGCCGACGGCGGCGGACAGAAAGTTCTGCACCGTCAGGCCCGCCATCTGGCTGAAATGACTCATGGTGCTCTCGCCAGCGTAGGCCTGCCAGTTCGTGTTGGTCACAAAGCTCACGGCCGTATTCATCGCGACGTTGGACGGCACGCCCGGGAATGCTTGAGGGTTGAGCGGCAGGTAAGATTGTAGGCGCAGGACAGCGAACAACGCAGTGACGCCAACGACGCTGAATGCAAGCAATGCCGCCGCATAGCTGCGCCAGGATTGTTCGGTGTTCTGGTCAATGCCCGCCGCGGCGTAGAACAGGCGCTCGACTGGCCCCATCACGGGCGTGAGGAACGTCGGTCGCCCGGCGTACACGGCTGCAAGATAGAGCCCCAGCGGGCGCGCCAGCGCGGCCGTCAAAGCCATGTAGCCGAGGATGAGGGCCCAGCCCTGGATGGTCATGGCTTCCTCCTAGAACCGTTCGGGGCGCAGCAGCGCCAGGAGGAACAGGATGGCGAGGCCGCTTGCGAGAAGCGCGCCGACGGCGAGTTCAGGCGTCATGGACCTACAGCCTTCCCAGTGCGCCGATGACGACGCCGATCAGGGCGAAGGCTGAGATGAAGAATGCGGCGGCAATCCAGTCTGCCATGGGAGTCTCCGAAAGAGACCCGCAAGGTCAATCTGTCTGCATGAAGGATCGAGAGGTGGAAGCCCCGCCTGGCGTTAAGCCCGCATTAAGGGCGCGCCGGGACGTGGACCGGCCAACGCCTCGCGCCGCTATTTGAGGCTGCGGCCACGGACCTTCGCCTTGCGCGCGGCGCGGAGCGAGATACCCGACGTCATCAGCCGTTGCTGGATCGCGGCGGCGCTTCGACCCAGTTGCTTGGCGATGGCGGCAGCGGTGTGGTGTTCCTTGACGAGCTTCCGCATCAACCGGTCTTCTTGCGCAGACCAAGGCTTGCGGTGATTCTTTGGGGCCTGTGCCATTCAAACTGACTTCCATTGCAGCGCCAGCGTGCAAGGCGTCCCCACGGCTACTTAGCGCGTCCGTCCGTTGCCGTCTGCAATCGCAACGTCCGCGTATTGCGACATTTTGCGCGGGTGTCTCGCGCTTGGTGCGCTATCGCGACGGAGGGAGCATTTCCACCAGCGCACCGCCGATTGACATCGCCAACTGGGGGAAGACGTCGTTGAAGTAGGTGTCGATCCCGTCGTAGAGCGGGCTGGTCGGCGAGAGAGGCTCAACCCGCAGCGGTATTCCGCCGGAGCGCGCCTGCGCGGTTCCGTGGACGAGGTCGACGAGAAAGGGCAGCTGCGAACCGCCGCCCGCCAGCACGACGTCGATGACGTCCGCGCGCGCCGCGGCCGCTCGCGCGGCCACCACGCCGAGGCTTTCGCCGATGGCGAGGCCGAGCGCGTGCTGAAAGCCGCGAAAGTTCGGGTCTGTGAGCAGCTCGGAAATGTGGAGGGAAGTCGTGCGCCATCCCTCCTTCAGGCTGCAGCGGCCGGTCGTGAAGATCTCGCGTTTGAGGTCCCGAGCGGCAAGCCGGCTCGCGCGCAGAAATCTCGCCTCCTCCACGCTGCTCTCCCGGGCGCCACGCTTCTTGAGGAGCGCCTCGATCAGGATGCGATCGACCTCATCGCCGGCCAGGGCACTGCACTGGCGGGCCTCGGTGATTTCGGTCAGCGACGGCGGCTCGGTGGTTTCATTGAAGTCGAACGCAGCGAGATCCGTCGTCCCGGCGCCCATGTCGAACACCACAACAAAGCGCGTCGGCGCCTTGCTGAACGCGAGGGCCGTCGCGGCCGCGGCGTGGGGTTCAAACACTCCCGTCTCGAGCAGGGCGTTGCCGGGATTGGCGGCCGCTTTGTCCAACGCGTCGGTGCATTGGGCGATGGAGATGCCGTCGGGCGACAGGAGGAGCTGCCCCAGCTTGACCGAAACGGCCGCTGCCTCCGCAAAAATGACCTCCAGCGCCCGGTCGACCCCGCCACCTGCACGCCAGACCGGACTTGTGTAGCGCCGTGGGGCCGTGATGACCGCTGGCGGCAGATTGTCGGAGCGACGGACCGCCTCCGC
Source organism: Hyphomonadaceae bacterium (assembly GCA_033764865.1). Classification (GTDB taxonomy): domain Bacteria; phylum Pseudomonadota; class Alphaproteobacteria; order Caulobacterales; family Aquidulcibacteraceae; genus VFBF01. The sequence goes on from JANRIM010000111.1 coordinate 21,641, forward strand.
GATGAGTTGTTCCAGATAGGCGAGGTAGAGCACGAGCGCGTCGCGTTGGCGCAGCGTGCCCGTCGGGTCGATCGACCGCTCGATGCGCGCGGCGAGCGCAGCGGATACGTCCTTTGCGCCGAGCACGGTCTTGAAGGACAGGAGCGGGTCCCGATCGGCGTCGATGCCGTTGCGTGCATGCTCGAACGCCACCGGCCCGAAGTAGAGGCGTCCTCCGTCGACGAAAATCACGGACGGCGTGAGTAGCGGATGGTCGGCACCCGCAACCGCGCCGATCGCCAGAGGACGCACGCCCATCGGCAACGGGAGATCGGGGTCCAGGCAGATGCTGACCTTGGAGAGCGCAGTGCCGAAATCGATGCACATCCGCGCCGCCGAAGCCCGGCCGCTCTCGCCCGCCATGGTGATGCCTTTTGCCCTGTGAACGGCGCGGTCGCCGCTCCCTGGCCGACCCTATGGCATACCCTAGGGCGGGAAATCCAATGGCCGTTTCATCCTGCGGCGAGGCTCGCCGATGAGCGGGATCAAGTTACGAATTTTTATGGCGCAGGTGTCGCGGCCCCCTCTCGTCTCTTGGGCGCCGGCGCCGTCAGAGCACGTTGCGCTTCGTGATGTCGCCCGAGCCGCTTGGCAGCGATACGAGGTCTCCGTCGCGTCCGATCCACAGCTTTCCACCGAAGTCGGCGCCCTTGAGAAAGACGGGCTCGAGCGCGGGCGTGGGCATCACTGGCACGATATGGGTGAGCAGCAGAGCCTTCACGCCTGCCGCGCGGGCGCTGGCGGCGGCGTCCGCGGGCGATGCGTGGTAGTCCGGAATGTCCTTGAAGATTTTCGCGAGCTTCTCGCGTCCGGCCTGGCGTGCGCTGTCCTCCATGAGCGCCACCAGGTTTGGGCCAAGGGCTTCGTGCACGAGGAGGTCCACGCCCTGCGCGGCGGCCTCGAGTGCAGGCGCGCGGCTGGTGTCGCCGCTCACCACGACGCTGCGGCCGCCATAGTCGAACCGGTAGCCGACGGCGGGCGCCACAGGTTCGTGGTCGACCCGAAAGGCCATCACGCGCAGCCCGCCGTCGTTGAAGACGACCGCCTGATCGGCTCCGTCCGGAATGGCGAACGGTTGCGCAGTCATGCCGGCGCCGCCAGGGACGACGATGTCGGCCCCATGGTGGGCGATGCGGTAGGCGGCGTCTTGCGCGTAGGCCTCGTTGAACCCGGCCACGACGCGTTCGACGCCCGACGGGCCGCGAACCGGCAGGGGGGCTGTTCCGCCGCCGCCGGCCCACCGCATGAGCGCAAGTGCGCCAAGCCCATCGATGTGGTCCGAATGGAAGTGCGTGATGAAAACGCCTTCAAGACGCGCCGCCGGCAAGCGCATCCGCGCCGTCATGCGCGCCGCCCCGTCGCCCGCGTCCACGATGAAGACCCGGGGCCCGGCGATGATGGCCGTGCAAGGACCGCTTCGCCGCGGGTCCGGCAGGGGGGAGCCCGTGCCGCAGAGCGCCACGTGCAGCCCATCCGGGAGGGTGGCGACCATGTCGGCCGTAATCGCCCTGGGCGCGACACGTTTCATCGCCATGACGGCGATTCCGCCCCTGAAGAAGAACGCAGCGCCAACAGCGGCGGCGGCGACGGCCAGAAAAATCCAGCGCCACGTCCTCATGATTGGAACTCTTCTATAGGTTGCAGCATGGCGTCACCCCATGTTTTGGCACGAATGCTGCCAAAATGCGAGGCCTCTGACGGCGGCGGCCACGGCCGGGCCCGACGAACCTGTTTGATCTCCGAACCGTGGGGGGCTATGCCCTCGCGCCGGCGCGATCGTCGTTTCCACAACCCCTCAGGACAAGTTCATGCGTGACTTCAAGAAAGGCCCGAAACTGGAGGATCGCCTCGGCGCCGCCGCTCGGGCCCGTGAGGCCATGCTCGCCCGCTACAAGGCGGGGACGGACGCCACCGATCCAGAGGTGGCCGCCAAACGGGCCGAAAAGGCCAAGGCTGACCGGGAGCGGGAGGCGCGGCGCGCCCAGCAGGAGGCGGAGAAGGCCCTCCGGAGGGCCGAGGAGGCTGCCGCCCGCGCCGCCGCCGCCGAAGCGGCCCGCCTCGCGGAGGAGGCCGCCAAGATCGAAGCGGAGCGGGCCGCCGAGGAGGAGCGTCGCCTTCAGAAGGAGCGCCGTGACGCCCGCTATGCCGCCCGAAAGGCCCGCAAGTAACGGAATTTGAAAGGGAACAAGCGCTATACTCGCCGCGTCTTCGTTTTCATGGCGGGCGGACTGGATTGTGGGCGCCTTCACGGCGCGGCGGATCAGCCGGTGACAGAGTAGGCGTCGATGTTCGGGATCACCGAGAAGATCAGGCACGCGGCGGCAGCCGGGAGCGCGATGGCGATGGCCATCGGCTTGGCCTTGCTCGGCATCGTCTGGTTCACCATCGCGGGCTACACGTGGCTCTCGTCCGTCATCGCCGAGCCTTTGGCGATGTGTGCGGTGGGGTTCCTTTGCCTGGCTCCACTGATTGTACTGCTTCTGCGCAGGAAGCCGTCGGCCAGCCGGTCGCCCGAGGCGGAGCAGAAGGCGCCGGATCCGCCCGGTGACGATGTCTCGGCGGTCGTGCGCCTCGCCCACAGTGCGAGTGCACTGGCGGAGAAGTCCCCCGTGGCCGGCATCGTCCTCACCCTGGGGGCCGCTCTGCTTGCGACCCGGTCGCCCGCCACGGCGCCGCTCGCTATCCACATGCTGGCTGAGACGGTCGAGCGATGGTCGCGTCCTGTGTCGCCGAAATCGCCCGATGAGTCGGACAAATAGGGTTTGTTTACACGGGGACGGTAGAGCGCCCGCCATGGGCGCCTACGTTTATGTCCTGCTTAGCGATCACCCGGCGCCCGCGACGTATGTCGGGTGGACGTTGGACGTGGACCGGCGCCTCCATCAGCACAATGCCGGCAAAGGGGCGCGGTTCACGCGCGGTCGCCAGTGGCGCGTCGTTCACACCGAAGCGTTCGAGACGCCGCAGGAGGCAATGAAGCGCGAGGTCGCACTCAAGCGCGACAGCCGCCTCAGGCGGGCGCTCCGGTCGGGGGCCGCCGCTGCCCAGTCGTCGCTTCGGGCAGAACTCGACTGATTTATCGGCGCGCGGGGCGTCAGCAGACCACAGTCTGATCGCGCCGGCCGTCGAAGCTCGCCAGTCTAGGGGCGCGCCGCCGGATTGTAGCGGTCGCGCAGGCGCGTCTGCCGGGATACGAGCGGCGTTTCGACGCCCGCGATGAACAGCGCTACTGGCGCGCTCATCACATCGAGGGGATCGCCGTCCCAGATCACTACGTCCGCCGTCTTTCCCGGCGCGAGTGACCCCAGCTCTCCGCCCACGCCGAAGACCTCCGCCGGGGTCTGCGAGATTGCCTTGAATGCCGCTTCCCACGGCAACCCGTTGGCCACGGCATTTCCCGCCAATTGGAAGGCCAGGCGCGCCTGGTGGCCGTCGACGCTTCCCGGCGACGGCGCGATGATGACGCGGACCCCAGCGCGCTCCAGTAGGGCGGCGTTGTCGAGGCGCGCCGCCAGTTTCTCCATGCGCTCGGGAAGGTTCACCATCGGATCGACGATCACGGGCACCTTCGCCGCCGCAAGCTCGTCGGCCACGAGCCATGCCTCGGCGCCGCCGTGGATGACGAATTTCAGGTTGGGGTTGGCGCGCTTGAAGCGGAGCAGCTCCCGGATGTCGGCCGCACGCTCGGTGCGGACCAGAAAGACGCCTTGGCCAAGGGCGAAGGGTTTCAGCGCGCGGGCGTCGATCTCGCGCAAAACAGCGCCGTCCTGGCCGGAGGCGTAGCGCGCGGGATACTCGCGCGCATCCTTCAGCGCCGCCTCGAGATAGGGCCATAGCGCCGCGCGAGACCCGCCGGCGCGCTCTGCGCCCGTCTCGCCAAGCTCAAGCACCTGGAAGAGGCGATCGCGCTGGACGCTGTCGGCGGCGCCGTTGAGCGCGACAAGCGCGCCGATGCCTGAAAAGATCGTGCCCGTGGCGGCTGGCGCGATCACGGCGCGCGTCACCCCTTCAATGCGCGTCACCGCGACAGCCGACGCAGACGGGTCAAAAGCCCGGGAGGCCTCGGCGGCGGCGGAGATGAGCGGGCTGGCGAGGGAGGCGTCGTTAGCGGCGCCGGAGCCCGAGATTTCGGAGAGCCCCAGTTCGCTCATGGCCGCGATGGCTCCCGGCGTCACCCATCGGCCTGCCGCATCGATCACGCGCGCGCCGGCCGGCGCGGCGATGCTGGGGCCGACCGCAACAATGCGGCTGTCCGTGAAGAGGACATCGCCCTTGTCCAGTACGGCGCCCGTATTGGTCACCACGCGGCCGCCGCGCACAAGCACGGTCTCGGCGGCGGCGGGGCAGACCGCCGCCATCACGAGGGCGGCGGCGATGGCATTGATCGCGGCTTTCATCGCGCACGCTCCCGGAAGGATTGACCCAGTTCAAAGTCAGACGGCGGCGCCACAACCTGCCCACGCTCATACATCTGGGCCCCGTTGATGAACACGCGCTCGGCGACGGCGTAACTTGAGAGCGGATCGGCCGACCAAACGACCACATCGCCCGCCTTGCCCACCTTCAAGCTGCCCGTCCTGTCGGAGATGCCGATGGCAGTGGCTGGATTGAGCGACAGCCAACGCCAAGCATCGGCCCGTGATATCTGGAGGCCGGCTCGCCGACCGTCGGCCAGCGCCTTTGCAGCTTCCTGGTTCAAGCGCTGGATGCCTACCTCGCTGTCGGAATGGACAATGGCGCACGCGCCGCGGGCATGCACGAAGGGGATGTTTTCGCGGATGCCGTCGTAGGCTTCCAGTTTGAAGCCCCACCAGTCGGCCCACATCGCCGAGCATGTCTGATCGCGGGCGAGCAAGTCGCCGATCTTGTAGGACTCCACCGCGTGATGGAACGCCGCCACGCGGAAGCCGAACTCCTTGGCGATATCCAGGGCGGTGGCCATTTCGTCTGCGCGATAGCAGTGCCACTGGACGAGAATCTCGCCGTTGAGGACAGCCGCCAGCGTTTCCATTTCGAGGTCGCGGTCCGGCGCTACGGGCGGGTCGCCTGCGCCCTTCTTGTCCTTGGCCTTGGCGCGGAAGAAGCCTTTGGGCTCGTCCTCCTTGGGCTCGAAGCGGGCAGCCTTGCGCCAGTATTCCTTCCATTTGCGGTCATATTCCTGGGCCTTCGCGAAGGACTGACGCCATCCCGCGACGTTGCCCATGCCGGTGGCGGGCGAACTGTTACGGCCGCCGTAGACGCGCGACGGGTTCTCCCCGCACGCCATTTTGAGCGTGTAGGGTGCGCCCGGCACCTTCATGGACTGGACTGTGCGCGCGCCCAGGACGGGATGGAGCGTCACGCCGCGGCCGCCGAACAGGTTGGCTGATCCAGGCAGAACGTGGAGCGTGGTGATGCCGCCGGCGACGGCGCGGCTGAAGCCCGGATCCTGCGGCCAGACCGAGTGCTCGGCCCAAACCTCTGCGGTGTTGGGCTGCGTCGCTTCGTTGCCGTCCGAGGAGGCCTGGATTCCCGGCGAGGGGTACACGCCGAGGTGGGAGTGCGCATCGATGATGCCGGGGGTCACGAACTTGCCGCGGCCGTCGATTTCCTGGGCGCCGGCCGGTGGGGGCAACGCTTGGCCGACCGCTGCGATCTTGCCGTCGGCGATAAGGACATCCGTGCTCGCGAACTCGCCACCCTCGCCGTCGATCACCGTCGCCCCGCGGATGATCACGGGAGCCGCCGTCGGAACCGTGTAGGTGGACGGATAGGGGTCCGTCGGGGGTCGGACGGTGCGGAACGCTTCCTGCGCTATGGCCGCCGTGGCCAGCGTCGCGGCCGCCAGTGCGCCCGCGATGCCCAAGGTCCAAGTCCGCAAAATCCCGCTCCCGTTCGAAGGCTTCGCCCGTATGTCGCGGATTTATCAGGTCTCTGGCAAGGGGTTGGCGCGACGCCGAGAGGCGATAGAGGTCTGTTCCCCGAACAGGCGAACGCCGGCGGAGCGACTTAGCGACGGGCGAAGGCCGCCACCGCAGCCGCGAGGGCGGCGGTGGAATCGATGAACGGCGCGCCCACGTCCTCCTGACGGAGCGCCAACGGCGCCTCGGTGCATCCGGCGACGATGGCGTCACACCCTTTCGTGATGAACCCGGCCGCCAGCGACCGCAACGTATCGCGGACGTCCGGGCCGGTGTCCCCCGCCTTGATCCTCGCGATTGCGTCCATCAACGACTGGTGGTCGGCGCCGTCCGTAACAAAGGTCGCAACGCCTCGACGGGCGAACGCCGCCTGGTGCAGGTTGGCGCGCAGGCATCCAGTGACGGCGAGCACGCCAACCCGTTTGGCGCCGGGCGCCTGCGCCAGCGCCGCGTCGACGGTGGCTTCGATCATGCTCATGAACGGTATCGTGACAGCGGCCTCGATATCGGCCTGGAAGGCGTGCGCCGTGTTGCAGGCCATCACGAGCACCGCCGCCCCGGAACGCTCAAGTCCGCGCGCCATGGCCGCAAGCGCGGGTCCCGGCGATGGACCCGTTCCATCCAGTGCGGCGTTGCGGTCCGGCAAAGCCGGATTGCTGTCGATCAGGATGCGCAGGTGATCCTGATCGCGCGTAGCGGGGGTCGCGCGGATGATCTTGGCGTGGAGATCGACTGTCGCCGCCGGTCCCATACCGCCAAGAATCCCGATGGCTTTCATGCTTGCAGATCGCGCTGATAGGCGAACAGCGCCGGCGATCCGCCCGTATGGAGAAAAAGCACCCTCTGTTGCGCGCGCCATTCGCCGTTGCGTGCAAGCGCAACAAGACCCGCCATCGCCTTGCCGCTGTAGACGGGATCGAGCAGCACGCCTTCAAGCCGCGCGAGCAGGCGCACGGCCTCCACCATCGCGGGCGTGGGAAGGGAGTAGCCGGGGCCGACCCATTCGTCGCGAGCCGTGACCATCGACCGCGTCACCACGCCGTCGACGCCGGCGAATGCTGCGGTCTCCTGCGCGAGTTTGAAGACGTTGCCTTCCTGCTCCGCGCGGGGGCGGCGAACGTTCACGCCGAGCACGGGTATGGGCGCGTTCAAAGCTGCAAGGCCCACCAGAAGACCCGCATGGGTGCCGGCGCTGCCGCTCGCCACCACGATCTGGTCGAAGGTCACAGACTGGTCGAAGCACTGCGCGAGGATTTCCTGGGCGCACGCCGCATACCCGAGCGCGCCGAGCGGGTTGGAGCCGCCGCCGGGGATCGCATAGCCGCGCCGGCCCGATCGCGCGAGGTCGGCGACTGCGTGCTCCAACGCCCCGGAGAGATCAGCGCCTGCAGGCACGACAGTAACGCTCTCCACGCCCATGAGGTCGAACAGCAGGTTGTTGCCGCCCGCATCCGGCCGGTAACTGCCGGGTATGCGCTCTTCCAGGATCAGCCGGCACTTGAGCCCTTCCTTGGCCGCGGCGGCGAGGGTCAGGCGGCAGTGGTTCGACTGCGGAGCGCCGACCGTCACCAGCGTGTCTGCGCCGTGCGCGAGCGCATCGGCGACCAGAAACTCAAGCTTTCGGGTCTTGTTGCCGCCAGCCGCCAGACCCAGGAGATCGTCCCGCTTGATCCAGATCTCGGGGCCGCCCAGGTGCCTGGTGAGGTTGTCAAGGCGCTCGAGCGGGGTATGGCCAGGAGTGTAGCGGCGGCGGGGAAAGCGGGAGAGCTGCATGGCGCGACCATAGCCCATGGCGTTTGCGGCGCAATCGCACTAGACCGCCCGCTCTGATGCGTGTGGACCTGTTCGATTTCGACTTGCCGGCGGACCGCATCGCGCTTCATCCGGCGCGTCCGCGCGACGCCGCGCGCCTGCTCGTGGCGGACGGCGACGCTGCGCCGCAGGACTGCGTCGTTCGCGACCTGCCCGACAGACTACGCCCGGGCGACCTGCTGGTCTTCAACAATACGCGGGTGATACCCGCCGCTTTGGGCGGCGTCCGCGCGCCGCGCGGAGATGGCCCGGCCATAGCCATCGACATCAACCTGCACAAACGAACCGGGCCGGCGGCGTGGCGCGCGTTCGCGAGACCCGGCAAACGTCTGCGCGCGGGCGACCGGATCGCCATCGGCGACCGCCTGAACGCGCTTGTCCTGGAAAAGGGCGACGGCGGCGATATTCTGCTGGCGTTCGATCTCTCCGGTGACGCCCTCGACGGAGCGATTGCTGCCGCGGGCGCAATGCCCTTGCCGCCCTACATCCTTGCGCAGCGGCCCGCCGTGGCCAGCGACGCCGACGACTACCAGACCATGTTCGCCGCGCGGGACGGCGCCGTCGCGGCGCCGACCGCCGGTCTTCATTTCACGCCTGAGCTCATAGCGCGCCTCGACGCCAGAGAGGTCGAGCGGGCGACCGTCACGCTGCACGTCGGCGCTGGAACGTTTCTCCCCATCAAGGCGGACGACACGGCCGAGCACGCCATGCATGAGGAATGGCGTGAAGTGCCGCAGGAGACCGCCGACGCCGTCAATCGCGCGCGCGCTGACGGGCGACGCGTGATCGCCGTCGGGACGACCGCACTGCGCAGTCTTGAATCGGCGGTCAATTCGAACGGGGCTGTCGTCGCAACGACCGGGGACACCGCGATTTTCATCACACCCGGCTATCGCTTCGCCGTCGTGGACGGTCTGTGGACAAACTTCCACCTGCCCCGGTCCACCTTGTTCATGCTGATCTCGGCCTTCGTCGGTCTTGAGCGTGCGCACGCGCTCTACGCCCACGCCATCGCGGCGGGATACCGGTTCTACTCGTACGGAGACGCATCACTTCTCTTTAGGTCCCACCCAGCATGAGTGGCTTTTCGTTCCGCATTCACGCGCGCGCCGGCATGGCCCGACATGGGACGCTGCGCGCGCCGCGCGGCGATATCGCCACGCCGGCCTTCATGCCCGTAGGGACCGCGGGAACTGTGAAGGGTTTGCTGGTCGAGCAGGTGCGGGCATGCGGTGCGGACATCATCCTCGGGAACACCTACCACCTGATGCTGCGTCCCGGCGCCGAACGTGTGCGCCGCCTTGGCGGGCTGCACGCCTTCATGGGGTGGACTGGTCCGATCCTGACGGATTCCGGCGGTTTCCAGGTGATGTCGCTGTCTGGTCTCCGCAAGATCACCGAGGCGGGCGTCACGTTTCGAAGCCATATCGACGGATCGACCCATGAGCTGACGCCGGAGCGATCCGTGGAGATCCAGGCGGATTTGCTTGGGGCCGACATCGTCATGCAGTTCGATGAATGTCCGGCCTTGCCGGCGCCGGAGGCGGATGTCCGTCGGGCGATGGAGCTGTCGTTGCGGTGGGCGGTTCGGTGCCGCACCGCGTTTGGCGCACGCGACGAACAGGCGTTGTTCGCCATCGTTCAGGGCGGAACCGACGAAGGCATGCGCGCGGAGTCCGCGCGGGCGTTGGTGGACGAGGGCTTTGACGGATACGCCATAGGCGGTCTCGCCGTCGGCGAGCCTCAGGAAGACATGCTGCGGACGCTCGATGTCACGACGCCGCTCCTGCCGACAGATCGCCCGCGTTACCTGATGGGCGTGGGCAAGCCGATCGACATCGTGGAGGCGGTGGCGCGTGGGGTGGACATGTTCGATTGCGTGTTGCCCACCCGATCCGGTCGTCACGGGCAAGCGTGGACGGATGAGGGACCGCTCAACCTTAAGAATGCGCGGTTCGCCGAGGACATTGCGCCGCTGGACGATGCAAGCGAATGCCCCGCGAGCCGGGACTACAGCCGGGCCTACCTCCACCATCTGGTCAAATCGGGCGAGCTTCTGGGCCAGGTCCTGCTGTCGTGGCACAACGTCGCCTACTACCAGGGCCTGATGCTCCGGATCCGGGCCGCGATCGCAGCGAACGCGTACGGCGCATTTGTGGAGAGCTTCCGGGCGGGTTTGCGGTAGGCACGGCCATGCATCTGCCCATCGACGACGTCCTTCCAGATCTCCGCGCCGCGCTCGCCGTCAGCAACGCCGCTGTGCTCGTGGCGCCGCCAGGAGCGGGCAAGACGACGCGGGCGCCGCTCGCGTTGCTGGGTGAGCCGTGGGTGGGCCAGGGGCGCATTCTGGTGCTCAGCCCACGGCGCGTTGCTGCGCGGGCGACGGCAGAGCGCATGGCCCGGGCGCTGGGCGAACCTGTAGGGCGCACTGTGGGATACAGGGTGCGCCTGGAGAGCCGCACCAGCGCCGCCACGCGCATAGAAGTCGTCACGGAGGGTGTGTTCACGCGAATGATCCTGTCGGACCCCGCTCTCGGGGGCGTTGCGGCGGTGCTGTTCGATGAGTTTCATGAGCGGAGCCTGGAGGGCGATCTTGGCCTGGCGCTTGCGCTCGATGTGCAAGGCGCCTTGCGGGAAGACCTCCGCATCCTCGTGATGTCGGCCACGCTCGACGGCGCGCGGGTCGCAAGCCTGATGGGCGATGCGCCGCAGGTGGTGTCCGAGGGTCGGCTGTATCCTGTCGATGTCCGCTATCTGGGCCGTGACGTGCGGACGCCGGTCGAGCAGGCGATGGCGGAGGCGGTGATTTCGGCGCTGGGCGCCGAGCGCGGTGGCATCCTCGCTTTTCTGCCCGGTGCGGGCGAGATCGAGCGGACGGCGGCGCGCTTGCAGGGGCGCGTGGGCGAGGCAGCCATCCAGCCGTTGTACGGCGCGCTCGATCCCCGCATCCAGGACGCCGCCATCTCCCCTGTCGGCCCTGACGGCCGCAAGGTTGTGCTCGCCACGTCCATCGCCGAGACGAGCCTGACCATCGAGGGGGTGCGCGTGGTGATCGACAGCGGCCTCTCCCGCAGACCCAAGTTTGAGCCCGACACCGGCCTGACGCGCCTGGTCACCGTTCGCGCGAGCCGCGCAGCGGTGGAACAGCGCAAGGGCCGCGCGGGTCGCACGGAGCCGGGCGTGTGCTGGCGGCTTTGGGGCGAGGGCGAGACCCGCGCGCTCGCGCCTTTTGACCGGCCGGAAATCTTGGAGGCTGACCTGGCTGGGCTGGTGCTGGACCTCGCGGCGTGGGGGGTCCGCGATCCTTCGGCCCTGCGCTGGATGGATCCCCCTCCCGTGCCCGCTTGGCGTGAAGCGGAGGCGCTGCTGCGTGATCTCGGCGCGCTCGACGCAAGCGGGCGGCTGACGCCGGAAGGATCTGCGATCGCCACGCTGCCGCTGCAGCCCCGCCTCGCGCACATGGTGGCGCGGGCGGCGCGCTATGGCGAAGGGCTCGGCGCGTCCATGCTGGCGATGGTCATCAGCGAGCCAGGCCTTGTCGGGCGCGACGCCGACCTGCGCCACCGGCTTGGTCAGTTCATGCTGGACCGCACGCCGCGCGCGTCTTCGGCGCGTCGTGCGGCGGAGGCGATCGCTCGGCGCGCGGGCGGGCCTACGGCGGATGCGCAGCCCGCGCTGGCGGGCGCCATGCTTCTGCATGCCTACCCGGAGCGCGTCGCGCGCGCGCGCGGGCGACGCGGCGAGTTCCTCATGGCCTGCGGCCGGGCGGCGGCGCTGCCAGAGACCGATGCGCTGGCGCGGGAGGCGTTTCTCGCCATAGCGGAAGTGGCCGGGCCGGCGGACCGCACGGCGATCATCTCGGCGGCGCCAGTTACGCGCGCTGAGATTGACAAGGCCTTTGGCGATAGTCTGGTGACCGATGACGACGTCAGTTTCGATGCGCAGGCGGGCGCGGTGCGCGCACGGCGCTTGACCCGCCTTGGTCGACTTGTGATCCAGGAAGCGCCGCTGGAGAAGCCGGACGCGGCGCGCGTCCGCGCCGTGCTTGCGGACGCGGTGCTCAGGGATGGTCTGCAGTCGCTGCCATGGCGCGACGACGTGCGCCAATGGCGCGCCCGCATTGCGCTTATGCGGCGACTGGAGGGTGATCCATGGCCGGACGTGACGGACGCAGGCTTGGTGGCGCGCGCTGGCGAGTGGCTGGATGCAGCGCTCGGAGAGGCCTCGCGTCTCGACGCTATCGAACCCGAGGCCATCGCGCAGGCCTTGCGCCTGTTGCTGCCCCACGATCTCGCCCGCCGTCTGGATCGGGAGGCGCCAGCACGCTATCGCAGCCCCGCGGAGGGAGAGCACGCCATCGACTACGCGGCTGAGAGTGGACCTGCGCTGGATGTTCGCTTGCAAGAGCTGTTTGGGCTCGCCCAACATCCTGCCGTCGCCGGCGGCCGGGCCCTGCTGCTGCTGCGGCTCTTGTCGCCTGCAGGGCGCCCCGTGCAGACAACGCGCGATCTCCCGGGCTTCTGGGCGGGATCGTATGCCGCGGTGAGAAGCGAGATGAAGGGCCGGTATCCGAAGCATCCGTGGCCGGACGATCCGTTGAAGGCTCCGCCCACGCGCCGCGCGAAACCAAGGGGATGAGCATGCAAACGCCGACGATCGACGATGTGAACGCGGCGGCGCGCCGGATCGCGCCCCATGTTCGGCGCACGCCATTGCTGCGGAGTGAGGCCCTCGATGCGCTCGTCGGCGCGACGGTCGTCGTGAAGGCGGAAAACCTGCAACGCTTCGGGGCTTTCAAGGCGCGCGGCGCCTTCAACCGGATTGCGAGCTTCACTCCTGAGTTGCGCCAGCCCGGAGTGCTTGCGTACTCGTCTGGTAACCATGCGCAGGCGGTGGCGGGCGCCGCACGCGCGTTCGGCGTCCCGGCTGTGATCGTGATGCCCGCCGACGCGCCACGGGTGAAGATCGACAACACGCGCGCGCTCGGGGGGGAAATCGTGCTCTACGATCGGGTGCGCGAAGATCGCGAGGCGATCGGCGCGACGATTGCGGCGGCGCGCGGTCTCGCGCTCGTGAAGCCGTTTGACGATCCCTTCGTCATTGCGGGCCAGGGCACCGTGGGGCTGGAGATCATGGAGGATTTCGGGCTGGTCGATGTGGCCCTCGCGCCCGGCAGCGGCGGCGGATTGGTCACCGGCCTCGCGCTCGCGCTCACGGCGCATGCGCCGGCGGTGCGGGTTTTCGCGGTGGAGCCTGCCGGCCACGACGACATGGCGCGTTCCCTCGCCAGCGGGCAGCGGGAAGTGAACGCAACCGGCGTGCGGTCCATCTGCGACGCGCTCCTCAGCGACCGGATGGGGGCGATCCCGTTCGCCATCGCCCAGGAGAAGCTGGCCGGCGCCCTGGTTGTGCCGGACGATGCCGTGCGGGACGCCATGAGGTTTGCGTTCAGGGAATTGCGCGTCGTGCTTGAGCCGGGCGGGGCCATCGCGCTTGCGGCCGTGCTGAATGGCGTCATCGACGTCAAGGGCGCCCGGGTGGCGATCGTGGCCAGCGGCGGCAACGTCGATCCCGCCCAGTTCGCCGCCATCATCGCGTCCTGAGCAGCGGCCCCGAGGCTGACGCCAAGCGGGCGATGGTGCCTGGGGCCGGAATCGAACCAGCGACACGCGGATTTTCAATCCGCTGCTCTACCAACTGAGCTACCCAGGCGCCGAACGGGCAGGCCCGGCGGAGGGCGGGCTTATAACGGTGCGCCCGGCGGGTGTCCATGCCCCGTCGTCCAGGAACCTGAACCACCCTGTGGCGCAGTCGCGCCCGCTTTGGTACCCAAGGCGGCGATGCGGCCAACACGCTGCCTGAGGCGTCGTGGGGCCGGCCGAGGCGAGGAGCAGGTTCCATGTGCGCAGACCACGATCATGCCGGCCACACTCATGGCATGCCCACCGTCACCGAGCCCACGCTGGTGGACCTGTCCACGCTCAAGCGGCGCGACGTCATCCTTGGCCTTGCGTCAGGCGCCCTCATGCTGGCTGGCTGTGAAACCAATGCAGTGACCGGACGCAGCCAGTTCATCGGTCTCGCGCCCGGCGAGCAGCAACTTGCGGCGATGGCGCTCGACAGCTGGGCAAAGCAGAAGCAGGACACGCCAATCTCGCGCGATCCTGCACTCAACGCCCAGCTGCAGCGTGTGGGCCGCCGCATCTCCGCAGCGTCCGGCCTCACCAATGTCCAATGGGAATTCGTCGTCTTCGACAAGGACGACAAGAACGCCTTTGTCCTCCCGGGCGGCAAGGTGGGGTTCTACCGGGGTCTGATGCAACTGGCGCAGAACGATGCGCAGATCGCAGCGGTGATGGGCCATGAAGTGGGACACGTGCAGGCGCGCCACGCCGCCGAACGCTACAGCCAGCAGGTGGGCAGTTCACTGGCGATGGCCGGCGCCCAGGTGGCGCTCGCCAGTTCGCAGAACGCCAACGCCTACATGGCGGCCATCGGTCTCGGGGCCCAGGTGGGAATCTTGTTGCCGTACTCCCGGCTGCAGGAAACCGAGGCTGACCGCGTGGGCGTCGATAACATGCACCGCGCCGGGTATGACGTGCGCGAGGCCGTCAAGTTCTGGGAGTTGATGGCTGGGGAAGGCGGCTCCCGCGGGCCGACCATCCTGTCCACGCACCCAAGTCCCCAGGGCCGGATGGCCGAACTGAGAGCCTATATCGCCCAGCGCGGATACGCGCAGATGTAGGCGGGAATCGGCGAAGGTGGGCTAAGCCTTCGCCGCATGGCCCAAACACCAGAGGACAATTCCACAGCGCCCGCCGATCCGCCCATCGCCGCGGGGGATTTCGCGGCGTTGCTGGCCATTGCAGTGATCTGGGGCCTGAACAACCTGTTCGCGAAGGTCGCGGTGGATGCGATGCCGCCATTGCTGACGGCAGGGTTGCGTTTCACCATCGCGCTTGCGGTGTTGTTTCCCCTGCTGAAGGCTCCGAAGGCGGGCATGGGCATGCTCGCGCTCGTGGCCATCCTCACCGGACTGGTTCACCAGGGGATTCAATACGCCGGGCTGGCCCTGGCGACAGACCTCGCGCCCATGGTGATCGCCATGCAGATCTGGATCCCGGCGTCGGTGGGGTTTGCGGCGCTGTGGCTCCGGGAGCGGGCTGGGCCGTGGCGATTGGCGGGAATGGGGGCCGCATTCGCGGGGTTGGCGGCGATGGCGGGCGATCCGGCGGTGTTCTCCCAGATCGGCGCGCTGGCGCTCGTGGCGCTGGCGGCGGCCATCTACGGGGCGGCCGCCGTGCTGGTGCGGCGGGCCCCGGTGGTTCATCCGCTCACTTACCAGGCCTGGATTGCGGCGTTTGCGGCGCCGGGCCTGTTTCTGGCGTCTGCGACGTTCGAAACGGGGCAAATGACGGCAATGGCGGCGGCGCCCTGGACCATCTGGGCCGCCATAGCCTTCGCGGCTCTGGCGTCCAGCGTGGCGGCGAACGCACTCATGTTCCGGCTCGTGCAGCGCTACGCCGTGGCGCGCACGACCCCATACCTGTTCTTGTCCCCGCTGATCGGCGTCGCCTTGGGGGTCGTGGTGCTGGACGATCCTCTGACCTGGCAATTCCTCCTCGGCGGGGGCCTGACCATGGCCGGGGTCGCGCTTGTGGCGCTGGCGGAGCGGCGTCGCGCCTGACCCGCCGGCGGACGACGCCCAATTGGCCTTGCGCCAAGGGAAGTGCTACCCGGAGTGCCAT
This sequence comes from Hyphomonadaceae bacterium, assembly GCA_033764865.1. Classification (GTDB taxonomy): domain Bacteria; phylum Pseudomonadota; class Alphaproteobacteria; order Caulobacterales; family Aquidulcibacteraceae; genus VFBF01. The sequence goes on from JANRIM010000111.1 coordinate 37,140, forward strand.
CCCATGAACCCTCCGAGTCGCCTGCTTTGACCGACATTCCGCCCGACGACGACGCCCCCGGCGACCTGCCCCCCACCGCGCCCACGGGCGGCGCCCACATCACCATCGAGGCGGAGCTGAAGCGTTCCTACCTCGACTACGCGATGAGCGTGATCGTGAGCCGGGCGCTGCCGGACGCGCGTGATGGGCTCAAGCCCGTCCACCGGCGCATCCTGTTCGGCATGAACGAGGCGGGCAACACGCCGGACAAGGCCTACCGCAAATCCGCGAACACGGTGGGTGAGGTCATGGGCCGCTACCACCCTCACGGAGACTCCGCGATCTACGAAGCGCTCGTGCGGATGGCGCAGGACTTCTCCATGGGCCTGCCTCTGATCGACGGCCAGGGCAACTTCGGATCGCAGGACGGGGACCAGCCCGCCGCCATGCGCTACACGGAGAGCCGGCTGGCGAAGGCAGCGATGTTCCTGCTGGAGGACATCGACGAGGACACCGTCGACTTTCAGGACAACTACGACGCGTCACGCCGCGAACCGGTCGTCCTGCCGGCGCGCTATCCCAACCTGCTGGTGAACGGCGGCGGCGGCATCGCCGTGGGCATGGCCACCAACATCCCGCCCCACAACCTCGCCGAGGTGATCGATGCAGCGCTTGCGCTGATCGAGAACCCGGATCTGACGGATCTTGAACTGCTCGACATCGTGCCCGGTCCGGACTTTCCCACGGGATGTGAAATTCTCGGCCGGGCCGGGGCGCGTCAGGCGCTGATCACAGGACGCGGATCCGTGGTCCAGCGTGCGCGTTACAAGACCGAAACGATCCGCGGCCGCGAAGCTTTCGTGTTCACCGAGGTGCCTTACCAGGTCAACAAGGCGTCCGTGTATGAGCGGATCGGCGAACTGGTGCGCGAGAAGAAGATCGAGGGCGTCGCCGAGGTCCGCGATGAGAGCAACCGTTTCGGAATCCGCCTTGTGGTGGAGGTGAAGCGGGACGCCGTTCCCGATGTCGTGCTGAACCAGATCTATCGCTTCACGCAACTGCAGAGCTCCTTCGGTTACAACATGCTCGCGCTCAACAATGGGCGGCCTGAGCAGATGGGGCTGCGGGCGCTGCTGCAGGCCTTCCTGGCGTTCCGCGAGCAGGTGATCACCCGGCGGTCCAAGCACCGCCTCGCCAAGGCGCGGCAGAAAGGCCACGAAACTGTAGGTCTCGCCATCGCCGTCGCCAACATCGACGAGGTGATCCGCGTCATCCGCAACGCCCCTGATCCCAACGCCGCCCGGATCGAACTGATGGCCCGCGCTTGGCCGGCGGGCGATATGCTGCCGCTGATCGCACTGATCGCCGATCCTCGTACCGTGGTCGGCGAGGGCGACGCCATTCGGCTGTCCGAGGAGCAGGCGCGCGCCATTCTCGACCTGCGCCTCCAGCGCCTGACCGGTCTCGGCCGGGAAGATATCGCCAAGGCCGCCAACGAGATCGCCGAACAGATCCGCGAACTCCTTGATATCCTTGGTTCCCGCAGCCGCATCCTCGACATCGTGAAGTCAGAGATGTCGGTCGTGAAGGAGCGCTTCGGGGTTCCACGGCGTACGCCGTTCTCCGAAGCCGACGGCGAGATCGACGACGAAAGCCTCATCCCGCGCGAGGACATGGTCGTCACCGTGACCCACGGCGGCTACGTCAAGCGCACGCCGCTCTCCGCCTATCGCGCACAGCGGCGCGGTGGGAAAGGCAAGGCGGGCATGGTCACGAAGGACGAGGATTTCGTCACGCGGCTGTTCGTGGCCTCCACGCATACGCCGATCCTGTTCTTCTCGTCGGCGGGCATGGTCTACAAGGAGAAAGTCTGGCGCCTCCCCCAAGGCGATCCGCGCACCAAGGGGCGCGCGCTCGTCAACATGCTCCCGCTAGAGTCCGGGGAGAGCATCACGTCCGTGATGGCGCTGCCTGAGGACGAACACGACTGGGACCGTCTGGACGTGATGTTCGCCACGCGCTCCGGGCAGGTGCGTCGCAACAAGCTTTCCGACTTCACGCAGGTCAACCGCGCCGGCAAGATCGCGATGAAGCCGGACGAGGGCGACGGCATTGTCGCAGTGGAAATCTGCTCCGAGGACAGCGACATCCTGCTCACCACGGCGCAAGCCATGTGCATCCGCTTTCCGGCCACCGACGTGCGCGTGTTCAAGGGGCGCGATTCCACCGGCGTCCGTGGCATCGATCTCAAGGAGGGGGACCGCGTCATCGGCATGGCCGTGTTGCGACATGTCGACATCACGCCCGAGGAGCGCGCCACCTACTTCAAGTGGGACAGCGCCGATCGCGACGACACGATCGGCGAGACCGATGGCGACGAGACCGCTGGCATGGCCGCCGAGGTGCCGTTTGAGAGGCTCACCTGGCTCAAGACCCAGGAGCAGTTCATCCTCACCATCACATCGGACGGCCTTGGCAAGCGCGCGTCGTCTTACGAGTACCGCGTCGTCGGACGCGGCGGCAAAGGGCTCATCGCACATCGGCTGGCGGGCGCGGAGGCGCGGATCGTCGGCGCCTTCCCAGTCAAGGCCGGCGAGGAACTGCTCCTGGTCACCGATCGCGGACAGCTCATCCGCATGCCCATCGACGGCATTCGCGTCGCCGGGCGGGCAACCCAGGGTGTGACCCTCATCAGGGTGGGCGAGGACGAGCACGTGGTGGCCGCAGAACGACTGGAAGACGTGGACGACGCGGGCTCGGAGAACGGAGAAGGCGGGTGAGCAAACCAGCGCGGCGCACCGGCCTCTATCCGGGCACCTTCGACCCTCTCACCAACGGCCACATCGACATCATCGATCGGGCTGCGAAGATCGTGGATCGCCTCGTCATCGGCGTCGCGATCAACCGGGACAAAGGGCCGCTGTTCGCTCTGGAGGACCGCGTGGAGATGGTCCGCCTGGAGGTGGCGCGCTTCAAGGGCATCGTCGATATCGACGTCCGTCCTTTTGACACATTGCTGATGAAATTCGCCGAGGAAGTCGACGCGCAGGTCATTGTCCGCGGGCTACGGGCCGTGTCGGACTTTGAGTACGAATTTCAAATGGTGGCGATGAACCAGAAGCTCAACCCGACCATCGAGACCGTCTTCTTCATGGCGGATCCCACCTGTCAGGCGATCGCCTCCCGGCTCGTGAAGGAGATCGCGCGACTTGGAGGCGATATCTCCCAGTTCGTGCCGACGGATGTTGAGCGGCGGTTGAAGGCCAAGTACGGATTGACATGATGATCATGGCCAGGTTGTCCCTCGTCGCGGCGGCGGCGGCAGTTTTGCTTCTGGCGGCGCCAGCGTCAGCGCAGCGCGCGCCCGACCCCATCAAGTGGCGGAAGCTCGATGCCGAGAACACGCTCGTCATCACCTCCACCCAAGGGCCGATCGTGGTGGAGATGTTTCCTGAGGTGGCGCCTGCCCATGTGGGGCGCATCAAGGAGCTGACCCGCGAGCGCTTCTACGACAATCTCACATTTCATCGCGTCATCGACAATTTCATGGCGCAAACCGGCGATCCCACGGGCGACAGCACCGGCGCTTCGACGAAGCCGGATCTGAACCAGGAATTCCAGTTCAAGCGCGGCGGGGACATGCCCTTTGTCGCGGCGTCCCAGCAGGGCGGCGCTTGGCAGGGCTTCTACAAAACGCTCGCCATCGAAACCTATCCCGACGCGCAGATGGCGCTGACCGCGGACGGCAAGGTGCGGGCGTGGGCGCTGCATTGTCCGGGCATCGCCTCCATGGCGCGCTCGGGCATCGTCAACGGCGTCGATCAGGTCAACAGCGCCAATAGCCAGTTCTTCCTCATGCGCGCCACGTATCCTTCGCTGGACAAGAGCTACACCATCTGGGGCCGCGCGGTGTGGGGCCTGGACGCTATCCTGAAGCTTGCGGTCAACAACCCCGCCAGTCCCGTGCCCAACCCGGACCGCATGCTCAGCGTCCGCATCATGGCTGATCTTCCGGAGACGGAACGGGTGCCCCTCTATGTGATGCGCACCGACAGCGCCGATTTCCGCAAGCTTCTGGACGACACGCGCCGCGAACGTGGCGCCGATTTCTCGATCTGCGACGTGCAGATCCCGGCCCGCATCACCGGCGTCGGCAGCATCAACGAAAGGGACCGGCCGTGGTGGCGCAACATACCCCTGATACCCTGATCCTCACGCTGGAGAGCGGGCCCGTCACGATCAAACTGCGGCCCGATCTCGCGCCAGGCCATACAGCCCGCATCGCCCAACTCGCCGAGGAAGGGTTTTACGACGGGCTTACGTTTCACCGCGTGATCGACGGCTTCATGGCGCAGGGCGGATGTCCGAGGGGCCAGGGCACGGGCGGCTCCGGGAAGAATCTGAAGGCCGAGTTTTCCAAGGCCCCCCACGTCCGTGGCGTATGCTCGATGGCGCGCGCGAGCGACCCGGACTCCGGCGACAGCCAGTTTTTCATCTGTCTGGACGACGCGACATTCCTCGACGGTCAGTACACCGTCTGGGGGGAAGTGACTGCCGGTATGGAGCATGTGGACGCCTTGCCGAAGGGTGAGCCGCCGCGGCGGCCAGGCAAGATCGTGAGCTTCAAGGCAGGCTAGCGCAGCAGCCCGCGCCGTCCGCTTGCGCGGGGGTTACTCCGCAGTCTTCGGCGCAGGGACGTGGAAGCCGCCCACCGGTCGCTCGCGCAGCAGTTCGCGCCTGAACCGGAAGAGCTCAGCCGGGCGACCGCCGGTGCGGGCCTCCATTTCACCGGTGCCTTCCACCAACTCGGCGCGCTCCAGCAGGCGTCGGAAATTCTGCTTGTGCAGTTCTAGGCCGGCGATCGCTTCCACGACCCGTTGCAGGTGCAGCAGGGTGAAGCGCGCCGGCACCAGTTCGAACACGACGGGCCGATACTTGAGTTTGCCACGCAGGCGCGAAATCGCCGTGGCGAGGATGCGCCGGTGATCGGAACGCATGGGTTCGCCAAGCCCGGGCGCAAGTGGGGTCGGCGCCAGATGCGGTTCGGCGCGGCCTTCAAAGCGGGCGGCGTCGCGGGCGGCCTCAGGCGCGAGGCGCGCCTCATAGAGCAGTTCGTAGCGATCCAGGGTGCGTTCTTCGTTCCAGGGCGCGCCGTCGAGGGCGAACGCAAGGCGCGCGCGGTCGCGCCGGTCAGCGTGGGCGCCGGCCCATGCCTTGAGGCGCGGGCCGATTTCGGCGTCGATGATCGACGGACGTCCCGCGCGCCAGTCTTCCCACGGAAAGTATCGGTACCAGTCGCGCCAGTCTGCGCCGTGTTCGTCGAGGGCGGCCTTTTCCGGCGCCAGCGCCAGATAGCCGATCGACAGGACCCTGTCCGCGTCCGCCGCCAGGGGCGCCTCGCGACCGCGATCGCCGAACGTATAGAGCTGCTCCACGTACCCGATCTCGAACCCCGTCTGCGCGCTGACCCACTTGCGCAGCGTGAGCTCGAGCGTTCGGTCCCCCGCCGGATCAAACAGGCCGAAGGGCAGCCCGGTCAGGGCTTCGTCGCGGCCGCGCGTAACCAGCACGTGCGGCGCGTCCTCCGTCACCGCCAGCACCGTCGCCGACAGTCCAAGCACGACCTGCGTCATGCGGGCGCTGCGTAAGTGGAGGGAATCTCGAAGGGAGTGTTCTCGCCCGCTTCCTCCCAGCTCCGGCCTCGGCCGATGGCGTCGATGGCCCGCACCATGCGCCCTCCGCGGCCCAGTTCGGCGTCCGCCAGCGCAACGATGCGCCGGTTGGGCCACGCGACCGCGGACGCGCGCCGCAGCGTCCAAGCGATGGCTTCCTCGTCGACGCCGGGATTGTGGACGCATGCCGTGATGAAGGCCGTGGCCGTGGACCGGGAGATGCCGGCGTAGCAGTGAATGAGGATGGGGGCCGCCCGCTCCCATGAGCCGATGAACTCGAGGATCTCGGTCAGATGCGGGCGTCCGGGGGCCGTCCAACCTGCCATGTCCTCTGTGATGTCGTGGACGCCCACCTTGAGGTGGCGACGGTCGTGCGAGGCGTCGGGAAACGCTGAATGGGGGTCAAGAAGGCTCACCACGTGCGACGGCGCGCGCGACGCGATCACCGACGAGACCTTCGAGAGCGGACAAACGAGAATCGCCATCTTCACTCCTGGTCGACGAGGGTCTGGAATGCGCGCAGAAAGGCCGCCTGCGCCTCCGCCGTCGCCATAGGCCTCAGCGGCTTGCACGCGGCGTCTGGCGGACGCTTGAAGAAGCGGTTGGCTTCCGCCTCGTCAAATCCGGCCAGTTGCACCGCCTCCAGCCACGCGCACATCACGTCCGCCCTTTTGATCTGCGCCTTCAGCGGGGCTGCTGGTTGCGGCGGCAGCGCGAAACGCACGTGGATGGCTGTGGCGAGCCGGTCCTCGAAGGCCCGGTAGTCGAGCCCAAGGGCCGCCTTGAAAGGACTGATCATGTCCCCGATCACATATTCGGGCGCGTCATGCAGAAGCGCGAGCAGGCGCGCCTTCGCATCGAGGCCAGGGGCGGTCTCCGCCAGGATGTCGAGCACGACGAGCGAATGTTGGGCCACGGAGAAGGGGTGCTCGCCCACCGTTTGGCCGTTCCAGCGGGCGACGCGGGCCAGGCCGTGGGCGATGTCGTCGATCTCGATGTCGAAGGGCGAGGGGTCGAGCAGATCGAGCTTGCGGCCCGAGAGCATGCGCTGCCAGGCACGCGCGGGTCCCGCCGTGCGGCGGGCGCGAGGAGAACCGGAGGTGGGCGGCATGGCTCGACTATAGGCCTCCTGACGGCCCAAGGGCAGGGGTGAGAGCGCGTCCCGGGGGAACGCCATTGTCGCGGGCGACGGAGGCGCCCATTTATCGGTAGCCGGGCTTGGACCGGTGCTGGAGCCTCTGGATGTTCTGGATCGTCATCGCGATTTCCGTGGGCATCATTTTTCTGCTGACCTGGGTTGGCGCGGCGATGACCCGCCGGGGCCTGCCGACCCAGTGGGAACGGGGCGGGCGCATAATCCCCGGTCCCCACCACGACGACTTCGGTCCCTGATCGCCGCACCGTTGCGCACTGGACGGATGATGCGCCCGGGCGTTTGATGCGGTGGTGGAGCAGTTCACGATCCGACGCGCGGTCGCCAGCGATGCAGATGCCGTCTGCCGCCTCGTAGCGGCCGCCGCCGCCGAAGAGGGCGCGGCCAATCTCTTCACCACCGAGGCCTATCGGCGCGACGCCGTGGGCGCGCACGCCCCCGTCGAGGTCTGGCTTGTCGAGGCCGAGCGCGGACGACCGTGCGCCCAGGCCATCACGGGGTCTGGTTATGATCTTGCGCGCGCGACGCTCACGATGGTGCTCCTGCACCTGTTTGTCGCGCCTCACCATCGTCGCGACGGGCTCGCCCGTCTGCTGATCACCCACATCGCCGCCCGCGCGCGCGATCTGGGCGTCCGGGAGCTGACCATCACCACGGGGGTGGAGAACGCCGTCGCGCGACGCTTCTTCGAGGCCATCGGCGCCCAGGAGGACCGGCTCGCCCGCTATCTCATCGGCGCCGACGGCCTGTCCTGGCTTGCGGCGGAGGCTGGTTAGCGCAGGCGTGTGGCTCCGGGCGCGGCGGGCGGCGCAGCGCCGGCGCTGTCGGCCTTGGCGACCGGTATCACGAGGCGGTCTCCCGCAAAGATCAGATCGCTGCCGCCAATGGTGCGGCCGTCGCCCAGCATCAGCGCCCGCGGCCCCAGACAGGCGGCGTTGCGCTCCGCGATGCGCGCGATCCCTTCGGGACTATCCATGAAGGCGCGGCCCGCGACGTCGAAGAGGCGCTCGCCGTCCATGACCTCGAGCACCGTCTCCGACGCATCGGGCGCGATGCGGCAATACCGGAGGCGAACGAACGACCCATCGGGGTTGAGCGCTTCGGTGACGCCAGCGGGCGCTGGCGGGGCAGGAGCTTGCGCCGACAGGGGCGGCGCCGCCACCGGCGCCGCTTCGGCGGGCGGGGAGGCCCGAACCGGGGGCGGCAGGGGCGCCGCGCGTATAGTTTCGGCGCCGTTTGCCCAGGGCGCGGGGGCGACCTCGGGGTTCGCCGGCGCAACCGCCTTCGACTTGGGCAGCGAGGGCAGGCTGAACGATGTGTTGTCGAAGCTCGGCGCGAACCGCTGGATTTGCGGGGCCGCCACAAGGGCGATCAGCCCTACAGCGACCGCCGCGAGGGGCCACATGACCACGCCGCCCTTGCCGCCGGCCCGGGCGCTGCGGATCCTGCCGAACCGCTCGTCGTGCAGATCCCGTGCGTCGCGGGGGTCGATCAGATCCGCGATCACCCCGGCGGGGGCGCCTGAGCGCTGGAGGCCCCCCAGTGTGAGCGTCGCCGAAAGGGGGGCCGCGAGGCGGCCGACCAAGCCCCAGAATTCCCGGTCGTTGCGTGAGAGGCCCTCGGCGTAGATGCGGGCGAGACCCCGCCGGGCGGTGGCGCTATCGGCGAAGTCCAGGAGGCCCGCCCGGATGTCGCTTGGATAATCCATGCCGGAGAGGGCGGTGAACGAGGACCGGAACGCCGCCTCCCGGCGCGTCGCCGCCAAGGCGGGCATGGACCGGCCCTTTGCCTCGCCCGATCTGCGGACCCAAATGAACCCTGAAGAGAGCCGCCGCTGCACTTCTTCCCCGGACGGCACCGCTCCAGCGGCCGCTGCAGGCGCCGCCACCGGCCCCCGCGCCTTCAACGCCCGGATACGGCCGGCCACGGGGCCAAGCTTGCGGTCGAGCATCTCGGCCGCCGTCTGTCCCCAGCCGCCCGGCGCCAGATCCCCTTCAAAGATGTCGACGATCTCGGCCCCCGGCGCCTCGCGATGGATGGCCGGTATCTCGCTCCGGTCTAGGCCCGGATCCGTCCGGACGGAGACGGTCTGGCCGAAGTGCGCGCCGATGGCGGCTTCCGTCTGCACCCAATCGACGCGAAGGGCCGCCTGGGACCAGAGCGCCAGAACCGCCACGCACGCATCGATATCGTCGAGAAGGCGGGCCGGCCACGAGGCCGTGTATTGGATGGGGCCCCGGCTTGCCGAGATTCCAGCCCGCTCCAGGCTCTTCTGGATGCGCACCGCCAGTTCCGCATCCGCGGGTGCGTAGGTGATGAAAACGTCGGCCATAACCTTGGTTAACAAAATCGTTCCGGGACGGGAAGGGAACGTGGGCCTAAACGGCCCCAAAGAGGCCCGGTGTCGCCGGGGCGCCGCACAGGACGGCTTCGCGCCCGCAAAGAATCCATGTCAATCCGCGGGATGGCATCTCCCGTCCGCGTCGCCTCACCCACTCCTGACCGGCCCTTCCTGGACGTCCGCTGTTCCTTGACCGGCCGCCACTGGCGCACGCGGGCGGTGGACGAGGGGCTGGCCGACACGTTTCGCCGCCGGCACGGTCTGCCGGAAATCGCCGCCCGGTTGCTCGCGGCGCGGGGCGTCGCAGAGGCGGATGCCAAGCGCTTCCTTGAACCCACGTTGCGGGACTTCTTTCCTGATCCCTCCACGCTCGCCGATATGGACGCGGCCGCCCGTGTGATTGAGGACGCCATCGTCACGGGCCGTCCCACGGCGGTCTTCGCGGACTACGACGTGGATGGCGCGACCTCGGCCGCCCAGCTCGTGCGGTACTTCCGTGCACGGGGTCGGGCGCTCTCCATCTACGTCCCGGACCGGATGCGCGAGGGGTACGGCCCGTCCGCCCTGGCGTTCGAGCGGCTGAAAGGCATGGGCGTCGAACTCGTGATCACGGTGGACTGCGGAGCCGCCGCCATGCAGCCGCTGGAAGCGGCGGCGGCGCTGGGGCTCGAGGTGGTGGTGATCGACCACCATCTCATGTCCGGCCCGCCGCCACCCTCCCTGGCCTGCGTCAACCCCAACCGGCCCGATTGCCCGTCCGGGCAGGGTCACCTCACGGCCGCTGGCGTCGTGATGGTCACGCTCGCCGCTGTGAACCGCGAGGCGCGCCGGCGTGGCTCCATCGGCTCGAACAATCTGCCGGACCTGATGGCGAACCTGGATCTGGCGGCGCTGGGCACGGTCTGCGACGTGGCCCCGCTTACCGGGTTCAACCGCGCCATGGTCGCCCAGGGCCTCAAGGTGCTGGCGCGGGGAGGAAACGTGGGCCTGAAGGCGCTTGCCGAAAGCGCCGGCAAACCGGCGTCAGGCTCAGTCTACGAACTCGGGTTCATCCTGGGACCCCGCCTCAACGCCGGCGGCCGCGTGGGCGACGCCTCCCTTGCGACCCGCATCCTGTCCACAGAGGACCCCGTCGAGGCCGCCGCGATCGCGGCGGAACTGGAAGCGCTCAATGCCGACCGCCGCCAGAAAGAGGCCGACATGCTGGCCATGGCCCAGTCCATGGCCGAAGCCGAGGCGGCGGATCGGGCGGTCGCCGTGGTGGGCGATCCCGCTTGGCATCCCGGGGTGATCGGCATCGCCGCAGGCCGGCTCAAGGACCGGATCATGAAGCCCACGATCGTGTTGGGAGGAGGCGGTCCCGATGAGCCGTGCAAAGGGTCGGGACGGTCGATTCCGGGCGTGAACCTTGGCGCGGCGGTGGCGGCGGCGGCCCGGGCGGGCATTCTCAAGGCGGGCGGCGGGCATGCGATGGCGGCGGGGCTCAGCATGGATTGGGACAGGCTCGCCGACCTGCGAACCTTCCTCTCCGAGACCCTCGCGCCGGAACTGGAGGCCGCCGCGGGCGAGGCCCGGGCCCTGTGGGTGGATGCGTCAGCCTCCATCAGCGCTGCGGGGCTTCCCCTGATGGACGCCCTCGACCGTATCGGCCCTTACGGCGTCGGCCATCCCGAGCCGGTCTTTGCGTTGGCGGACGTTCGGGTGGGGTATGCGGGCATGGTGAAGGGCGATCACGTGCGCTTCGTCCTGGAGGACGGCCGAGGCGGCAAACTCCGCGGGATCGGCTTCCGCATGGCGCAGAACCCGGCGGGAGAGGCCATCCTCAGCCGGGAGGGGCTGTTCCACGCCGCCGTCAAGCTGAAGCGCAACGCCTGGGGCGGCGAGGAGAGGGTCGAGGCCGAACTCGTCGATCTGGCTTCCGCGGGCTGAGGCCCCCGACTTGCAGGGGAGGATTTCTCCGGGCCGGGTATGTGCGCGGTCGGGACGTCCTGCCCGGCGCATGGGGTCGTCAAGCTGTGGATAATGAGATGGACATAACCTATGGGGATGTCCGAACCGACCGTTCCTCCCCCCTGATCGCCGGAGTAACCCACTTGCTTCGCGGCAAGCTCAAGTCAAAGACCGACCGCAAGGCGCAGTCCGAGAGCGACGTCGAAAGCCTCGACGATCTCGTACGGCGCGTGGACGAGGACCGTTGGCTGGCCGCCCGGTTCGCCGAGCCTGCGGTGCGGGCGCGCCTGAACGCGTTTTACGCCGTGGTCTACGAAATCGCCCGGATCCCGGAGAGCGTGCGGGAGCCGGCCTTGGGGCTCATCCGTCTCCAATGGTGGCGGGATGCGGTGGCTGCAATTTACAGCGGCGAGGGCGTGGCCCGGTTTCCCGCGGCGGAAGGGTTGGCTGTGCTGGTGCGAGAAACCAGCCTGGATCGCGCATCCCTCGATGGCCTGATCGACGCCCGGGCGCGCGATCTTGAAGAGCGCCCGTTCGAGACCTGGCCGGAGTTCGAGGCGTATGTGGACGCCACCGCCGGGGCCGTGATCCGGCTTGCCGCCCGCATTTGCGCGCCCGACCTGGTGCAGACCCGCCAGCATCTCGATCTTTTCCGGAACGCCGGCCGGGTCTGGGGATACACGGGGCTCGTCCGGTCGCTCGCGCTCTGGAACGAGCGCCGCCGAACGTTCTTCCCCCAGAAGCTGCTCGATCATGTGCGCCTGACGCCATCGGAGCTGTTCGAAGGCGCCACGACCCACGCCACCAGCTCCGCGTGCCGCGCCGTGCTCGAACGCGCCGTCGCCGCGCACAAGGAAATGCGTAGGCTCGTCTACGGCGCGCCGAAGGAGTTCTTCCCGGCGTACGGCTACGTGGCGTTCGTCACCGATTACATGCGCGCTCTGGACCGTCCATACGACGGCGCGGCGAAAGTGCCGCTTCTGCGTCGTCAGATTCGCTTGGTCACCGCCTCCGCCACCGGCTCCATCTGACGGTCACTCGGCCGCGACCCGCGCTGCGCCGAGCCAGTCGTCGAGGTCGGCGAGTGCCCGGCGAGCCATGGCCTGCTTGCGGGCGCGCCCCTTTTCAGGGCCCTTTTGGCGCTTTCCGTCAGCGTCTGTCTCAGGGTGTTTGGCCAGCGGGGGAAACAGGCCGAAGTTCACGTTCATCGGTTGGAAGGAGCCCCGAGGGCCCTCAAGGTGTCCGCCCGTGACGTGCGCCAGCAGGGCGCCGAGGGCGGTGGTGGGCGGCGGCGGCGCGGGCGTCGCGCCAAGGACCTGCGCCGCTGCGAACCGGCCCGCTAACAGACCCATGGCCGCGCTCTCGACGTAGCCTTCCACGCCCGTGATCTGTCCGGCGAAGCGCAGATGCGGGGCCGCCTTCAAGCGCAGCGTCGCGTCCAGGAGTTTGGGCGAATTGAGGAAGGTGTTGCGGTGGATGCCGCCCAAGCGCGCAAACACGGCATTCTGCAGGCCCGGTATCATGCGGAAGACTTCCGTCTGCGCCCCGTGCTTCAGCTTGGTTTGAAACCCCACGATGTTGAACAGCGTGCCCAGCGCGTTGTCCTGGCGCAGCTGAACCACGGCGTAGGGCCAGCGGCCGGTCCGTGGATCATCCAGGCCTACAGGCTTCATTGGCCCGAACCTCAGGGTCTCACGCCCGCGCTCCGCCATGACCTCAATGGGCAGGCAACCCTCGAAGTAGGGCGTATCCTTCTCCCAGTCCTTGAACTCGGTCTTTTCGGCCGCCAGCAATGCGTCGACGAAGGTTTCGTACTCCTGTTTGTTCAGCGGGCAATTGACGTACGCGGCCTTGTCGCCGGCGGGGCCCGCCTTGTCATAGCGCGACTGCATCCACGCAACGGAGAAGTCGATGCTGTCGTGGTGCACGATGGGGGCGAGCGCGTCGAAGAAGGCCAGCTCTTCCTCGCCAGTGAGCCTGCGAATGGCATCCGCCAGCGCAGGCGACGTGAGCGGGCCGGTGGCGACGATGACCTGTCCCCAGTCTGCAGGCGGCACGGCGGCTACCTCACCGCGTTCGATCGCGATCAGGGGGTGGCTTTCGAGCGCCTGGGTCACCGCAGCGGAGAAGCCGTCACGGTCCACGGCCAACGCCGAACCCGCCGGCACCTGGTGCGCATCCCCGGCCACCATCACGAGCGAGCCGGCGCGCCGCAATTCGGCATGGAGCAGTCCGACGGCGTTGTTTTCCCAGTCGTCGGAGCGGAAAGAGTTCGAGCACACAAGTTCCGCGCACGCCGCCGTCTTGTGCGCGGGCGTTGCCCGGTGGGGGCGCATCTCGTGCAGCGTGACCGGGACGCCCGCGTGGGCGAGCGCCCAGGCGGCCTCCGAGCCGGCGAGGCCGGCGCCGACAACGTGAACGCGCGTTTTGGAATTCCTTGTCATGAACGGACTTGTCCGGCGCCGGGCTGCGGCTTGCAAGCGGTGGCGCGCGGAGGCCCGCCTCGCTAAGCAGGGCGTAGAAAGTCGCCGCGCCGTCGGGGAGGAAAGCCGTCATGGCCATGTCGCAGCAGTCGCCCCAGGGGCGCGCGCCGATCCTGGAGTGCGTCCGCGAGGGTTTCGCCTTCATCGGGCGCGACTGGCGGGCCATCGTGCCTGTGGCGGCGACCGCAGCGGTCGCGCTGACGCCGCTTGAAGTCTGGTCCGACGTCTCCACCACGGGCGGCGACATGGGATCCGGCCTGCTGGCGTCGATACTTGGCGTGCTGGTCCAGGCGGTGGTTCTGGCGGCCTATTATCGGCGCGCCCTTTCCCGGGGCGTCGATCCGCTGGTGCTACGCGCCGGGGCTGACGAGCGGAACGTGATCGCGGCCACTTTCGCCATCGGTTTCTTTTTCATGATCGTGTTCATCGTAGGACTGTTCATCGTGATGATGGCGCTCGCCTCGTTGCTGGTGGGGGCCGGCGTGGACGGCGACAGCCTCCAGAATCTTCCCCCGGCGGAAGCGGCGCAGGCGTTTGTCACCGCGCTCGGCGCCGATGGGCGGATCGTGTTTTTCGGTCTCCTCTCCGCGCTTGCCCTGTTTCTGCTGTGGCTCTCGGCCAGGCTCACGCTGGCGCTGCCGGCCACCGTGGCCGAGCAGCGGGTGCTGGCGTTCAGCACGTGGGGGTGGACGAAGGGCAACGCTGCGCCGATTGCGGCGTGCCTCGTGCTTGTGCTCATCGGCGCGATCGGGCTCAGCATCCTCGCGATCCTTGCACCATCGATCCTCATCGGCGCCGTGTTCGGCCAGGCCGCAATGCAGACGCCCGGAAGTCCGGCGCACTGGGTCATGAGCTACCTCAGCGCCGCCATCGGGCTCACATTCTTCCTTGCGCCGTACGCCGCGATGTCGGCTTACCTCTATCGCGGCCTGCGCCCCCAGTAGGGGCGGCTCCGGCGGGTTCAGCCCGCAGCGCCCTTTCGCCGCGCCGCAGGCTTGGGAGCAGGTTTGTCCGATGCCTTGGCGAGGACTTTCCCATTGGACTTGCCAGCCGCTTTGCCGGCTGTCTTTGGCGACGCCTTGGTGGAGGGCGCGCGCAGGACGCGTTTCCGCTCAGCCTGCCTCGTCATCGTCTCGGCCAGATAGCGCCCCGTCCAACTGCCCTCGATGCGCGCCACCTCCTCGGGCGTGCCGGCCCCCACCACGAGACCGCCGCCGTCGCCACCTTCGGGTCCGAGGTCGACCACCCAATCGGCCGTCTTCACCACATCGAGATTGTGCTCGATGACCACCACCGTGTTGCCATTGTCCACAAGTTCGTGGAGCACATCGAGCAGCCGGCGCGTGTCTTCGAAGTGCAGGCCCGTTGTCGGTTCGTCGAGAATGTAGAGCGTGCGCCCTGTGGCGCGCCGGGAGAGCTCCTTCGACAGCTTGACGCGCTGGGCTTCGCCACCCGACAGCGTCGTCGCCTGCTGGCCCACCTTGACGTAGTCGAGCCCGACGCGCGCCAGCGTCTCCATCTTGTCGCGGATAGACGGGACGGCGTTGAACAGCTGGGCGGCCTCCTCCACCGTCATGTCAAGCACGTCGGCGATGGATTTGCCCTTGAAGAGGATTTCCAGCGTCTCCCTGTTGTACCGCTTCCCGCGGCAGCTGTCGCAGGTGACGTAAACGTCGGGCAGGAAGTGCATCTCGATCTTGATGAGGCCGTCGCCCTGGCATGCCTCGCACCGCCCGCCTTTGACGTTGAAGGAAAAGCGCCCCGGGCCATAGCCGCGCGCCTTCGCTTCGGGGAGCCCGGCGTACCAGTCCCGGATCGGCGTGAACGCGCCGGTGTACGTCGCCGGGTTGGAACGCGGCGTGCGCCCGATCGGCGACTGATCGATGTCGATCACCTTGTCGAAGTGTTCCAGTCCCTCGATGGAGGTATGCGGCGCAGGAGCTTCCGAAGCGCCGTTGAGGCGGCGCGCGGCGGCCTTGTAGAGCGTTTCGATCGTGAGCGTCGATTTGCCGCCGCCGGAGACGCCGGTGATGCAGGTGAACGTGCCCACCGGGATCTCGGCGGTGACGTTCTTCAGGTTGTTGCCGCTCGCGCCGATGACGCGCAACATTTTCTTGGAGCTGCGGCGCTTTTCGGGGATTCGGATTTCCTTCACGCCGCGGAGGTATTGACCCGTGATGCTCTGGTCGCTGTGGACGATCGTCTCGGGCGCCCCCTGTGCGATCACCTGACCGCCGCGCACCCCTGCCGCCGGCCCCATGTCGATCACGTGGTCGGCGGTGAGGATGGCCTCTTCGTCGTGCTCCACCACCAGCACCGAGTTGCCGAGATCGCGCAGCCGTTTCAGCGTTTCAAGCAAGCGGGTGTTGTCGCGCTGGTGCAGCCCGATGGACGGTTCGTCCAGAACGTAAAGGACGCCCGTCAGGCCGGAGCCGATCTGCGAGGCGAGGCGAATGCGCTGGCTTTCCCCACCCGACAGCGTTCCGGACGCCCGACCGAGTGAGAGATACTCCAGGCCAACATCGACCAGGAACCTGAGGCGGTCGTTGATCTCCTTCAGGATCCGCTGCGCAATCTCACGTTCTTTGGGCTTGAGCTTCTTCTCAAGCCCGCCGAACCAGTCGCGCGCTTCGCGGATCGACAGCGTGGAGCCTTGAGCGATGTCGAAGCCGCCGACCCGCACCGAGAGCGCCTCGGGCTTTAGGCGCTTGCCCTTGCAGGTGGGACACGGAGCGGCGGACTGGTAGCGGCCCAGTTCCTCGCGCACCCAAGCGCTGTCGGTTTCCTTCCAGCGGCGCGCCAGATTGGGCAGGACGCCTTCGAAGGGCTTCTTGGTCTCGTAGCGTCGCAGACCATCGTCGTAGACGAAGGCGATGATGTCCTTCGTGCCGTGCAGGATGGCTTTGCGCACGTCGTCGCCCAGCGTGCGCCAAGGCTTGGCCATGGACGCCTTGTAGTGCTTGGCGATGGCCATGAGCGTTTGGGTGTAGAGTGGGGAAGGGCCGCGCGCCCAGGGCGCGATGGCCCCATCCTGCAACGCCTTGTCCTTGTCCGGAACCACGAGATCGGCGTCGAACTCAAGCTGCTCGCCGAGGCCGTCGCACGCTGGGCAGGCGCCGGCCGGGTTGTTGAAGGAGAAAAGGCGGGGCTCGATTTCCGGGATCGTGAAGCCTGAGACCGGGCATGCGAATTTCGAGGAGAACACGATGCGCTCGGCCTGACCCTTCGCATCTTTCCTGTCGGCGTACTCGGCGATGGCGATGCCGTCAGCCAGGCGCAGCGCCTGTTCGATGGAATCGGCAAGGCGCGTTTCCATGCCGGGCTTCACCGCGATACGGTCCACCACCACGTCGATGTCGTGCTTGAGCTTCTTGTCGAGCGCGGGGGCCTCTTCGAGCGTGTAGTACTCGCCGTCGATCTTGGCGCGCTGGAAACCCTTCTTCAGAAGTTCCGCCAGTTCCTTTTTGTACTCGCCCTTCCGGTCGCGGACGACGGGCGCCAGCAGGAAGAGGCGCGTGCCTTCCGACAGCGCCATGATCTGGTCCACCATCTGCGCCGGCTGCATCGCCTCGATGGGCAGGCCGGTCGCGGGCGAATAGGGCGTGCCGACCCGCGCCCACAGGAGGCGCATGTAGTCGTAGATCTCCGTCACCGTGCCGACGGTGGAGCGCGGATTGCGGGAAGTGGTCTTCTGCTCGATCGAGATCGCCGGCGAGAGGCCCTCGATGGAATCCACGTCCGGCTTCTGCATCAGCTCGAGAAACTGGCGCGCATACGCAGAGAGACTTTCGACGTATCGGCGCTGACCCTCCGCATAGATCGTATCGAACGCGAGCGAGGACTTGCCGGATCCCGAGAGGCCGGTGATCACCACCAGCTCCCCACGCGGAATGTCCACGCTGACGTTCTTCAGGTTGTGCTCGCGCGCGCCACGGACGCGGATATGGGTGAGGCCGTCGGTCATCGGTGTCCTTCAATCCCCCCGTATCCGGGCGGGCGCGTTCTGCGGGAGGCTGGAGGGCCGATCAGGCCGCCGGCTCCCCTATGTAGCGTTGCGGCGCGTCCGCTCAACAGGGGGCCGTCCGTCCCCGCTTTCTCCCCCGTGGCGTGCGCGTTAACGTTCTTGACTGATTCCACGCGAGAGAACATACATAGAACAAAATCTCGCCGTCAACGACGGGCAGGTGGAACCGGATTTTCGGAAGGGGCTTCGGCGGCATGGCCGGGCCAGTGAGGAGTGGTGATATGGCGGGCAGTCTCAACAAGGTGATCCTGATCGGCAATCTGGGGAAGGATCCGGAGGTTCGCCGCATGGGCTCGGGCGATCCGGTGGTGAACCTCAGCGTTGCGACGAGCGAGACGTGGCGCGACAAACAGTCCGGCGAGCGCAAGGAGAAGACCGAGTGGCATCGGGTCGTGATCTTCAACGACCAGATCGCCAAGGTCGCCGAGCAGTACCTGAAGAAGGGCATGAAGGTGTACGTGGAGGGCCAGCTCCAGACCCGGAAGTGGACCGACCAGAGCGGTGCGGAGAAGTACTCCACGGAGGTTGTGCTCCAGAAGTACCGTGGGGAGCTCCAGATGCTGGACGGCAGGGGCGAAGGCGGGGCCCGGAGCAGCGGCGACTTCGACGGCGGCTACGACCAGACGCCTGCCTACGGCGGCGGCAAGAAGCGGGTGGCCGAAGGCCCGCGCGAGAGCTTCAGCGCCGATCTCGACGACGAAATACCGTTCTGATCCGCAAAGCGCTCGGGGTGGCGGCATCGGCGCTCCTTGCCTCGGGAGCGCTTTTCCGTCGTCTCGCATCCTTCGCCTTGCGGTCGCTGGCCGGCGAGACTAGGTTCCGCCGCCCTGACGGATGCCGCCCTAGCTCAGTTGGTTAGAGCACTGGTTTGTGGAACCAGGGGTCCCCGGTTCGAGCCCGGGGGGCGGTACCATCGTCCAGCGCGCCATCCTTTGCGCGACCACGCGCCCCCGTTAAGACAGCGCAGGAGGGCGTTGCCCCCGGTGAGGCCCTTGGGCGGAGATTGTCGATGGCGCGTACGCTCGACCAGCATCTGGCGCCGGACGGCGGCCCCAAACGGATTCTCGCCCTCGACGGCGGCGGCGTGAAGGGCGTGCTCTCGCTCGGGATGGCCAAGGCGCTCGAAACGGAGCTGCGCCGCCGTTCGGGCGACCCTGCGCTCGTCCTGTCGGACTATTACGATCTCATAGGCGGCACCTCGACGGGCGCAATCCTCGCCACCGGGCTGGCCCTCGGGCTTACAGTCGATGCGCTCATCGACCTCTACATGGACCTGGGGCCTCGGGTGTTCGGTCGCCGCGTCGGGGACGGCAATCTTTTCCGCTCGCGCTACAACCCGAAGGACCTGCGCGCCGCGCTCGAGCCTACGTTCGGCATCAAGACGCTGGGGTCGAGGGACCTGCGGACCGGCCTTGCGTTGCACATGAAGCGCATTGACACGGGCTCGGCATGGGTGGTCACGAACAATCCCCGCGGTCCGTACTACGGGGCCACCAATCCCGAACACGGCGTGGACGCAAAGTCCCCCGCAGGACGGCCACGGCAACCGTCGGAGTCCGTGCCGAACCGGATGTACCATCTCATCGACCTGGTGATGGCCAGCGCGGCGGCCCCGACTTTCTTCGACGAGGTCGTCATCGACATCGCGCGCGACGAAAGGGACAAGGTGCTCCAGCGCGGGTACTTCGTCGATGGCGCGGTCGGCGCCAACAACAACCCGTCCATGCAGCTGCTGCTGCTGGCGCTCGTGCCCGCCTACGGTTTCCATTGGTGGGGCGGGGAGGCCAACCTGATGATGACCTCGATCGGGACCGGCCAGCGTCGCCCCCAGATCGACGGGCGCAAGTTCCAGAACCTCGCTCCGGGCTTCCGGGGCATCCAGGCGCTGCGCAGCATGATCTACGACACTCAGATCCAGGGGGTCATGATGCTGCAGGCCCTCAGCCGCCCGAAGCGCCCTTGGCACATCAACTCTGAAGTTGGCGACATGGGGACCGTGGTCCTCGGCCAGGCTCCGTTGCTGGATTATCAACGCATCGATGTCATCCTGGATGTGAAGCCCCGGAAGACGCGCGGCGAGACCCCAGCGCGCACCGGCGTGGAGACGCTGCTCGACATGGATCTGACCGCCAAGGAGCTGCTGCGGATGGACGAACTGGCCAATGGCTCCCCCCGGAACATGGCGCTGCTGCGCGATCTCGGGATGGCTGTGGGCGCCCGGTACGTCGACGCGACCTACCCCGATGCGCGATTTGACCTGCCCGGTTGGCCCGCATGACGCGCCGCGTGGCGCTGGGCGTCAGCGGCCATCGCCTCGATCAGCTGTCGGAGGCGGACGCGCCGCGGCTGGCGCGCCTGATGGCGCGGACGATGGACACCGTGGAGGCCGCCGCGATGGTCGCCTCGCGTCGGGAGTCCGTGCGGATGACCATGGTCTCGGCGTTGGCCGAGGGGGCTGACCGCTTCGCCGCCCACGCCGCGCTGGCCAGGGACTGGCGGCTGGTGGCCCCGCTGCCGTTCCGCGTGTCCCGGTACCTGAAAGACTTCCAGACACCCGAATCCCGTGCGGAGTTCGCCGCTCTCCTGGCGGCCGGTACGGGCTACGAACCCGTCGGCCGGGGCGGGTACCTCGTCGTGTGCGCCCTGATCCTGGAACGGGCGGACGCGCTCATGGTGCTCTGGAACGGCGCGCCGCCTCGCGGCCCGGGGGGCACCGCCGATGTGGCCGCCCGCGCATTGCAAATGGGAAAGCCGGTGATCTGGATTCCCGTGGCGCCCCGGCAGACGCCGCGGTTCATCGCCCCGTTGCGCAAGGCGCGCAACAAGTCCTGGCGCGCGCGCTTCCATCGCGCCCTCTCACAGGCCTTCCGGCCGTGCGCGCAACCCCCGGCCATGCAGATCGCCCACGCTTGAGCGCGCGTCGTCACGCGCTTACAGGCGTTGAGACATGTCCGCTCCACCGTCTCCGCGTCGCTCGTCGGGTCCGCGCTGCGTCGTCATCGGCGCAGGCGCCATCGGCCTGTCGTGCGCATTGGCGCTTGCGCGGGAGGGCGGCGACGTCACCGTGGTTGAGGCGGACTCCGCCGGCGGCGTGGACGCTGCGCCCCGCGCAGCCTCCTATGCGGCAGCGGGCATGCTGGGGGCTTTTTCGGAGGCTCTCCACGAAGGACCGGGTCATCATCGCAAGCTGAGTGACCTGTGCGCGCTCGGGTTGCAGGCATGGCGCACCCTGGGTGCGGCGGATCCATCGCTGGCGCGCTTCGTGCGGTTTCCCGGCACGCTTCTGCTCGCCCACGACGAGGCCGATGCGGCGCGCGTCCGCCGCGCGTGCGACCGCGCGCAGGCGCACAACTCCGAAGCCCGCTTTTTCGACGGTCTCGCGCCCGATCTCGACGCGCGTCTCTTCGGAACCCGTGTGGCGGCGTCGGCCAAGCTCGCCGAAGAGGGGGTGCTTGCGCCGTCGCCCATGATGGCGGCGCTGTCGGCGCGGATCGCCGCGCTTGGGGGATCGATCCTGCGCGGACGGAATGTGGCGGAGATCGTCATTGGGGCGGGCGCTGTGAAGGGGGTTGAGTTCGATGAGG
Source organism: Hyphomonadaceae bacterium (assembly GCA_033764865.1). GTDB lineage: Bacteria > Pseudomonadota > Alphaproteobacteria > Caulobacterales > Aquidulcibacteraceae > VFBF01. The sequence continues at coordinate 58,326 of JANRIM010000111.1, forward strand.
GCGGCGGGCTCTCGGCGGACGCCGTGGTGATCGCCACCGGCGCGTTGGCGCCGACGGCGCTGCGTGTGTTTGCGCCCGCGCTCAAGAGGCTCAAGCCCGCGAAGGGCGCACTGGGTGTCGTCGCCGCTCCTGCGACGCTCGCTGCTCCGGAGGTGGTGCGGACCACGCGGGTGTACTTCGTCCGCGAGGGCGCCGAAATCCGGTTCGGCGCAACCATGGAGGTCGGCCGTACGGATCTGGATGAGGATCCAGAGGCGCTGGCGGGCCTGCATCTTGAGCTGAAACGAGCCGTGCCGGGCGTGCGGTTCTCCGACGCCGTCAGCGCGGGCGGCGTTGGACTGCGACCCATGACGCCCGACGGCGCGCCGATGGTGGGCCCCGCAGGGCCCGCGGGCTGCTACATTGCGGCCGGCCACGGCCGCAATGGATGGCTTCTTGCCCCGGTGACCGGGACGGCCATCGCCGCCATGGTCCTCGGAGTCGAGGCTGCGCCGCTCTGGTCGTCCTTCGGGGCCGATCGTTTCCGGTAAGGGTTTGTTGACCGGCGCGGGCCAAGGCGGAGCTATGGCCATCGACCGTGTCTCCATGCCTCCAGCGGTGCGCGTCGCCCTTGAGCGGGCGGCTGCGGAGACAGGCGTCGGGTTCGATCTGCTCGCCGAGACGGCCCGCCGCGAAAGCAGTTTCAACCCCACCGCGCGCGCGCCCACCTCTTCGGCCACCGGGCTCTTCCAGTTCGTGGAGCGCACCTGGCTCGACATGGTGCGGCGGTACGGGGCCGAGCATGGTCTCGCCGACGCAGCGCGCCAGATCGACGTGTCCGGACGCGTGGCCGACCCCGCGGCACGCAAGGCGATTCTCAACCTCAGGACCGATCCCGACATCGCCGCCCGGATGGCCGGCGAACTCGTCCGCGAGAACGCCGCCGCGCTGGAATCACGGCTGGGCCGCGCGCCGACGGCAGGCGAGGTCTACGCCGCCCACGTCCTCGGGGCGGCCGGCGCGGGCCGCCTGATCGAGGCCGCGGCGCGGGGAGCGTCCGACGCCTCGGCGCTCTTTCCGCGGGAGGCCGCCGCCAATCCTTGGCTGTTCCGGGAAAAAGGCGCACCGCGCTCCGCGCAGGCCTTGCTCGACCGGCTGGATGTCGCGGCCGTCGACGTCGCTGGAGCCGTCGAGGCTTCGCGACCGCGGACGATGATCGCCCGCGCTGACGGGCCGGCGCTTGCGGCGTTGCTGGACGCCATGTTCCAGGCGCTGTCGCGCGATATCCTCACGCCCGATCTCCACGCGGACGCCGATCCACTTCGCGCGGCGCGCGCCTACGCAAGGGTCGGCGCCGGCGATCCCTAGCGGTCAGGCGCCCTCGCGCGCCGCGCCGGCGGCGATGAGCGCGTCGACCTCATCGGCGCCGTAGCCCAGTTGGGCCAGGACCTCCCGGGTGTGTTCGCCGCAGCGTGGCGCGGGCCCCTTGGGCCCATCGTCCGCGCCTGGGAAACGCACGGGCGAGGCCGGCGATTTGGCGACGCCGCCGTCCCGATCGGGAATGTCCACCACACCGCCGGCGGCGATGAGTTGCGGGTCCCGGCAGGCTTCCAGCGCGGTTTGCGCTGGCGCCCATGCGAGGGCCGCCGCATCAAGGCGCCGGGCGATTTCTTCAAAGGGCAGGCGTGCGAAGGCGGAGTCGAGGGCGTCCACCAGGACCGGGGTGTTCTGGCGGCGCGCGCGTGCGCGGGCGAACCGCTCATCGTCGATCAGGTCCTCCCGCCCGATGGCGCGACACAGCGGGGCCCAGTCCGACTCGCCCTGTCGTGTGTTCAGCACGAACCAGCGCCCGTCGGCCGATTTGAAGAAGTTCGCCAGAGGTTGCACCGCGTCGTGGCGGGGACGGGTGGACGCCAATCGCCCGAAAGCATGGGCGATCGCCATGTCGGACGCGATGGCGTAGTTCGCGGTGCGCAGGAGCGACGCCTCCACGAGCCGCCCCTTGCCGGTGCGCCCGCGCTCCACGAGGGCGGCCAAAACGCCGGCCACGGTGGCCATGGACGTGATGTGGTCGCCCATGCCGGTGCGGATCATGAATGGATCGACGCCCTTCGGCGCGACCAAAGTCGCCATTCCGGACCGGGCCCAGAAGGCGGTGATGTCGAAACCCGGGCGGTCCACGTCCGGGCCCTGCAGGCCGTAGCCGGTGACGCTGGCGTAGACCAGCCGGGGGTTGAGCGCGGCGAGGCTGTCGTAGTCGAGGCCGGAGCGCGCAAGGCCCGCGGGGCGGACGTTCGTGATGAAGACGTCTGCGTCACGGGCCAGCCGTTGCAGAGCCGTCTTGCCATCGGGATGGGCTGTATCGAGCACGACGGATCGTTTGCCGCGGTTGTCCATGTCGAACACGGGGTTCGCCGCCATGTCCGCGCCGATGGAGGCGAAGAACTGGCGGATGGGATCTCCGCCGGGCGGCTCGACCTTGATCACGTCGGCGCCCCAGTCGGCCATGATGCCGCCGCACCCGGGAGCGGCGATGTATGTGGCGTACTCCACGATCTTCAACCCGGAGAGCATTCGGCCAGCCCCTTCATTGCGCGTTTCAAGCCTTCGTTAAGCTAGTCGGCAGAGGCTGCAACACGAGATTCCCGGCCCGCCGGCCCCGAAAGGAACGCCATGTCCGTCGTCACCATGCGCGCGCGCCTCACCGAGGCAGACATCCGCACGCTGATGAAGGGTCCCACGGAGGCGGATCGAGGGCAGGCGGCCCACAAGATTTGCCGCAGCATCGACCAGGCCGATCTCTCCCCGGAGGAGCGCGCGCACGCCGAGGCCATCATGCGGCTCATGGTGGAGGATGCGGCGGTACTGGTGCGTCGCGCCCTTGCGGTGGCGCTGAAGAACTCGCCGAAACTGCCGCGGGACGTGGCCAACCAGCTCGCCCGGGACGTGGACTCCATCGCGCTGCCCATCCTGCAAGGTTCGCCGGTCCTTACGGACAGCGACCTGATCGACATTCTCCGATCCTCGCCGCCGGCGCGCCAGGTGGCCATCGCGTCACGGGAGACCTTGTCAGCGACGCTGACCACCGCGATCGCCACCCATGCAGCGCCCGCCGCCGTGGAGCGCGCACTCGCCAACGACAATGCCGCCTTCGACCAGCGGGGCCTCGAAACGGCGCTGACGCGGTTCGCCGATCGTCCCGCCATCGTCGAGACGATGATCCGGCGCAACACGCTGCCCATCGCTGTGACGGAAAAGCTTGTGTCGATGGTGACGGGGGAGGTCTTCGATCACCTGGTCAACCACCATGCGCTTCCACCACAGATGGCCATCGATCTGGCGGCCGGCGCGCGTGAACGGGTCACAGTCGACCTTATCGAGCAGGCGATGCACCAGCAGGACCTTGCGCGCTTCATCGGCCAGCTGAACCTCCATGGCAGGCTTACGCCCGCGCTCATCATGCGCGCGCTTTGCCTGGGGTACATCGAGTTTGTGGAGCATTCGCTCGCCGAGCTTGCCGGTCTGCCGCATCAGCGCGCCTGGCTGATGATCCACGATGGGGGGCCACTCGGCCTGCGTGCGATTTTTGAGCGTGCGGGCCTGCCGAACCGCCTGTTTCCGCCATTCCGCGCAGCGGTGGATGTGTACCACCAGATCGACCGGCAAGCGTACGACGGCGACGACCGACTGCGCTTTCGCGCCGTCATGATCGAACGCGTGCTGACGCTGTTCCAGAGCGTCCCCAAGGACGATCTGGACTACCTGCTGGAGAAGCTGGACGCGATCGGCGCGCGGCCCGAGCGGGCAGTGGGCTGAGCCGTCCGGCGGACGCGCCTCAGGGCGCAAAGGGGCCCTCGCCCCGGTCGAAGCCGGCGGCGCTTAGCGCGCGCGCCCAAGCGATGTCGCCCACGTCTACGGCGGTCACCAGGATGCCTTGGCCCTTGGCTGCATGCAGCCGGCGGGCGAGCGGTCGTGCATCTGCAGGGTCGAGCCCGAGAAACGGGTCGAGCCGAGAGGGGGCCGCCATGATGACTTCCGTGAAGAGGGACCGGGTGCGTTGGCTGAACGCCAAGGGGCACCCCGGCGCCGCGCGGAGCGCCACGCCGAAGCCGCGGGCCCGAAAGCGTTCGACGCCCGCCAGCGAGCCGTTGGCGAGGACGTCCTCGTCCACCTCGATGTCGACGCCTCGCGGCGAGAAGCCGGCGGAAAGCAGGGCGCTTGTGAAGTCTCCCGCTGACGCAGCGTCGCCATAGGTTTCCGGGGGCGGGGCAATGGCCAGAGGCGCCGTCTGGCCGACGTCGCGCCACAGGCTTCGCGCCGTAAGCAGCATGTCGATGCTGTCCATGTCCGCCGCGTCCGAGCGGATAGCGCCCGCCGCCACCATTCCCGTGCGCAGGTCCCGGCGCGGCGCGATGCGGACGCCTGCTTGCACTTGGGGTTGCACGAGCGCGTGCGGGCGGGGGAAGGGGACAACGGTCATGCGCTATGGGCTCTGCCTGAAGAACCCTCGCAATTGACCACAACGCCATTAAGAAACGGGGCCGAAGACAGGGTTAAACAGACCCGAACGCGCGGGTTGGAAGGAAACAAGCATGACCGACAAGCCCCTTATTCCCGCCGCCACCATCCTGCTTGTGCGCGATGCGCCGCATCTGGAGGTGCTCATGGTGCAGCGGCACCACCAGATCGACTTCGTCCCGGGCGCGCTCGTTTTTCCGGGCGGCAAGACCGCACGGGAGGACAGCGACCCGGCATGGGCCGAGCACTGCGATGGGTTCGATGGCGATCCCGATCATCTGGCGCTGCGCATCTGCGCCATCCGGGAAGCGTTCGAGGAGTCCGGCGTCCTTCTGGCGCGGCCCGCAGGGCGGCGCGGCGCCGGCGCCCCGCTCGCGGAAGCGGCCGACACGGCGGCGATCGTCGGGTTGCGTGAGGCCATCGACAAGGGCGAAGTCAGCTTCCTGAGGACGATTGCGGAAGCCGGTCTCGTGCTCGCGCTCGACGCCCTTGTGCGGTTTGCGCACTGGATCACGCCCCTGGGCATGCCGAAGCGGTTCGACACCCACTTCTACATCGCGCGGACGCCGTCGGAGCAACTGGCGGCCTGTGACGGGCGAGAAGCCGTGGACGCCTGCTGGATCCGGCCCGCCGATGCACTCGCCGACAACGACGCGGGCCGGCGCAAGATCATCTTTCCGACGCGGCTCAACGTGGAACTGCTGGCGGGCGCAGCGACCGTCGATGAGGCGATTGCGGCGTCGATGGCGCGGCGGATCGTGACTGTGGAGCCGCTTATCGTCCGGGAGGGCGAGACCTTGGTTCTCACGATCCCCGCGGAGGCTGGTTACGCCGTGACGCGGGAGCCCCTGACGTCGGCCAACACCTAGCTGAGGTCCGCCGGCGGAAGATCGGCGGTCAAGGCAGCAACTTTCGCCTCAAGGGCGCTCAGCAATTCCTTGCCGACGGGATGTTCGCGGGTCTTCACGCCGGCGTGGACCGCCGCCCGGATGGCGTCGATGTGGGCATCGACGATCTCCGACCGCCCGGCCGCCCGGACGCGTGCGGCGGGGGTCTCGATCAATCGGCACAGGGAGGCTGCGATCAGCGTCGCGAGCGGGTAGTCGTACGTTGCGCCAAGGCCCTTGATATCGTGCGCGCACGCATAGATGGCGGCCAGCTCCGCCTCGCCATATCCCGACGCACGGGCCGCGGCGCGCGCAGCCGCGATGCGCTCCACTTCCTGAGCCATCCAGGTGTCGAATTCGACGCTGAGCACCTGGAGGGCGGCCTCGGCGCGGGCCAAAGCCTGGGCGTCGAACATGGGCGGCACGATCTTGTCGCGCAGCGTGTTCCGGGGTGCGGAAATCTGCGCCTTCGCCTTGGGGGCTGTCATGTTCGCTCCACCGCCTGCTCAAGCTGGGGAGCTTAGGCGGCGGCTCCATAAAAAAGCGTTGCCGCCTTGATAAGCCCGGGGCTCAGAAGGCGAACTGTTCCCGGAGCACCCGTTCGTCGAGCGCAGCGCCGGGGTCGAACAGCATGGTCAGTGCGGTGTCGGAGTCCTCCCACACGTCCACATGGCGCACGTCCCGCACCTCCTGGCTGTCGGCGGACGCGCTCATGGGGCGGCGTTCGGGCTCCAGCACCTCGAACCGCACCTGCGCCGTCTGGGGCAGCAGCGCGCCCCGCCACCGGCGCGGCCGAAACGCGCTGATCGGGGTCAAGGCCAGCAGCCGGGCGCTGATGGGTAGGATGGGGCCATGGGCCGAGAGGTTGTAGGCCGTGGACCCTGCGGGGGTAGCCACCAGCACGCCGTCGCACGCTAGGTCCTTCATGCGCTCTTCACCGTCGATCAGGATGCGCACCCTCCCGGTCTGCACGGTCTGGCGCAGCAGCGAGACTTCATTGATGGCTTGGCGCTCGACGATCGGCCCGGCCACTGTGTGCGCGCGCATGCATATGGGGCGAATGCGGGCGGCCTCTGCGGCCGCCAGCCGGTCGAGGAGGCCGTCTTCGGCATACTCGTTCATCAGGAAGCCCACGGTCCCGCGGTTCATCCCGTAGACGGGTTTTCCGTCGCCCATCCGGGCGCGCAGGGTATCGAGCATGTGCCCGTCCCCGCCGAGCGCCACGACGACGTCGGCCCTAGCCTCGCCCGCCTCCCCGTAGGTGTGGCGGAGCCGCCGGAGCGAGTCCTGCGCCTCGGGACGCGGGCTGGCGGTGAAGTGGATGCGCATCGGCAGTGGTTTGACTTAATCCGGGCCGTTCGTCACGCTCGGTCCCAAACGGAGGAGAATCCCATGGACGGCGCCACAGTTCCCACTCTGCGCGGCAAGGTCAGCGCCGAGGAATGGGCGGCCCGGGTTGATTGCGCCGCGCTCTATCGGCTGGTGGCGCTCTACGGGTGGGACGACATGATCTTCACCCACATCTCGATGCGCCTGCCCGGGCCGGATCACCACTTCCTGATCAACCCATACGGCTTCTTCTTCGACGAGATGACCGCCTCGTGCCTCGTCAAGGTGGACCTTGACGGCAACATCGTCGATCCCACGCCATATTTCATCAACCCGGCGGGCTTCACGATCCACTCCGCGATCCATGCCGCCCGCGAGGACGCCACCTGCGTGATCCACGTCCATACCGATCAGGGCGTGGCGGTGTCGGCGCAGAAGCGCGGGCTCCTGCCGATCAGCCAGACCGCGATGATCATCCGCAACGACCTTGCCTATCATGACTACGAAGGCGTCGCCCTCGACCTGGACGAGCGGGAGCGCCTTGTCGCGGACCTGGGGGCCAAGAACCTGCTTATGCTGCGCAACCACGGCACTCTGGCGGTAGGCAATTCGCCGGCCTCGGCGTTTCTGCGCATCTTTTATCTTGAGCGGGCGTGCAAGATGCAGGTACTCGCGCAGGCAGGTGGGGACCTGCTCGAATGCGACGAGGAACTGCGCGACAAGGTGGCGGGTCAGGGCGCCTCCGCGTTCGGCGCGATGGGCGACCGCCTGGCTTGGCCGGGCCTTCGCCGCAAACTGGACCGCACGCTGCCTGGGTACGACGCCTAGGCTTCGTCGCCGTCCTGTTTGCGCCAGCGTCGGCACAGGCGGGCGCGTGGATCACCGCGGACGAAGGCCGGTCGATCACCACGGCAGGGTATCGCCAGGACGGCGACGTCCGCGGGTACGAGACGGACGTTTACGTCGAGGAACCCCTTGGCGACAGGTTCGCCGTCGTAGGCCGCGCCTATTACGCAACCGACAACCTCGGCAGCGAGACGAATGAGGCCGACGCCGGGCTGAAGGCGCGCCTGTGGCGCGATGGACGCACGGCGCTGGCGGCCCAGATCGGACCCACGTGGCGGTCGGCGCCTCCTCCCGGCTGCGCCCAGAATGGCGGCGAGAGCCGCGCACTGGCGGGCCGCTCCGGCCGCGGTGGCCGATCGTTCGTCAACCTTGAGGTCGCCTATCGCTACAATCCCGGGTGTTCCCACGTGCGCTACGAAGCGACCTATGGCCACAGGACGGGGTCCCGGTGGCTCTGGCTGGCCCAGGTTTTCGCTGACGATGACCTGCGGTTCGGCGAAACCATCAAGGCGCAGGCCACAATGGTGCGATTTTCCAAGGCAGGGAGGGGGCTGCAGCTATCGGCGCGGATCCAGTTGGATGGCGCAGAAGTTATCGAACCGACCCTCATTGTCGGGTATTGGTCCGGCGCGCGACGGTGACGGTTGAAACGGTCGTGAAATCTGGACGTGGTAGTCCACCGTACTCATATCCGGCACTGCGCCGCTCCCCCGGGTTCCCATGACAGACCTCTTCAAGCGATTTGGCTTCGCGACCGTGGTTCTCGCCCTTGTGGCGCTCATGGCGCTCGCGGTGGTGGGCAAGTCGCTGCTCGGTCCCGACAAGGGGGGGCAGCAAGCGAGCGCCGCCGGCCCGCCAAAGGCCGGCAAGAAGGGTGGGGGAGGGCCAGGCGGCCCGGACGCGCCGGCCGTGATCGTCGGCGCAGTATCGTCGCGCGAGTTTTACGACGTGGTCCAGGCCATCGGCACTGCCCAGGCCCGGGAGTCCATCACCGTGAGCGCCAAGGTCACGGACGTGATCCGGGCGATCCGTTTCGAGAGCGGTGACCGGGTGGCTCGCGGGCAGGTGCTGGTCGAACTATCCAGCATCGAGCAATCCGCCGATCTTGAGGAAGCGAGGGCGACGCGCGAAGCCGCCAAGCGTGACTATGACCGCTTCCGGGAACTGGGCGAGAAAGGCTTTGCCCCCGCCCAGCGGGTGGAGGCGGCGCGCGCGGCGTTCGAGCAGGCCGACGCCCGCGTGCGGGCCGGTATGTCGAGGATCGGCGACCGGACGATCCGGGCCCCCTTCGCCGGCGTCATGGGCCTGAGAAGCGCGAGCCCAGGCGCGCTCGTGCGCCCGGGCGATGTGATCGGCACCCTCGACGACGTGTCGTCCATCAAACTCGATTTCGACGTCGCCGAAAGCCAGATCGATCAAGCCAGGGTGGGCGCGGACGTTGTCGCGCGTACGGCCGCGGCTCCCGGACGGACGTTCACGGGCCGGGTCGCCGATGTGGACACCCGCGTGAACACGCAGTCCCGGACGCTCAGGGTCCGCGCCATCATCCCAAACGCCGACGGTGCGCTGAAACCGGGCATGCTAATGAGCGTTGAGCTTCGCTCGAACCCCAGAGTGGGTCTGGGCGCGCCCGAGATCGCCGTGCTGGAGCGGTCCGACGGCAGCTACGTGTTCGCGGTCGAAGCCCAGGACGGGCGCGACATCGTCAAACCGATCCTCGTGCGCACGGGTCAGCGTTCCGACGGGATGGTCGAGCTCGTCTCTGGTGCGGAGGCCGGCATGCGGATCATCGTGGAAGGGGTGCAGCGCGCGCGCCCCAACCAGCCGGTGCGGGTGATGGAGGCGCCGCCGGCGACGCCGGCATCTGCGCCGACGCCAGCGCCCTCTCCGCCGCCTGTAGCCGTGGCTCCACCCGCGTCGCAGGGCGTCGCGAAGCAGGCGCCCGGCGCCCGCGAAACCTCGCTGCGTGGGCGCGCCGCGCCAGCCGGGGTCCCCGCCACCGCCGAACAGCCCCTGGCCGGCTCGGGCGGTCAGTCCCCCTCCAACCCCGCGGACTGATCCGGCATGTCGATCTCCGATCTCTCGGTTCGTAGGCCCGTTCTGGCGGCGGTGTTCTGCCTGCTTGTGATCGTGTTCGGCGGCATCGCATTCACGCAGCTGCCGTTGCGTGAGCTGCCGGACGTGGACAGGCCGGTGGTCAGCGTGGACGTGAACTACCGCGGCTCCTCCGCGCAGGTGGTGGAGACGACCGTCGTCCGCGTCATCGAGGACCAGCTTTCTGGCATCGAAGGCATCGACGCCATCAACTCCACAAGCCGCGACGGCCGCGGCAGCATCAACATCGAGTTCGACCTCTCGCGCGACCTGGAAGACGCCGCCAACGACGTGCGCAACGCCATCGACCGCGCGCGGGGTCAGTTGCCGACCGATATCGACCCGCCGGTCGTGTCCAAGCAGGACGCCGACGCCGACCCGATCATCTGGATCAACCTGCAATCCACCAACCTCGACCTCGTGGGTCTCACGGACTACGCGGAACGGAACATCGTCGATCGCCTGAGCACCTTGCCGGGGGTCGCCAGCGTCCGGATCGGCGGGTCGCAGCGCAAGGCCTTGCGGATCTGGCTGGACGCCGATGCGCTCGCAGCGCGCGCGCTGACCGTGGCGGACGTGGAAAACGCGCTGCGCAGCCAGAACATCGAAACCCCCGCCGGCTACGTCGAGAGCAACGAGCGGCTTTACAACGTCCGGACCGACCGCATCTTCAACTCGCCGGAAGATTTCGAGCGCATGGCGATTGGCGGCGCAGCGGACGGCGTGCAGGTCCGGCTCGGCGACGTGGCGCGCGTGGAGATTGCGCCGGAAGAAACCCGTCGGATGTTCCGGGGCAACGGCCAGAACCAGATCGGGCTCGGCGTCGTCCGTCAATCCAAATCCAACGCCCTGGAGGTCGCCAACGGGGTTCGCCGTGAGATCGAGGCGATCAGCCCGAACCTGCCGGCGGGCACAAGCGCTGTCGTAGCGTTCGACTCCACGGTGTTCATCGCCAAGGCGATCGAGAAGGTGTGGGAGACGCTCGCCGAGGCCGTCTTTCTCGTCGTGCTGGTTATCGTGTTGTTCCTCGGATCGTTCCGCGCGGCGGCAATTCCCGCCGCCGTGATCCCGGTTTGCCTGGTCGGCGCGTTTGCCCTGCTGGCGGGGTTTGGCTTCTCCATCAACCTGCTCACGCTTCTCGCGCTCGTGCTGTCCATCGGCCTCGTCGTGGACGATTCCATCGTCGTGCTGGAGAACATTCAGCGTCGCATGGACCAGTACCGGGAGCCTCCCGCGGTCGCCGCGATGCGTGGCACGCGGCAGGTGTTTTTCGCCGTCGTCGCGACATCGGCAGTGCTCGTTGCGGTGTTTGCGCCGCTCCTGTTTGTGGGCGGGTACGTGGGCCGGCTCTTCATCGAACTGGCCGTGACGGTCGCCGGCGTGGTGGTGATCTCGATGATCGCCTCTCTCACGCTTACGCCGATGATGTGCTCGAAGCTCCTCAAGCCCGTGGAGAACGAAAGCCGCTTCGTGCGCGTCGTCAACCGGACGCTCGACGGGCTTCGCCGCAGCTACCGGGCCTCGCTGGACGTAGCGCTGCAGGCCAAGCCTGTGGTCTTCGCGCTGTTTGGCGTCGTCCTCGTGGGCGGTTGGTTCCTCATGCAGCAACTGCCGTCCGAACTGACCCGCCCGGAGGATCGCGGCAATCTGCTGATCAACGTGCAGACGCCCGAGGGGTCCGGATACGAGTACACCAAGCGCATCATGGACGATGTGGAGCGCACGCTGCTGACGTACGTGGAGAGCGGTGAAGCGACCCGCGTCCTCGTGGTGTCGCCCGGCTTCGGCGACCAGGGCGCGAACCGGTTCAATTCCGGCTTTTCGCGGGTCTTCCTTGCGGACTGGAGCGATCGGGCGCGCAGCGGCGACGAGATCATCGGCGAGATGAACCGCAAGCTTGGGGAAATTCCCGGCGCCGTCGTGCGGGTGTCGATGCAGAACCCGCTCGCAGGCGGCGGCGGCGGTGGCGCCAACGACGTTTCCATCGTCCTGGGCGGCCAGGACTACGCGGAGTTGGCCGATGTCGCCGACAGGACGGTGGCGCGCCTTCGCGACAATCCCAACATCATCCGGCCGCGGATGAACTACGAACCTACCAACCCGCGCGCCATCGTGGACATTGATCGCGAGCGCGCGGCTGCACTTGGCGTCTCCGTGCAGCAGATTGGCCGGACGTTGGAGGCCACGATGGGCGCGCGCCGGGTGAACACCATCACGGACCGGGGCCGTGAGTACTATGTGTTCCTGCAGGCGGAGCGCGACGAGCGGTCCGAGCTGACGGACCTGACCAACAAGTACGTCCGCTCCGAGACGACGGGCGCGTTGGTTCCGCTATCCGCGGTCGCCACTTTCAAGACTGTGGGCGAGACCGGTGAACGGCGTCGGCTCGATCGACTCGCGGCCGTGACGATCGCGGCTACCCTGGGCCCGGGATACGCCATCGGGGATGCGCTGGAAGCCATGGAGTCGGCGGCGCGGGCGGAAATCGGCGCCCAGAACATCACTATCGGTTATCAAGGCGCCGCCAAGCAGTTCCGGGACTCCACGGGCGCCATCGTGTTCGCCTTCGCGTTCGCCCTGCTGATCGTTTTCCTTGTGCTGGCGGCTCAGTTCGAGAGTTTCGTGCACCCGCTGGTGATCATGCTGACGGTCCCGCTCGCCGTCGCGGGCGGGGTGTTCGGGCTGTTCCTGTTCGACAACTCGTTCAACATCTACAGCCAGATCGGGTTGATCATTCTGATTGCGCTGGCGGCGAAGAACGGCATCCTCATCGTGGAGTTCGCAAACCAGCTGCGCGACGAAGGCCGCTCCATCCGCGAGGCGGTTCTGGAGGCTTCCGACCTTCGCCTGCGCCCGATCCTCATGACGTCCATCGCCACGGTGATCGGCGCAGTCCCGCTCATGATCGCTTCCGGCGCAGGGGCGGAGTCCCGCCAGACCATCGGCGTTGTCATCGTGTTCGGCGTCACAGTCGCCACGATGCTCACGCTGTTCGTTGTACCCGTCTTTTACGATCTGCTTGCCCGCTTCACGCGCTCGCCTGAGGCGGTGGCGCGCGACATTGAACGGTACGAGAGCGAGGAGGCGGCGGCGCTCAAGCCCGCAGAGTAGCCGCTAGTCCGCCGTCGCCACCGCGAGGTAGGCGATGAGGTCGCGGCGGTCCTCCGGCGCGCGGATGCCCGGGAAGATCATGCTGCTCTGGGGCACAAGGTCGCGGGGGTTGGCGATCCAGGCGTCCAGCGTGGCGGGGTCCCAGACAATGGCGGAAGCCCTCAGCTCCGGCGTGAAGCCGGGGTACCCCGCCGCTTGGCCCGCCGTTCTGCCGATCACGCCATGGAGGCCGGGGCCTACGCCGCCCTTGCCGCCAGGCGACACCGTGTGACATGCGCTGCACTGGCTGAAGAGGCGGCGGCCATTCTCGTAGTCGCCCCGGTCGTACGGAGCGGGCAGCGCCCCGATGCGGTCGGCGATCGTCGATGGATGATGCGCCGTGGTCTCCGATGCTTTGGGATGTCCCGTGCTCGCCGGCGCCCCACGCTCCGGCTCCCCGCTACAGGCCCAGATGCAAAGGGCGGCGAGCATGGCTGACACACGTTGCATATATGGGTCTCCGCGTCATGGGCACTTGCGCATGCCGGCGGACACGATCAAGGCGATCCGCACACGTGCGCGGACGCGACGCGGGAGCAGGGATGAACGCGGGACTGGCGAAGGCGACAGGCGGATCGACGGCGCGGAACGTCTTCGACGCGCTGTTCCACCGCGCGCCGATCATCGCGGCGACGGCCGCGTTCTTGTTCGGAGCTGCGGCGTTGCTCGCCGCGGTGGTGTCGGTGACGCCGGCGATTCCAGGCCTTGGCCCGATCGAGGCGATCGCAGACGAGTGGCCGGCGTTCGCCGAGAGCATCGCCGGAGTGGTGCTCATGGCGTTGGCGATGGGGCTGCGACGGCGCCTCGACACGGCGTGGGCGGGCGCCACGGCGTTGCTGGGGTTCATCGCGGCGTACGCATTCCTGCGTCACGAGCATCCTTTGGCGGGCGCTGTCTGCCTCGCCGGATGCGGCCTTCTTTTCGTGTCGCGCCGTGCCTTCTACCGGCATGCCGGGCTCAGCGCCCTGGTGCCGTCACGGCCTCTGTATCTTGCGATCGCGGCGGCGATAACGTGCGCGGCCATGGGCGCCATCCTGTGGGCTGCGGAGCGGCAGGGGTTTGCTGAGGCGCCGTGGTGGACCCTGTTCACCGATGGGCACATCGGGCGCGCCGGGCGGGTGGCGGCGGCGGCGGCGGTGGGGCTCCTGGCGATCCTGGTGTGGTCGGCCATCGTGGCGCCAGCGCGGCGCAATCCGCCGGCGCCGGGTCCCGAAGAGTTGGCGCGCTTCGACGGGCTCATCGCCGCCGGCGAGGCCGTCCGGGCTGAAGCGCAATTGGCGTTCCTTGGGGACAAGAGCTTCGTATTCGCGCCGGATGGATCCGCCGCCGTCATGGCCGCGCGCGCCGGTGCAAGCCTGGCCGCCATGGGAGCGCCCGTTGGACGCCGGTCCAGTTGGCCTGCCGCCCTTGGGCGGTTCCGCGAGGAAGCCGAGCGCCTAGGCCTTCGGCCCGTCGTCTACGCCGCTCCGCCCGACCTTCTCCCGGATCTGCTCGATCTTGGCTTCCGGATGGAGAAGATCGGGGAGAACGCCGTCGTCAATCTCAAGACGTTCACGATGGTGGGCACGCGGCGGCAACTTCTGCGCTCTGCGCGCCGCAAACTCGCCGAGCGCGAAGGGGCCACGCTCGAAATTGAGCCCGCCGGCGCCCCGGCGACGGTGATCGAGCCGTTGCGGCCTGTCTCCGACGCATGGCTTGCGATGCACAAAAGCACCGAGAAGAGCTTTTCGCTCGGACGCTTCGAACCCGCTTTCATGGCGCGAGGGCCCGTTGCAGTCGTTCGCCAGCGCGGTCGGCCGATCGCGTTCGCGACGCTGTGGACGACGCCCGACAGGGCATGGGCCGCCATCGACCTCATGCGCTACGACCCCGCTTCGGCGCCGCACGGAACGATGGATTTCCTCATCACGGAGTGCCTTCTGTGGGCCCAGAAGGCGGGCTTTGAACGGTTCGACCTTGGAATGGCGCCGCTGTCGGGCCTCGCGGAGGAGCCCAACGCGCCGTTGTTCGCCAAGCTAGGGCGCTTGGTCTACGAGCAGGGCGGGGCCTTCTACAACTTCGACGGCCTGCGCAAGTTCAAGGAGAAGTTCGATCCCGAGTGGGAGCCGCGCTACCTCGCCGCCCCGGGCGCTTGGTCGCTGCCGATCGTGCTCGCCGAAATCGCCCTCCTGACGTCGCGTCCCTGAGTCGCACGTCAGGGCGGCGCGAAGGCCCACTGCCGCGCCTTCGTCAGCACGTCCTCGAACATCGCGGCCGTCAGGCGACGGGTCTGGGTGTTGTAACGGCTGCAATGGTAGCTGGAGAACATGCGCACGGGTCCTCCGAGAGAGGTTTCGACGCCGTGGCCGAAGCGGGCCGCCGACGGCTTCAGGCCATGGACGCGCAATACTGAGTCATGGGCGATGGCGCCGAGCGCCACCACGGCGCGCAAGTGGCGGAGCGTTGCGATCCGCGCCGCCAGATACGGACGGCACGTGGCGATCTCGGCGGGCGTGGGCTTGTTTTCCGGCGGTGCGCACCGGACGGCGTTGGTGATCATGGCGCCGACCAGCGACAGTCCGTCTTCGGGGTCAGCCGCATACACGCCCCGCGCAAGACCGAGCTTAAGGAGCGTTCCGTAGAGGAGATCCCCGGCGTAATCGCCGGTGAACGGACGCCCCGTCCGGTTGGCGCCGGTCCGTCCCGGCGCGAGACCGACGACGAGCAACCGTGCGTCTGCGGGGCCGAAAGAGGGGGCGGGGCCATTGTACCAGGCCGGTTCCCGTGCGGCGTTCTCGGCGCGATACGCCGTCAGCCTTGGGCAGAGGGGGCAATCGCGCGGCGCCTCGGGATCCGTTGTCGACGCTGGGGTCACCGCGCCGCGTCCTCCCCGTCGTCATCATACCGGCCGGTCGTCGCCCGAGGGGGGCGGCCCAGCACGCCGACGAGATCGGACAGATCGAGGAAGGTGTCCGCCTGGCGTCGCAGGTCGTCGGACACCATGGGTGGGCTGGACCGCACGGTGGAAACGACGGTGACGCGGACGCCGCGGCGCTGGATCGCCGCGACAAGGGCGGTGAAGTCCCCGTCGCCGGAAAACAGGAGCGCATGATCGATGAAGGGGGCCAGTTCGAGCATGCCGACCGCAAGCTCGATGTCCATGTCGCCCTTGACGCGCCGGCGGCCAGATTGGTCGGTGTACTCCCGGGCGGGCTTGGTGATGAGCGCGTACCCGTTGTAGTCCAGCCAGTCGATCAGGGGCCGCAGCGGCGAAAACTCCTGATCCTCCAGCAGCGCGGTGTAATAGTTGGCGCGCACAAGGCGACAGCGGCTGCGAAACTCGGCCAGAAGCTTCCTGTAGTCGATATCGAACTGGAGGGCGCGGGCGGCGGCGTAGAGATTGGCGCCATCGATGAACAGGGCGGTGCGGTCTTCGGGGTAGACGATCTGGTCGAGCAACTGGGTGGACATGGGCGCTGATACATCCGTTGACGTGACTGAAAGCGGGCGGGCCTTGGTCGCGATCGGCACCAACATGCCTTTCGAAGGACTCGCCGGTGAGGCGCTCGTGCTGGCTGCGTTGGCGCACCTTGAGCGGGAGGGATGCCAGGTCCTCCGCGTTTCGGCCTGCCGAACGACGACGGCGTGGCCCGACCCCGCCGACCCGCCGTTCACGAACGCCGTCGCTCTTTTGCACGTGGGGGCGATGGCCGCGCAAGACGTGCTGGCCGCGCTGCTTCGAACCGAGCGGGCGTTCGGACGCGTTCGCACGGGCCCGAACGCGCCCAGGACGCTGGACCTCGATCTCCTTGATCTGGACGGCCTGGTCATTGAGCGAGAGGGCCTCATTTTGCCGCACCCTCGCCTTCACGCGCGGCGGTTCGTGCTGGAGCCTTTAGGGGAGGTGGCTCCGGCCTGGCGGCTGCCGGGCGACGGGCGGTCCGCCGCCGACCTGCTCCTGGGGTTGCCGGATTGAAGCCCTTGGATGGCCCTGGAACGGTCCGTGCGTTGATCGGGCGGGCCTTGCGCGCTATGTAGGAGGTTCGCTCTCCCTCCAGGCAGGAATGATCTCTTGGCTCGCGTCACCGTTGAAGACTGCGTCGACAAAGTCCCGAACCGGTTCTCGCTGGTTCTGCTCGCGGCGCACCGCGCCCGCGCGATCTCGTCCGGGGGCGCCCCGCTGGTGGACCGCGACCGGGACAAGGACCCCGTCGTGGCGCTCCGGGAAATCGCCGACGAGGCGGTCACGCCGCACGAGGTGCGCGAGAGCCTGATCACCCAGTTCCAGGAGGTCCAGCCTGCGGCGAAGGCCGAGGAGGAACAGGACCTGCTGGCGCTCGCCGCTCCCGTCGAAACGAGCGAGGAAGAGGTCCTGAAGGCGCTGCAGCTTGAGGCCGAGGCGCAGCGCGACGAGCGGTACTGACCCATGCCGGGCGCGGACGGCGGCAGACCTGACGTCTCCGCCGCGCCGAAGCGGGCGCGATACCTGCGGCAATTCGAGCTCGTGGAGCGCGTGCGGGCCTATGATCCATCCGTCGACGAGACGCTGATCAACCGCGCCTACATCTATGCGACCATGAAGCACGGAAGCCAGAAGCGGCACTCTGGCGACCCTTACTTCGCCCATCCCATCGAGGTGGCGGGCATTCTCACAGAGTATCGCCTCGACGCGTCCACAATCGTCGCCGGGCTTCTGCACGACACCATCGAGGACACCGAGGCGACCCGCGAGGAAATCGCGCAGCTGTTCGGCGAGCCGATCGCGGAACTGGTGGAAGGCGTCACCAAGCTGTCCAAGCTGGAGGTCCTCGAAGAGCAGGACAAGCAGGCGGCGAACCTCCAGAAGTTCATCCTTGCGATGTCGAAGGACGTGCGCGTCTTGCTGGTGAAGCTGGCGGACCGCCTGCACAACATGCGCACGCTCGCCTTCCACCCAAAGCCGGAAAGCCGCAAACGCATCGCCCTGGAGACGCTGGACATTTATGCACCGCTCGCCCGTCGGATCGGGATGGACCGGATGTCCAACGAACTTGAGGAACTCGCGTTCGCCGAGGCCTACCCCGAGCCTCACGACGCCATCGTCTCGCGTCTTGAGACGCTGCGCGCAGCCCGTGGCGACGCCATTCAGCGGATTACCGAGGCGATCACGGAGACGTTTGAGGCCTCTCCCATCGCCGCGCGCATCTACGGTCGCCAGAAGCAGCCCTATTCGATCTGGCGCAAACTCCAGCGCAAGGCTGTGCAGTTCTCCGATCTCGCCGACATTTTCGCCTTCCGCGTCGTGGTGCCGAGAGACGAGGATTGCTACCCCGCGTTGGGGATCGTGCATCAGACGTGGCGGTGCGTGCCGCAACAGTTCGAGGATTTTGTCTCAAATCCGAAGCCGAACGGGTATCAGTCGATCCACACCACGGTGATTGGCCCCGGCAATGTGCGGGTGGAGATCCAGATCCGATCCGAAGAAATGGACGAGTACGCGGAGGTGGGCGTCGCCGCCCATTGGCGCTACAAGAACCAGCGCTACGGATTTGACGCCGAAGGAGCCCGCGAGGAAGGCATCGACCCCCGCGCGGCCGTTCGTTCGCTCCTCGAGATCGCCGAACAGGGCGGCGATTCCGAGGAGTTTCTGGAGCACGCCAAGCTCGATCTTTATCACGACCATGTTTTCGCGTTCACGCCCAAAGGCACGCTGATCGACCTTCCCACGGGCGCGACGCCGCTGGATTTCGCCTACGCCGTCCACTCCGACATCGGCGACACATGCATCGGCGCCCGCATAAACGGGGTGGAGAAGCCGCTGCGCACGCAACTGGCCAATGGGGACGTTGTGGAGGTGATCTGCGCCGCCGAGCCGGCCCCTGTACCGGGATGGGCGTCGCTCACAAAGACCGGTCGCGCCAAGAGCGCGCAACGGCGCCTTGAGCGCCAGCAACGCCACGAAGAGTTCGTAAAGCTCGGCCGCGATCTCGTCGCGCACGCGCTCCACCGGCACGGTCATGACCTCGCCGAGACGGACCTCGAGGAAGCGGCTCAACGCCTCAACCATTCGTCGGTGGAGGAGCTTTTCGCAGCCGTCGGTGAGGGCGGCGTGAAGCCGAATGACGTCGCCTTGGCCGCTTTCCCCGCCCTGGCGGAGCGGATCAGGAACGAGCACGCGCGCGCGCCGATGAACCCCAAGAAGATGAGGCTTTACGTGCGCGGCAGCGGCCTCACCCCGGGCGTCACGATGCACCTGGCGGAGTGCTGTTCGCCGATTCCCGGCGATCGCATCGTTGGCGTGCATGAGGCCGGCCGGGGCGTCGTGGTGCACACGATCGACTGCGAGCGTCTCGAGGTGCTGGAGGGGCAGGATCCCGAGTGGCTTGACCTGCAGTGGACGGAGAATGCGCGCGACCACGCGCTCGCCGTCGGCCGTATCCGCGCTACGGTGGAAAATGGCCGCGGCGTTCTCGCAGCGCTCGCCCGCATCATCTCGGAGAACGAGGGCGACATACTCAATATCCGCACCGTCCAACGGCGAAGCGATTTCTTCGATCTCGTCTTTGACATCGAGGTCGCCGACACCCGCCGCATGGCCCACATCCTGGCGGCGATGCGCGCCAGCAAGGCTGTGCGGGAGGCCGAGCGCGTTCGGGGATAGCCGTCCGCGCTGGAAGGTCCAGATGAGCGTCACGCGGCGGGCGTGGCGCCTCCGTCGACGAATCCGCCTGTCCCTGTTAGGTCCGTGGCATGACCGAAGCTGAAGTCCTTGAAGAATTCCGGGCGGCGGGAGCGCTGCTGGAAGGCCATTTCGTCCTATCGTCGGGTCGCCACTCGGCTGTCTTTTTCCAGAAGAACTTCATCTTCATGGACCCGGTGCGGACGGAGCGGGTGTGCCGGGCCCTGGCGGCCAAGGTTCTCGACCTCTTCGGGCCCATTGACGTGGTCGTTTCGCCGGCGGTGGGCGCCATCATCCCGGGGTATGAAACGGCCCGCCACCTCGCCGCGCGCTCGCTGTTCGTGGAGCGGGAGGAGGGGCGGTTTCAACTCCGGCGGGGCTTTGAGATCAGACCCGGAGAACGGGTCTTGATGGTGGAGGACGTGGTGACGACGGGGCTCTCCTCCCGCGAGTGTCTCGACGCCATCCGGGGGCATCCGGGCCAGCTCGTCGGGGCTGCGTGCCTCATCGATCGCTCCGGCGGAAAGGCCGACATCGGCGCGCCCTTGGCGGCCCTCGCCCGCGTCGACGCGCCGAGCTACGCGCCCGACGCCCTGCCGCCCTCCCTCGCCGCGCTTCCCGCCGTCAAGCCCGGCAGCCGACACCTGGGCAGTTGAGATCGGCTGCGGGCCCTATACCGTCTTCCCATGAACGCCTCGCCGCCTTCGCGCCTTCCCCGCCTCGGGGTCAACATAGATCACGTCGCCACCATCCGGAATGCGCGGGGCGGCGCGCACCCTGACCCCGTGCGCGCCGCCCAGATGGCGGCCGAGGCCGGAGCCGACGGGATCACGCTCCACGTCCGGGAGGATCGCCGCCACGTCCGCGAGGAAGACCTGGCGCGCCTCTCCTCGGCCACGACGCTGCCCATCAACCTGGAAATGGCCTGCACGGATGAAATGCTCGCCATCGCCTTGGCGGCCCGGCCAAATGCCTGTTGCCTGGTGCCGGAGCGCCGCGAGGAGCGCACCACCGAGGGTGGGCTGGACGTGGCGCGGGCTCACAACGAGGTGGCCCCCTACGTGCGCCGCCTCCTGGACGCGGGGATCCGGGTGTCCTTGTTCATTGACCCTCACCCAGTCCAGATCGCTGTCGCCCACGCGCTGGGGGCTCCGGTGGTGGAACTCCACACCGGCGCCTACTGCGAAGCGGTGGCCCGGGGGGACGTCCTTCGCGCGGAGCAGGAGCTTGCCTCGATCCGGGAGGCGGCCAGGGCGGGAACGGCGCAGGGTCTCGAAATCCATGCTGGCCATGGGATTACCTTCGAGTCCGTCGGGGCCGTGGCCGCGATCCCCGAGATGGCCGAACTCAACATCGGCCATTTCCTGGTCGGGGAGGCGATCTTCACGGGCCTGGACGCCGCCGTCCGAAGGATGCGGGCGCTCATGGCGGAGGCCCGCGGTCTGTGATGGCGGCGTCGTGATCCTGGGCATCGGGTCGGACCTCATCGACATCCGCCGGATTGACCGGGCGCTCGCCCGACACGGGAACCGGTTTGTCGCGCGGCTGTACACCGCCGAGGAACAGGCGCGGTCCGAGCGGCGGCCCGCACAGCGCGCTGCGAGCTACGCGAAGCGGTTCGCCGCCAAGGAAGCCTGCGCCAAGGCGCTGGGGACGGGGATCGCGCGGGGGGTTTACTGGCGGGACATGGGGGTCGCCAATCTGCGGTCCGGGCAGCCGACCATGGTGCTGACGAACGGCGCCCGGGCCCGCTTGGCCGAAATGTTGCCTCAAGGCTATAGAGCTATCGTGCACGTGAGCCTGTCGGATGACTTTCCGCTGGCGCAGGCGTTCGTTGTGATTTCGGCCGAACCGGAGGGGATTCCGGTGGGCGGGGCTCCGCAAAGTGTGAGAACTGAATGAGAGTCCAGGTCGATACCTCGCCAGCGGGCATGGCCGCCTTCTGGGACAACGTCAAAACGATCGCCTACGCGCTGTTGCTGGCCATGGTCATCCGCTTCGCCATCGCCCAGCCATTCCGCATCCCGTCGGGTTCCATGCAGCCGACCCTGCTGGTGGGCGACTACATCGTGGTCACCAAGTGGTCCTACGGCTACAGCAGGTTCTCGCTCTCGCCGCTTCACTTCGGGCCGTCGGGGCGTCTCTTCGGCCGTGAGCCCGACCGCGGCGACATCATCGTGTTTCGCCCCGGCAACGCGCCGGACAAGGATTTCGTGAAGCGTCTCATCGGGCTCCCCGGGGACAAGATCCAGTTGGTCGACAGCCAGCTGATCATCAACGGAGTGCCTGTGAAGCGTGAGGTGCTCGGCGAGCGTCTCTTCACGGAGCAAAGCGGCGAACAGGTGCAGCTCACTGCGATCGTGGAGACGCTGCCCAACGGCGTGAGTTACACAACCTTCGACCGCTACGACGGCCAGGGCGATCACACCGCCGTCTACGAAGTGCCCGAAGGCCACTACCTCATGCTGGGCGACGACCGGGACAACTCCTCCGACAGTCGCTACGAAATGGGGGGGTTCGGGTACGTGCCCTTCGATCACCTTGTGGGCAAAGCCCGCTTCGTGTTCGTGTCCTTCGACGAGACCACCTCCCTGTTTAAGCCCTGGACCCTGATCACCGGATTCCGGGGCGATCGTTTCGTACATGGCGTTCACTGAGGCCGACGTTGAAGCGCGGATCGGGCGCACGTTCCGACGCAAGGCGCTGCTGCGCGAGGCTCTGACGCACGCCAGCGTGGGCGAAAAGCAGAAGTCCTCCATCGATTATGAGCGCCTGGAGTTTCTTGGGGATCGCGTCCTAGGTCTCGTGGTGGCGGAAAATCTCTACGCGCGGTTCCCGGACGAGGGAGAGGACAAGCTCGCCCCCCGTCTCAATGCGCTCGTCAATCGCGACGCGTGCGCCCGTGCGGCGCGCCGCATGGATCTTGGCGCCGTTCTGCTGCTTTCGCCGGCGGAGGAGCGTACGGGCGGCCGGGAGAAGGACACCATCCTTGCTGACGCCTGCGAAGCGCTGATTGCGGCGGTCTATCTCGATGGCGGCCTCAAGGCGGCCCGCGAACTGATCGTGACGTTCTGGGCTGAAGAGTTCGTCTCCATGCGTGACGCGCCGCGCGATCCCAAGACCGCGCTGCAGGAATGGGCGGCGCAGCGGCGGCGACCGAATCCCGTCTATGCGGTGGTGGCCCGAACCGGACCCGACCACGCGCCCCATTTTGTGGTAGAAGTCCGGGTGGACGGCCTAACGGCCGCGCGCGGGGAGGGCGGCTCCAAGCGCGATGCCGAGCGCGCAGCGGCCCGGACGATGTTGGAGACGGTAGGCGTGGATGTCTGAAACAGAACACCGGACAGGCGTTGTCGCCATCATCGGTGCGCCCAACGCGGGCAAATCCACGCTCGTCAATCGCATCGTCGGATCCAAGGTCGCCATCGTCACGCACAAGGTCCAGACCACGCGCATGCCGGTGCGGGGCGTAGCGATGCGCGGCGCGGCGCAACTCGTCCTGATCGACACGCCGGGCGTGTTTGCGCCGCGCCGTCGGCTGGATCGGGCGATGGTCAAGGCGGCGTGGGTGAGCGCCGGCGACGCGGACGCCATTGTTCATTTGGTCGACGCCCCAGCGCAGGCGCGTTCGCTCGCCGGCAAACCAGACGGCGCTGACGCGCGCAGCGCCGACGACGTCGCCCGCATCGTGGCTGGTCTGCGCGACGCCAATCGTCGGGCGATCCTCGCACTCAACAAGGTGGATGCCATGCCCCGCGATGCTTTGCTCGCGGTGACGCAGTCCTTGCACGGGGCGGGCGTCTATACGGATGTCTATATGATCTCGGCGCTGAAGGGCGATGGCGTGGACGACCTGGCGAACGCTCTGTGCGTGGCGGCGCCGGAAGGGCCGTGGCTATACCCCGAGGATCAGGCGGCCGATGCGCCGATGCGGGTCATCGCGGCGGAAATCACGCGCGAGAAGGTGATGCTGCGCCTGCACGATGAAATTCCCTACGAAACCATGGTTGAGACCGATCAGTGGCAGGAGAAAGCCGACGGCTCCGTGCGCATCGAGCAGACGATCTACGTGGCGCGCGAGGGGCACCGGAAGATCGCCATCGGCGACAAAGGTCAGACCATCAAGACGATCGGTCAACTCGCCCGCACGGAGCTTTCCGAGATGCTTGAGCGCCCCGTCCACCTCTTCCTTCATGTGAAGCTGAAGGAAAACTGGAGCGAAGAGCGCGCCCGTTACACCGCAATGGGGCTTGAGTGGGAATGACGCCGTGAGCGTCGAATGGACCGATGACGCGATCGTTCTGGGCGCCCGCCCCTATGGGGAGACGCAGGCCCTCGCGGAGGTGTTCGCCCGGACCCACGGGCGGTCGGGAGCCATCGTTCACGGGGGCGCGTCGCGCAGGATGAAGCCTGTCCTGCAACTGGGCAATGTGGTGCGCGTCACATGGAAGGCGCGCACCGCCGACCAGCTGGGCTTCTTCGCCCCGTTCGATCTGGTCGATCCCCACGCTGCGCGCCTGCTCGACGACCAGCCGGCGCTTGCAGCGCTGTCCTCGGCCGCCGATCTGGTGCGCGCGGGCACCGCCGAACGGCAGGCGCACGCAGGCCTTTTCGACGCGTTCCTCGTGTTGCTGGATGCGCTGGGCGCCAATGACATCTGGCCTGCGCTCTATGCCCGTTTCGAACTCGGGCTTCTGGCTGAACTCGGCTACGGCCTGGACCTCGGCGTGTGCGCGTTGACCGGCGCCAATGATGATCTCGCCTACGTCAGCCCGCGGACTGGGCGGGCCGCCACACGATCGGCGGGTGAAGCGTATGCAGATCGCCTGCTGCGCTTGCCGCCCTTCATTGTCGATCCTTCGGCGCCGGTGGAGAGTGGGGACGTCGCCGACGCATTCGCCCTCGCCGGATGGTTTCTGGAGCGGCGGATTTTCGACCGTCAAGGTCATGGGATGCCTGATTCGCGACGGCGATTGATCGAGACATTGGGCCATCGGGGCCGACTCTAGGTAAAAGCACGACGAATCACGGGAAGGCAGAATGGCCGACGACATGAGCCCGCCGCCAGAAGAGGGCGGCCGCATCGTCAACGAACCGATCGGGGACGCGCTCGCCAAGCGCTTCCTCTCGTATGCGCTCTCGACGATCACGTCGCGCGCCGTACCGGACGTGCGCGACGGACTCAAGCCCGTGCACCGGCGAATTCTTTACGGCATGTCGAACCTCGGCCTTTCGCCGGACGCGGCCTTCAAGAAGAGCGCCAAGATCGTCGGCGATGTGATGGGGGACTTCCACCCTCATGGCGACACCGCGATCTACGACGCCATGGTGCGGCTCGCGCAGGATTTTTCCTCCCGGTATCCTCTTGTCGACGGGCAGGGCAACTTCGGCAACGTCGATGGCGACAATCCGGCCGCCTACCGATACACCGAAGCGCGCCTGACGCAGGCGGCGCTTCTGCTGCTGGACGGGCTCGATGAAGACGCCGTCGATTTCAAGGAGAACTACGCCGGCGACAAGGAAGAGCCGGTCGTGCTCCCGGCGGCGTTCCCCAATCTCCTCGCCAACGGGTCGGTCGGCATCGCCGTCGGCATGGCGACGTCGATCCCGCCGCACAACGCCGCCGAACTGATCGATGCGAGCCTGCATCTGATCGCCCACCCGTCGGCCACGGTGGATGACCTGATGAAGTTCGTGCCGGGGCCGGACTTTCCGACGGGAGGCATCGTCGTTGAGTCGCCCGCCGCCATCCGCGAGGCCTACGCGACCGGGCGCGGCGGTTTCCGGTTGCGCGCGAAGTGGGAGGTCGAGGAGGTCGGCCGGGGGATGTGGCGCATCATCGTCACCGAAATCCCCTACCAGGTCCAGAAATCGAAGCTCATCAGCGCGCTGGCTGATCTGGTGGAGAACAAGAAGGCGCCGTTGCTGGGCGACGTGCGCGACGAGAGCGCCGACACCGTCCGCATCGTCCTGGAGCCGCGCGCGCGCACCGTGGAGCCTGCGGTGTTGATGGAGAGCCTGTTCAAGCTGTCCGAACTGGAAACGCGCATTTCGCTGAACATGAATGTGCTGGATGCGCATGGCGCGCCTCGCGTCATGTCCCTAAAGGAAGTGCTCAAGGCGTTCCTCGATCACCAGCGGGACGTACTTCAGCGGCGCTCCCGCTTCCGGCTTGGCAAGATCGCCGCGCGGCTGGAAGTTCTGGCGGGCCTCCTGACGGTCTACCTGAACCTTGATGAAGTGATCCGCATCATCCGTCGCGAGGACGAGCCGAAACCTGCCCTCATCAAGCGGTTCAAGCTGACCGACGTGCAGGCCGACGCCATCCTGAACACGCGCCTGCGCCAGTTGCGCAAGCTTGAGGAGATGGAGTTGCGCGCCGAGGACAAGGCGCTCCGGGAGGAACAGGCGGACTTGACGACCTTGCTCTCCAGCGAGGCGCGGCAGTGGACCCGGATCAGTCAGCAGCTGAAAAAGACACGCGGGGTCTTCGCGGAGAACACGCCATGGGGCCGTCGGCGGGCGGCGTTCGGCGCCGCCGCGCCCGCGACGGACCTGTCCGTCGACGCATTCATCGTGCGCGAGCCGATTACGGTGGTCCTTTCTGAGAAAGGTTGGGTGCGGGCGCTCAAGGGCCACGTCGATGACTTGAGCGGATTGAAGTACAAGGAGGGGGACCGTGAGGCGTTCGTGCTCAAGTGCGAAACGACCGACAAGATCATCCTCATGGCGACGGACGGCCGTGCGTTCACGCTCGGCGCGGACAAACTGCCCGGAGGCCGGGGCATGGGAGAACCGATCCGCCTGATGATCGAGCTTGGAGAAGACCAGGACCTCATTGCGCTGTTTGCGCTAACTCCCGGAGCCAGGATGCTCGTGGCGAGCTCGGACGGTTATGGCTTTGTCGTGGCCGAAGACGAGATGGTCGCCACCAAGCGGGCTGGCAAGCAGGTGCTCACCGTCTCGGGAATGGCCTTCGCCCAAGTGTGCACCGAAGTCCACGGGGACCATGTCGCCGTTGTGGGGGAGAACCGCAAGCTGCTGGTGTTCCCGCTCGACGAGCTTCCCGAAATGGCGCGCGGCAAAGGCGTCAAGCTCCAGAGCTACAAGGATGGCGGTCTGTCCGATGCGGTCGTGTTCAGCGCCGAGGACGGCCTCACCTGGACGGACGCCTCCGGCAGGACGCGGGCGGTCCTGGAATGGCGGGACCATCTGGCGAAGCGGGCGACCTCCGGACGCACGGCCCCGCGCGGTTTTTCGCGCAGCGGGAGATTTCAGGGCGAGTAGCGGGCCGGCGGAGCGCGCCCGCTCACTGGTCACTGGTCCGCATGCACGCTAGGCTGAACGGGCCTGAGAGGGAGACGATGCGTCCATGTTGTTGATCACCCTGATCGTTCTAGGCGTTCTGGCGGTCCTCGCCATCGGCATCTACAACCAGCTCGTGTCGCTCAGGAACCGGGTGACCCAGTCTTTCGCCGACATCGACGTCCAGCTGAAGCAGCGCCACGATCTCATCCCCAACCTGGTGGAAACGGTGAAGGGCTATGCCGCGCACGAGAAGTCCACACTCGAGGCCGTGATCCAGGCGCGAAACTCCGCGATGGCCTCCGGCGGCGGCACCGCTGGCCAGGCGCAGGCGGAGGGCATGCTGGGCGCGGCGCTCGGTCGCCTCATCGCGTTGAGCGAGTCCTATCCCGATCTCAAGGCCAACACGAATTTCCAGCAACTGTCTGCCGAACTCTCGGACATTGAAAACAAGATCGCCGCCGCCCGGCGTTTCTTCAACAACGCGGTGAACGAGTACAACACGGGCATCCAGCAGTTTCCCGCAGTCCTGTTTGCCGGCGCCCTCGGCTTCAGCCAGCGGGACAGCTTCGATCTCGGTGACCAGCGCCCAGCGCTGGAAGCGGCGCCAAGCGTAAAGTTCTAGGCAGGCGTAACCGGGAGACGAGCGGCGATGCGCGCGTTCGGCCTCGCAACCCATATTTCCAGCAACAATCTCAGGTCCTTGCTTCTTCTTGCGGGATTTCCGCTGCTGCTGATCCTGCTGATGTACGCCCTGTTCCTGCTTTATGCGGGATTCGCCGGGGCGGGCGGCGATCTTGCGGGCCCCGAACTCGCCCGGCCCTTTGTCTGGGCCGGTCAATCCCTGAAATCTGCCTGGCCATTCGCGCTGGGCGGGGCAGGGGTGTGGTTCGCCATTGCCTACCTGGCCCATCAGGCGATGATTGACGCCTCCACCGGCGCCCGGTTGCTGGACCGGCGCGACGATCCGCGCACGTACAACCTGCTTGAGAACCTGTGCATTTCCCGGGGAATGGCTGTGCCTGCGCTCAGGGTGGTGGAAACGCCGGCGCTGAACGCGTTTGCAAGCGGTCTGCATGCCGGCCAGTACAGCGTGACGGTGACGCGCGGACTGCTTTCAAGCCTCAGCGATGAAGAGCTGGAAGCGGTGCTCGCCCACGAGCTGACCCACATCCGCAACCGCGACGTCCGCCTCCTCGTGATCGCCGTGATCTTCGTGGGAATCTTTTCGTTCGTGGGTGAGTTGATGTTCCGGGGCATGACAAACATGCGCTGGAGCAGCGGCGGCAGTTCGGGACGGTCTTCCAACTCACGCAGCTCCGGCGGCGGGGGCGCAGCGCTCGTGGCCATCGTGGCCGCGCTGGCGATCATGGCGATCGCCTATGCGCTGGCAATCGTCATCCGTTTCTCGCTGTCTCGGCGGCGGGAGTACCTGGCGGATGCCGGGGCGGTGGAGCTGACGAAGAATCCCGATGCGATGATTTCCGCATTGCGCAAGATCGCCGGCAACGCTGTCGTTCCGGGCGCCCCCGCAGAGGTCCGGGAGATGTTCATCGAGAACAGCCATGTCGGCATCGGCGAAATCTTCGCCACCCATCCCCCGATCGAAAAACGCATTGAGGCGCTCGTGGCCTATGCCGGCGGACGCGACGCGCCGGCGGCGGCGGCGTCGCAGGGGCAGGGCGCAGCGACGGGAGGCCCTTGGCGCTAATCGCCAGCGGCGCTTTCGCCGTGCTCGGTATCGCTGAACGGGCGCCAGGCGCCCCCGCGCAAAAGCTCAATGGGTTGGAACTGCACCTTGTAGGCCATCTTCTCGCTGCCGCGCACCCAGTAACCCAGGTAGAGATGAGGAAAGCCCGCCGCCTGCGCTTGCCGGATGTGGTCTAGGATGATGTAGCTGCCCAAGCTGCGCTGTGGATCGCGGGTGTCGAAGAAGCTGTAGACCAGGGACATCCCGTCCCGCAGCACGTCCACAAGCGCACATCCGGCGAGCTCCCCCGCCTGCGGCCCCGCGCTGAACCTGTACTCCACGATGTGCGTGCGGACGGCTGTCTCCTCGATCATGGCAGCGTAATCGAGCAGGGTCATTTCCGCCATGCCGCCTTCGCCATGACGCGAAAGGAGGTAGCGGCGCAGCAGCCAGAACTGCTCTTCCGTGGCCTCGCTGGGCCGCAAGCGTCGCGTAAGGTCTTCGTTGCGCTGAAGGATGCGGCGCCACCGCTTGTGCGGCTTGAAATGACCGACGACGACACGGGCGGAGACGCAGGAGTCGCACGCGTCGCAGGCGGGTCGGTAGGCGATGTTCTGCGAGCGCCGGAAGCCGGCGTGTGTGAGGCTGTCGTTGACCGACGGCGCGTCGGGACCGTCGAGGCTGGTGAAGACTTTCCGCTCCTTCCGGTCCGGCAGGTAGGGGCAGGGAGACGGCGCGGTGAGGTAGAACCGGAGGTTCTTCGTCGCGAAAGGCCGCGTCACGGTGGCGTGAGTCCGCTCATCGAGCGGATCGTCCCGGCAGGGCGCTCCGCCGTCAAGCCGCTTTCCCCACTAGGGCGCCGCTCCCGCTGGCAATACCGGCGCTTCACGAAGGAGCGTCACCGAGATCCGCCGGTTGCCCGGCAGGGTGGGGTCATCGGGAAAGAGCGGCTCTGAATCCGCCTTGCCCGCCACCTGGTAGATGCGGTCCTGGGGGATGCCTGAAGCCTGAACGACCCGGCGCGCCGCGTTGGCGCGGTCCGCAGACAGCTCCCAGTTGGTCATG
Source organism: Hyphomonadaceae bacterium (assembly GCA_033764865.1). Taxonomy (GTDB): domain Bacteria; phylum Pseudomonadota; class Alphaproteobacteria; order Caulobacterales; family Aquidulcibacteraceae; genus VFBF01. Next base: position 87,826 of record JANRIM010000111.1, read on the forward strand.
CCGCGGGACGAGGGCGGGGAGCCATCGGTGTGGCCGGCGATGGACAGACGGTTCGGTAAATCTGCGGCGACGTTGGCCACCGCTGACAGGAGCTTTCGCGCCCGGCCGTTCAGCTCGGCGCCACCGGCCTCGAACATTGACCGCCCTTCCTGATCGACGAGCTGGATGCGCAAGCCCTCGGGGGTTACCTCCATCAAAACGTGCTTGGAGAGTTCGGCGAGGTCCGGCATGTCCTGGATGGCCTGACGAATGGACTGCTCGGCCCGTTCGAATTCGGCATTCTCCCGCGCCGCGCGGGCCCGTGCCAGCGAAGCCTCGGTGGCTTCCGCAGTGCCGTTTTGCGGGTCGGGCGCGCCCTGAAGGTCGCCCCCGTTGGAGCGTCCCTCCTTGAATTGGGTTTCCTGGGCCTGGCGGGCGCCGGATTCGGCGAGGGCCTGTCCGGCCAGAAGGCCCCCGGCGCCGCTGGTGGTTTCCGAAACGCTCGCGGGTGCGAAGAAGTCCGCGATGCCGCGTTTCTGCTCCGGGCTGGTGGTGTTGATCAGCCACATCAGGAGGAAGAACGCCATCATCGCCGTCACGAAGTCGGCGTAAGCCACTTTCCAGGCGCCGCCATGATGGCCATGACCGCCCTTCTTGATCCGCTTGATGATGATCGGGGCTTTGTTGGCGGCGGCCATGGGCTTAGGTCGTGAACGAGGACGGGCGGACCGTGCCCCGGGCAGCGTTAAGATCGAGTGATCAGGACAGCATGATTGAACAGGACGACGGGCGAGGGTTCCGGCAGGCGCTGGGCGGCTTCGCGACAGGCGTGGCGCTCATCGCCGCCGATACGGCCCAGGGCGTGGCCGGCATTGTGGTGAACTCCTTCACCTCCGTATCGCTGACGCCGCGGCTGGTCCTGTGGTGCCTGGGCGATGCTTCCGACCGCTACGGCGCGTTCTCGGAGGCCGAGCGGTGGAGCGCCAACGTGCTCGGCGTCGGCCAACAGGCTGTTTCGGCGCGGGTCGCCCGGCCGGGCGGTCACGACATCTCGGACCTGTCCATCGCTCGACTGCATGGCGCGCCTGTTCTGGACGGGGCGATCGCCCAGCTGTCCTGCCGCACGCGCGAGCGCCTGACGATGGGCGATCACCTGGTCATCGTTGGCGACGTTGAGGGCTATGCGGCGTCGGCGGGCGACGGCCTTCTGTATTTCAGGGGCCGGTACGGCCGCGCTGTCACGGAGGCCTGACATGGCGCGCATTGCATTCATCGGGCTCGGGGTGATGGGATTTCCCATGGCGGGGCATCTGGCGACGGCGGGCCATGATGTCTCGGTCTTCAACAGGTCGGCGCAGAAGGCGCAGGCCTGGGCGCAGCGATATCCCGGACGGGTCGCCGCAACCGTCGCCTCTGCGGCCGAAGGGGCGGAGTTCGTATTCTCCTGCGTCGGCGCTGACGCCGACGTCGCCGCTGTCGCGCCTCTCGCGCTGGCGAGCATGCGGCCCGGGGGCGTGTTCGTCGATCACACGACCACCTCGGCCACCCTGGCGCGGGCGCTCTCAAAGGAGGCGCAGGACGTCGGTCGCTACTTCGTCGACGCCCCCGTCTCCGGCGGTCAGGCCGGCGCCGAAGGGGCGCGTCTCACTGTCATGGCGGGGGGGGACGCGGAGGTCTTCGCCCGCGCGCAGCCGGTGATGGCGGCGTACGCGGCCAACATGACCCTGATTGGCGGTTCCGGAGCGGGGCAACTGGCGAAAATGGTCAACCAGATCTGTATTGCCGGCATCATCCAGGGGCTGGCTGAGGGGCTCCATTTCGCCGAACGCGCCGGGATCGATCCCGAACGGGTGATCGCCGCGATCTCCAAGGGCGCCGCGCAATCCTGGCAGATGGAAAACCGGTGGCGCACGATGACGGAGGGGTCGTTCGACTTCGGCTTCGCGGTGGACTGGATGCGCAAGGATCTAGGTCTTGTCCTGGAAGAAGCCGGAGCCAACGGATCGGACTTGCCCGTGGCGGCGTTGGTGGACGCCTTCTATGCCGAGGTGCAGGCGTCCGGCGGTGGTCGCTGGGACACTTCCAGTCTGATCACGCGACTACGCGCCCGCGTGGGCGGCGCCGCTTAACGGGATCGTGAGCCTTTTGGCCCATACCTTTGGGCGTGGCGCCTTCCAGGACACCCCCCGGCCGCTGGACGGCCCTTGTGATCGAGCCCGACAAGGCGCGGAGCGCGCTTGTGGTCGATCTGCTGCGGGACCTGGGCTGCGCAGAGGTGACTGCGATCCGGGATGGAGACGCGGCCTTCAGCCATCTCGCCAGCAAGGCGCCGCGGATCATCCTGTGCGCCGCCCGCATGACGCCGATGGACGGCTTCGATCTCACCCGCAGACTGCGCTGCTCACCCGATGTCCGCAGCAATGAAACCTCCCTGGTGCTGACGTTCGCTGGGATCGAGCGCAGAGATGTGTTGGCCTCGCTCAACGCGGGCGCCGACGCGGTGCTGACGTTTCCCATGTCGCGCGGCCAGCTGGCCACGATGCTCTCGCTCCTGGACACCCAGAAGCGGCCGTTTGTCCGGTCCGCCACCTACGTGGGACCGTGCCGGCGGCGGGGGCTGGTCTCGGCGGAGACCCGGCGACGGCTGGAGGACTTCGGCGCGCCGGACGCCCTCGCCTCGATGATGGCGGCCCTGAAGACCCTGTTTGACCGCGGCCAGCGGGGCCCCATTTCCGCTTCAGAAGTCGAAGCATGCGCGCAGGCGCTGGCGGCCTTTTTGCGCGCCGCGCGCCCGGATCGTGCGATGGACGAGGGCGCGCTCTGGACCCAGTGCCGGGCACTGGTGCGCCAGTTCAGCGATCACGCGCCCGGCCAGAAGAGCTTTGATCACGCCTTCGCCCCGCTGCGTAAGCTGTTGACGAACGTCGTTCTCAAGGACGCCGCGCAGCCGGATGGCGCCGAAGCCGCAGCAGCCTGACCAGGTCAGCCCAACAGGGCGGCCGCGCGGGGGGCGAAGTACGTGACCACGCCATCGCACCCGGCCCGCTTGAAAGCGCCCAACGTCTCCAGAATGGCGCGATCCTCGTCCAGCCAGCCGTTGGCGCAGGCGGCCTTGATCATGGCGTACTCGCCCGACACCTGGAACGCGTAGGTGGGCATCGCGAAGGCGTCCTTCACGCGTCGGACGATGTCCAGGTAGGGCAGTCCGGGCTTGACGAGGACCATGTCGGCGCCTTCGGCGATATCCATCGCCACCTCCCGCAGCGCCTCGTCCGTGTTCGCGAAATCCATCTGGTAGGTCTTCTTGTCGCCCGTCAGCACGGACGCCGAGCCGATGGCTTCACGGTATGGGCTGTAGAAGGCGGACGCATACTTCGCCGCGTAGGACATGATCAGGGTATCGCTTTGACCGGCGCCTTCCAGGGCTGACCGGATGGCGCCCACCCTACCGTCCATCATGTCGGAGGGGGCCACGATGTCCGCCCCCGCGGCGGCCTGGACCACCGCTTGCTCGACGAGTCGGGCGACGCTTTCGTCGTTGAGGATACGCCCATCGCGGATCACGCCGTCGTGTCCGTGATCGGTGAACGGATCCAGCGCGACGTCGACCATGACGCCAACTTCCGGCGCAGCATCCTTCATCGCGCGAACGGCGCGACATACAAGACCGTCGGGGTTGGCGGCTTGCGAACCGTTCGCATCTTTCAGTCGCGGGTCGATGTAGGGGAAGACGGCGATCGCCGGAATCCCCAACTCCCGCGCCTCCCGCGCGGCGTCGGCGGCGGCCCTCACGGACAGCCGGTCCGCCCCGGGCATCGCCGCCACAGGTATCCGCGCCTCTGCGCCGTCGTGGACCACGAGCGCCCAGATGAGATCGTTTCGCGAGGGCGGTGTTTCGCGAACGAGGCGACGGACCCAGTCGGCCTGACGCAGCCGCCGGGGCCGCGCAGCGGGGTACGAGGCGGCGTGGGTCATGGCGGGGCCTTCATGCGCGTTAAGGTCCCAGTTCATAGTCGTGGCGCATTGGTCTATACAAGCGCGTCGCGTCGATCGGCCGGCCAACGATTTGAGGGATGGGCGCTAGCCCCGAGACCACGATGAGAGACGAGGACGCCCAGGTTTTCACCCGCGCCATTGACGCCGTGAAGGGCGAGGGCCGGTACCGGGTCTTTGCCGATATCCAGCGCGAACAGGGGCGTTTCCCGCACGCGCGGTTGCGACTGGCGGACGGCTCCCACCGGGACATCGTGGTGTGGTGCTCGAACGACTATCTCGGCCAGGGGCAAAGCCCCGAAGTGATCGCTGCGTTGAGCGACGCCGCCCGGAAGGTCGGCGCCGGCTCCGGCGGGACCCGCAACATCTCCGGCACCACCAGCTACCATGTGGACCTCGAGGCCGAACTCGCGCAGTTGCACGGCAAAGAGGCGGCCCTCTTGTTCACGTCGGGCTACGTGTCGAATGACGCGACCTTGTCGACGCTGGGCAAGCTGTTTCCCGATCTCTGGATCTTCTCCGATGAGTTGAACCACGCGTCGATGATCGAGGGCATCCGGCGCGCGAAGGCGACGGTGCGCGTGTTCCGGCACAACGATCTTCAGCATCTGGAATCGCTTCTCAACGAGGCCCCTGCGGGGGCCGCAAAGCTCATCGCCTTCGAGAGCGTCTATTCCATGGATGCCGACGTGGCGCCGATTTCCGCGATTTGCGACATCGCCGACGCCTACGGCGCGATGACGTACCTCGACGAGGTCCACGGCGTGGGCCTCTATGGCGAGGGCGGCGGCGGCATCGCGGAGCGCGACGGCCAGATGCATCGCGTCGATTTCATCGAAGGCACGCTGGCCAAGGCCTTCGGCGTCATGGGCGGATACGTGACCGGCCCGGCCGCTGCGATTGACGCGATCCGGTCCTTTGCGCCGGGCTTCATTTTCACGACATCGCTGGCCCCGTCGCTTGCGGCGGCGGCTCTGGAGAGCGTTCGGCTGGTCCGCGCCTGTCCTCACATGCGCGTCCGTCTCGCCGAGCGGGCGGAACGCCTGAAGCAGATGTTCACGGACGCCGGCCTGCCCGTGATGCCTTCGACCACGCACATCGTCCCGCTGCTCGTGGGGGACGCGTCGCTGTGCAAGCAGATTTCCGACGGCCTTCTGTTCGAGCACGGCATTTACGTCCAGCCGATCAACTATCCCACGGTCCCGCGCGGCACAGAGCGCCTGCGGTTTACACCCTCGCCCTTCCACGACGACGCACTGATGGAGCAGCTGCTTGAGGCGCTGCTTTCGGTATGGGCGCAGCTCAACCTCAAACGGGCGGCGTGAGCGGTCGGACCGTCTACTTCGAACTGACGCAGCTGGGCGGAGCCGCGCGCATGGCCGCCATCGACGCGGCGTCGGGCGTCGAAGCCGTCGTCATGGGGCCGGCCAACGCCGCCCGCAGCGATCTTGAGGCGCTCGCGCTCCGGAAACTTGAGCGTCTGCTGGCCGCCGAAGCACCCCCGCCGCGGTCCCAACCTGGCAAGCTGGTCTAGAACGTCTGGCGAAGCGGGTGTCCACGGACCACGGTCGGTAGTATGGTCCCTGTCATCGGAATCAATATCTAGCGTCCCGGGGTCTGGCCTGGGACCGCCCGGAGCCGCCATGCGCTGTCCGTTCTGCCAGCACGAAGATACCCAGGTAAAGGACAGCCGGCCCACGGAGGACGGGGCCTCCATTCGCCGTCGACGCCAGTGCGGCGCGTGCGACGCCCGGTTCACGACCTTCGAACGCGTCCAGATTCGGGAGCTGATGATCATCAAACGGTCTGACCGCCGGGTGCCCTTTGATCGCGAAAAACTGACCCGATCCGTGATGATCGCGCTGCGCAAAAGGCCCGTCGACGCTGACCGGGTCGAGTTGATGATTTCAGGCATCGTGCGGCAGCTCGAAAGCCGCGGGGAGACCGAGATTCCCTCGGCGGTCCTGGGGGAACTCGTCATGGAGGCCTTGGCCAAGGTCGACCAGGTCGCCTACGTCCGGTACGCGTCGGTCTACCGTGATTTTCGCGCCGCAGGAGATTTCCGGGAGTTTCTGGCTGACTTGCCGGAGGCGCCCAAGACCGCGCGCACATGAGCCGCCCCAGGATCACGCTCAAAATCGCCACCAGCCTGGACGGACGGATCGCCACCGCGTCCGGGGAAAGTCGCTGGATCACGGGACCTGCCGCCCGGGCGGCCGTCCACGGGTTACGCGCGGTTCACGACGGCGTCCTGATCGGCTCCGAAACGGCCGTGATCGACGATCCCGAGCTTACCGTAAGGGACGGGCAAGCGCCGGCGCGCCAACCCCTGCGGATCGTGCTGGACTCCCGCCTACGGCTTTCCCCCGGAAGCCGACTGATGCGGACCCTCTCGCTGGCGCCGCTGCTCGTGATCGCCGGTCGGGACGCCGATCGTGGTCAAGCGGCGCGGCTGGAAAGCGCCGGTGCGAGGGTCGCCTTCGTCCCCCGCAGCCTTGACGGACTGGACCTTGAGGAGGCCCTCGCCGTGATGCACGCCGGTCACGGGGTGGACCGTCTGATGGTGGAGGGCGGCGGGCGCGTGGCGTCGTCGTTCGTCGCCCGCGGCCTGGTGGACCGGATCGAGTGGTTTCGCGCACCCGTCCTGCTCGGCGGGGACGGTCGCGCCGCGATCGGCGCCCTGCCGTCGCGGCCCCTTGCTGAGGCGCCACGGTTCGTCCGGGTTGCGCTCCGCGAACTGGGGCCCGATCTGTGGGAAACCTTTGATCGGGACGGTTGAGCATGTTCACGGGGCTGGTGTCGGCGGTGGGACGGATTGCTGCGGTGGACCGCAGGGATGGCCTCGTGCGGCTGACGGTGGAGTCGCCTTACGACGCCCAGACTGTGGCCATAGGCGCCTCCATCAGCCACGCCGGATGCTGCCTGACGGTGGTTGATGCGTGGGTGAGGCCCATGGGTATGGCGCATGTGGTGGAAGTGGCGCCGGAGAGCCTCGCGCTGACCAGCCTGGGTGGATGGGCGGTGGGCGATCGGGTCAACCTCGAACGGTCGCTCCGCGCGGGCGACGAGCTCGGCGGTCACATCGTTGGGGGGCACGTGGACGGCCTGGGTGAGGTCGTCAGCGTGACGGCCGACGGTGAAGGCTGGCGGCTCGTCATCCGCGCTCCCCAGAGCCTGGCCCCGCTCATCGCGCCGAAGGGGTCGATCACGGTCGACGGCGTTTCCCTTACGGTCAACGAGGTCGATGGCGCGACGTTCGGCGTCCTGATCATTCCCCACACGTGGACGCACACGACGTTGTCCGGCCTCAAACCCGGCGCCAAGGTCAACCTTGAAGCGGATATGCTGGCGCGGTACGTCTCGCGCTTACTTGCCGCGCGCCTCGACGCGCAATGAGGCGTGCATGGCCCACCCCCAACCTTCTCCCATCGATGACCTGAAGCGCGCCATTTCCCCGGCGGAGGAAATCATCGAAGAGGCGCGCAACGGGCGCATGTACATTCTCGTCGACGCCGAGGACCGGGAGAACGAGGGCGATCTCGTGATTCCGGCGCAGTTCGCGACGCCCGAGCAAGTGAACTTCATGGCGCGGTTCGGCCGCGGTCTGATCTGCCTTGCGCTGACGGAGGAACGAACCCGCACGTTGGGCCTGCTGCCGATGACCGCGCGCAACCAGACGCGGCACTCCACGGCGTTCACGATCTCGATCGAGGCGAAGGAAGGGATCACCACGGGGATTTCGGCGCACGATCGCGCCCACACAATCGCCGTGGCCATCGACCCGACCAAGGGCGCCGACGACATCGTGAGTCCTGGCCATGTGTTCCCGCTTTCGGCGCGTGAGGGCGGGGTGCTGCTGCGCGCCGGCCACACCGAGGCGTCGGTCGACATCTCCCGCCTCGCAGGGCTGATCCCGGCGGCGGTCATCTGCGAGATCATGAACGACGATGGCACGATGGCGCGGCTCCCGGACCTTGTGGGGTTCGCTCAGCTGCATGGACTGAAGATCGGGACGATTTCCGATCTGATCGCCTACCGCCGCATGAACGACCACCTCGTCGAGCGACGCCTGGAAACCACGTTCGAAACCCGTCACGGCGCATTCAAGCTCATGCTGTTCGCCAACCGTCTCGACGGTCAGGAACACGTGGCGCTCGTGCGCGGCGAACCGTCTGCGCAGAAGCCCACGCTCGTTCGCATGCATCGCGTAGATTTTCTCGGCGACATCGTCGGCGAGAAGGGCACGCGCCAAGGCCTGATCGACCAGGCGCTCTCCGAAATCGCCGCCGAACCAGAGGGCGGGGTGCTTGTGCTTCTGCGCAATCTCGACCCGCTTAGCCTGTCCAAGCGTTTCGGCCTGGAGCAGTCGGACCATCCACCGGAAGTGGGGGCCCTGCGCGAGTACGGCGTCGGCGCGCAGATCCTGCGGGAACTTGGCGTGCGCCAGATGGTGGTGCTGTCGAACGCCAAGCAGCGCGTCATCGGGTTGGAGGGCTATGGCCTGGCCATCGCCGGGTGGCGCTCGTTCAGGAAGAAGGGGTGACCGGCGATGAAATCGGAGGATCGACTGCCGGTTGAGCGCGCTGACGGCGCGAGGATTTTGCTCGTGGCGGCGCGATACTACGCCGATGTCGTCGACGCCCTGATCGCTGGCGCACGTCAGGCTGTCGAAGCGGCCGGCGCGACCAGCGACGTCATTGAAATTCCCGGCGCTTTCGAGGCCCCCGCGGCGATCGCGTTCGCCGCCCAGTCTGGCGCCTATGACGGGTACGTGGCGCTTGGCTGCGTCATTCGCGGCGAGACCAGCCACTACGATTATGTGTGTGGGGAATCGGCGCGGGGCCTGATGGATCTCGCAATCCAGGACGGCTTGCCGATCGGCTACGGCATTCTCACCGTGGAAAATCATGCGCAGGCGGTCGAGCGCGCAGACCCCTCCCGTCGGGACAAAGGCGGCGAGGCGGCCCGGGCATGTCTGGCGATGCTGGCGCTGCGCAACCGCTTCGATATCGAAGCATGAGCGCCGCGTCCGCCCGCCTCGACGGCGAGGCCATTGCGGCCCGCCGCGCGGCGCGTCTCGCCGCCGTTCAGGCGCTTTACCAGATGGAGATGGCTGGCTCGTCGTCCGCGACGGCTGTGAAGGACGTTCTCAACGGACATCTTCCTGCGGATGAGGACGGCGCTCTGGATGGCGACGTGGACAGCGATCTGTTCCGCCAGATCGTGGAGACGACGGTGGAACGCCAGAGCGAGGTCGACACGTTGCTCGCGGCCCATCTCGCGCGCGGATGGAAACTCGAGCGTCTCGACGCTGTGGCGCGCGCCATCCTTCGGGCCGGGCTGATGGAGTTGTGGCGACGCCGGGACGTACCGACGGCCGTCGTCATCAATGAGTACGTAGAGATCGCCAAATCCTTTTTCGACGGACAGGAGCCCGGGTTCGTCAACGCGACCCTGGACGCTTGTCTGCCGGCGGTGCGTGGCGGCCCAGGTGAATGAGTGGGAATGGAGAATTCGACCTTATCGCCCGGCACTTCGCGCCGTTGGTCACGTCACCTGGCGCGCGTGGACTGCGCGACGACGCTGCAGTGCTCGATGCGGGGACATGGGTCGTTTCGGTCGACTGCATCGTGGAAGGCGTCCACTTCCTCTCGGATGATCCGATAGATCGCGTCGCCCAGAAGGCTTTGCGGGTCAATCTCTCCGATATCGCCGCCAAGGGCGCGGCGCCGCTGCATTACGTGCTGGCGCTCCAATGGCCCGATCACCGCCCCGTCGCCCAGCTCGAGGCGTTCGCCGCTGGGTTGGCCCGCGACCAGCAAACATTCGGATGCGACCTGATCGGGGGGGACACTACCGCCACAAGCGGCCCGTTGGCCGTATCGATCACCGTATTCGGCCGCCCCTGTGGCCCGCGCACGCCGGCGCGCGCTGACGCACGACCCGGCGACGACTTGTGGGTGACGGGCGCCATCGGGGACGGCGTCCTTGGACTCGCCAGCCGGCGCGGGGAACTTCCCGGCCTTTCCGCCGTCGATCACGCGTACCTCGTCGATCGGTATCAGACGCCAACGCCCCGGACGTCCTTCGCCCCGACCATCGCTCGTTTCGCGCATGCCGCCATGGATGTTTCCGACGGGCTTCTGGCGGACGCCGGCAAGATCGCCGCAGCGTCCGACGTGCGCGTCGTCATCGAGCCACGCAAGACGCCACTCTCCAGCGCCGCACGCGCCTGGCTATCCAGCCAGCCAGAGAAGGACCGCGCTCTGGAGCGGCTCCTGAATGGCGGGGACGACTACGAAATCCTGTTCAGTGCGCGGCGATCTGCACGCGCCGCTCTGTTGGCGACGGGCGCCGACCGCGGCCTCTCGATCACGCGCATCGGCATGGTCACGGGAGGCGCGGGGTTGGATGCCGGCGGTCTCGCCGTCGGTGGGCACGTTCACCGCCTGGGTGCGTAAACCATTCCGCAAGGCTGATCCGGTCACGCTAACCAACTGTGATTCGGAGCTCTGGATGATCCGCGCGCTGGCGTTGGCTTTGGGCCTGGCTTGCCTGTTCCCGGTCGTGGAGGCGCCTGCGGCCGCGCCGAAGGCGGAGGAGGGCGACAGCGCCCGGGCCATGGACGTCCTCAACCTGGTGGTTCCCGTCGTCCGCGACGGGCGACTTGTGAACTACGTCTTCGTCAATGCCCGGGTCCACCTCGCCCCCGGCGTCGATCTCTGGGGCACGCGGGACAAGGGCCATTTTCTCAGGGACGCCCTCATAAAGGCCGTGCACCGTCGCTCCATCGTCGCACCCGATCGGGACGATCAGGTCGATCCGGCGGCCACCCAGGCGCTGATCAGCGGGGTGGCGCGCCAGACCCTCGGGGCCAATGCCGTAAGGACAGTGGAGATACTGAGCGTTTCCTCCCTCAGGCCGGGAAGGGCGGGGCGGTCTTGATCGCGCGGAAGTCACCCACGTTGCGCCCGCCTTCGGGCTTTGGCATACCCCGCCCCTCAAGTCCGGGGCCTGGTGGTTCGCGCGTGTCTTGGCCCGGTAGGGGGCTTGGAGCGTCATCCGCCACCTTTGCGCTCCTCTCGCCGATATTCACCTAGGACCCTCGCGATGAATCAGGACCTTTTGTTGGCGTTGCCCGTGATCGCGGGCGTGATCGCCGCGCTCTATGGCTGGTGGCAGGTGGGCGTGATCCGTCGCGCCAGCGCCGGCAACGAGCGCATGCAGGAAATCGCGCAGGCGATCCAGGAAGGCGCAAGGGCCTACCTCAACCGGCAGTACACGACGATCGCGTGGGCGGGGGCCGCACTTACGATCGTCCTGGCGGTCGTGTTCTGGCCCGCGTGGCAGGTCGCCGTCGGGTTCGTGATCGGGGCGGTGTTGTCCGGTCTCGCCGGCTTTATCGGGATGAACGTCTCCGTGCAGGCGAACGTCCGCACAGCGGAGGCGTCCCGCAAGTCGCTGGGCGCCGGTCTGTCCATGGCATTCAACGCGGGCGCCGTGACGGGTATGCTGGTCGCCGGCTTCGCGCTGCTGGGCGTCGGCGTCTACTATCTGTTTCTCACGCGCATCCTGGGCTTTGGCGTCAGCGACCGTGAGGTCGTCGATGCGCTCGTGGCGCTCGGTTTCGGAGCGTCGCTGATCTCGATCTTCGCGCGTCTCGGAGGCGGCATCTTCACGAAAGGCGCCGACGTGGGCGGCGATCTCGTGGGCAAGGTTGAAGCTGGCATTCCCGAGGACGATCCGCGCAACCCCGCCACAATCGCCGACAACGTCGGCGACAACGTGGGCGACTGCGCCGGCATGGCCGCCGACCTTTTCGAGACCTACGCAGTGACCATGGTCGCCACCATGGTGCTCGCGTCGATCCTTTTCCGGGACGCCGCCGAGTTGGCGAGCCTCATGCTGCTGCCCCTGCTCATCGGCGCTGGCGCCATCGTCGCGTCGATCATCAGCACGGTGTTTGTGCGTCTCGGCGGGCCGGAAGACCGGAACATCATGGGCGCACTTTACAAGGGTCTCATCGCCGCCGGCGTGTTGTCCGTCGGTGCGCTGGCCTTCGCCATCCAGGTCACGACGGGCTGGGGACCGATCGCACAGGGGCTCACCCTCTCGGGTATCGCCCCGGGCAACGACATCACCGGAGCCGAGCTCTTCTGGTGCGGTCTGGTGGGATTGGGCGTCACCGGTCTCATCGTCTGGATCACGGAGTACTACACCGGGACGGACTTCAAGCCCGTGCGGTCGATCGCAGAGGCGTCCAAGTCGGGCCACGGCACCAACGTCATCCAGGGCCTTGCAGTGTCCATGGAGGCGACGGCTTTGCCGGCGCTGGTCATCATCGGCGGCATCATTATCACCAATGTGATGGCGGGCCTGTTCGGGATTGCGATCGCGGTGACCACGATGTTGTCGGTGGCGGGAATCATCGTGGCGCTCGACGCCTTTGGTCCGGTCACGGACAACGCGGGCGGCATCGCCGAGATGGCGGAACTGCCCAAGGAAGTCCGCGTCACCACGGACGCGCTGGACGCGGTGGGCAACACCACGAAGGCCGTCACCAAGGGGTACGCCATCGGATCCGCCGGCCTCGGCGCGCTCGTGCTCTTTGCGGCGTATTTCGAGGATCTCAAGTACTATGCGGGCAACAGCGAGTACGCCTTCTTTCAGGGCGTCACACCGGACTTCGCGCTGAACAACCCCTACATCATCGTCGGCCTGCTGTTCGGCGGCCTGCTCCCATACCTGTTCGGTGGCTGGAGCATGACGGCGGTCGGTCGCGCCGCCGGAGCGGTGGTGGAGGAGGTGCGCCGCCAGTTCCGGGAGATTCCCGGCATCATGGAGCGGACCGCGAAGCCCGACTACGGCCGGGCGGTGGACATCCTCACCAAGGCGGCGATCAAGGAAATGGTCGTGCCGTCCATGCTGCCGGTTCTCTCGCCCATCGTCCTGTTCGCCGTCATCTACGCCATCGCCGGCAAGGGCGACGCACTGGCGGCGGTGGGGGCGATGCTCGTCGGCGTGATCGTGACGGGGTTGTTCGTGGCCGTTTCGATGACCTCCGGCGGCGGCGCGTGGGACAATGCCAAGAAGTACATCGAGGAAGGCAATTTCGGCGGCAAAGGCTCCGACGCCCACAAGGCGGCGGTGACCGGGGACACCGTCGGCGACCCCTACAAGGACACCGCCGGTCCGGCGGTCAATCCGATGATCAAGATCACCAACATCGTCGCACTGCTCATGCTCGCGGCGCTCGCTCACGTCGGGACCTGATCGACGGTCACAAACAGCGAAAACGCCCCGGCTCGCGCCGGGGCGTTTTTTGTTGGTCGAGGCCGCGCTTGGGCGCGCGCCCGGCGGCAATCCCCCTAACGGCGGTCGCGAGGACCGCGGTCTTCGTCTTCCGAGCGAATGGGGGACGTGTTGCCGATGTTGCCGAAAATCTGCTCGACGATGCCGAGTTCGCGTCCGCGGGTGGGGGTCTTGTCGTCGCTGTAGGCGATCACCTGCCCCTTCTCCATGCCGAAGCGTTCGACGTTGGAGACCTTGCCGTCCGCGTCGAATTTCACCACCAGCACCTCACGCCCTACGGTGCGGGGCATGTAGAAGGCGTAGCGCTCCTGCACGGTGGAAATGTAATACCATGCGGTTTCGTCGAAGGCGCTTTGGGTCGACGGCGTCCCCAGGCGGGCCAGCACGGTTGATTTCGTATCGACGCCGACCTCGACATTCTTCTGATCTTCCGTGACCGCAGAAAAACCGTGGGTGTCGCGGATGGGATTGCATGCCGAAACGGCGCCCGCGAGGAGCGCCAAGGCTGCGACCTTTCCCAACGTCATGCGTTCCATACTTCACCTCATCCTTCCGGACCGGTACTTCAGGGCGACACGCCTAGGCCGCTCCGACCGGGGGGGCAAGTGGGGAGCGCTGTAGCGGGATGTCGGTGTTCGGCCTCTTCGGAAAATCCGCCGCAAATGAGGCGGCCGACCGGATTCTGAAGGCGGTGTCGGGCGCGGCGCGCGCGCCGGCGCTGTTTGCGGAAGGTCGTGCGCCGGACACCCTTACCGGCCGGTTCGAGGTGGTCACCGTGTTCGCCGTGCTGGCTCTGGACCGGCTGAGGGCCGCCCCTGAGGCCGACCGCCTGGCCCAGGCGTTCACGGACAAGCTTTTCCGGTTTTTTGACGCCGGCCTGCGTGAGGCAGGCGTGGGGGACCTGTCCGTGGCCAAACGCATGAAAGCGCTCGCCGGGGCGTTTTATGGCCGGCTGGGGGCATATCGGGCCGGATTCACTGACGCCGGAGCGTTCGCGGACGCTCTCTCGCGCAACATCTGGAACACGCCGTATGCGGCGTTCGCCCCAGCCCTCGCCCAGCAACTCCTGACGCTTCGCGAAAGGCTTCGCGACGCTCCGCTCACCGAGCTGGAAGCGCCCTCGACCTGGGTGATCGACGCCTGAATTCCCCCTTTGGCATTCATGGGGCGCACAGTATGGTCTCGCCGCCGCCGCTCCTCGGGGCGGCCATCAGCGGACCCGGACATGGCCGAAGGCCTCGTGATTTCCATCGATGGCATGGGCGGAGACCATGCGCCAGAATCGGTGCTGGATGGCATTGAGATCGCCGCCCGGAAGGACCAGCGGGCCCGATTCATCGTCCATGGCCCGGAGACGGTGCTGGCGTCGCTGATCGCCGCGCGGCCCGCGGCCCGCGCCGTATGCGACCTGAGGCACGCCGACAAGGTCGTGTCGATGGACGTCAAGCCCTCCCAAGCGATGCGCCAGGGCAAAGGCTCCAGCATGTGGAACGCCCTCGCCAGCGTCGAGGAGGGCGAGGCCCAGGTCTGCGTGTCGGCTGGCAACACCGGCGCCTTGATGGCTATCGCCATGCTGAGGCTGCGCAAGATGGACGGCGTCCATCGGCCTGCGCTCGTGGCGAGCTGGCCGACGGCCCGCGGGTTCGCCGCAGTGCTCGACGTGGGCGCGAATGTGGAGGCGGACGCGTCGCAACTCGTGGAGTTCGCCATCATGGGCGAGGCCTTCCAGCGTGCTGTGCGGGGCGACCCGCGCCCGCGGGTTGGCTTGTTGAATGTCGGCGCCGAGGACCAAAAGGGCCACGAGGAGATCCGCGCCGCCGGCCGTCTGATCCGGGAAGCCAACATCGATCTTGATTTTCATGGCTTCATCGAAGGCGACGACATCTCCAAAGGCACGGTCGATGTGGTCGTGACGGACGGCTTCACCGGAAACATCGCCCTGAAGACGGCGGAGGGCACCGCCCGCCTCGTCGCTGGCTTCCTGCGGGAGGCGCTGTCCGGCAGCATTCTTTCGCGCGCCGGCGCACTGTTGGCGTATCCGGCGCTCAAGCAACTCAAAGACAGGATGGACCCGCGCTCCGTGAACGGGGCCGTGTTCGTCGGCCTGAACGGGCTGGTGGTGAAGAGCCACGGCGGCGCCGACGGCCTTGGCTACGCCTCCGCGATCGATGTGGCGATCCGCATGGCGGGCAGTCATTTCCGGGAGGAAGTCGTCGCCAATCTGGCGCGCCTCGCCGTGACCGACGTCGCGCCGGCCGCCGCGACCGGGACGTCCTGATCGTGCGCCGTTCCGTGCTGTTGGGTGTCGGGGGATACTTGCCCGACCGCGTGCTCGAAAACGCGGAGCTCGCAGGCCGCGTAGAGACGAGCGACGAATGGATTGTCGAACGAACCGGCATACGCCGTCGCCACATCGCCGCCGACCATGAAAAGACGTCCGATCTGGCGATCGCTGCGGCGCAGCGGGCGTTGACGCACGCAGGAGTGGACGCCGGCGAGGTGGACCTCATCGTGCTCGCCACCGCAACGCCGGACCTGACGTTCCCCGCCACCGCCGCCCGGGTGCAGGCCGCGCTCGGCATCGCGCAGGGCGCCGCGTTCGATGTGCAGGCGGTTTGTTCCGGCTTCATTTTCGCCCTGGCCACCGCCGACAACATGCTGGTGCGCGGACAGGCGCGCACCGCGCTCGTGATCGGCGCGGAGACGTTTTCCCGCATCATCGACTGGACGGACAGGGGCACCTGCATCCTGTTTGGCGATGGCGCAGGCGCGGTGGTGCTGCGCGCGGAAGACACAATCCCGGACAAAGGGGTCATCGCCACGTTTCTGCGCACCGACGGCCGCCACCATGACCTCCTCTACGTCGACGGAGGGCCGTCGCAGACCCAGACGGTCGGTCACCTCCGGATGATCGGGAACGCCGTGTTCCGGCAGGCGGTGGAGCATATCTCGGGGGCCATGCTGGAGGCGTGCCGCCTCGGCGGCGTCGGCATCGAGGCGGTGGACTGGTTCGTGCCGCATCAGGCCAACCAGCGGATCCTCGACGGCGTCGCGCGCCGCCTCGGGATATCCCCGGACAAGGTCATCACGACCGTGGCGGAGCAT
Organism: Hyphomonadaceae bacterium; assembly: GCA_033764865.1. GTDB lineage: Bacteria > Pseudomonadota > Alphaproteobacteria > Caulobacterales > Aquidulcibacteraceae > VFBF01. The sequence continues at coordinate 104,215 of JANRIM010000111.1, forward strand.
GGCAATACGTCCGCCGCTTCGGTGCCTCTCGCCCTATCCGTCGGGGTCGGGGATGGACGGATCAAGCCCGGCCATCTTGTGCTCATGGAGGCGCTCGGCGGAGGCCTCACGTGGGGCGCTGCGCTCGTCAGGCTGTGATCGGCGCTGAGTGGCCGGGGAAGGCTGCGTTTGACCCCGGGGGGCGGCGCTCTTAACCTTTGGTGGGCTGGCGATTCCCACTGGGGCTTAGGGTGTCCGAAAAGACGATCACCCGCGCGGACTTGATCGAGGCGCTGCACAAGCGGTGCGGTGTGTCGCGCGCCGTGGGCGGGCGTTTTCTTGAAGCGACTCTCGGCGCGGTCGAGTCGGCGCTTGTGGCCGGTGCGACGGTCAAGCTGGCGCGGTTCGGCAATTTCGTCGTCCGGGAAAAGACCGAGCGGGTCGGGCGCAATCCGAAAACGGGTGAGGCCGCGCGGATCACGCCGCGTCGGGTCGTCACCTTCCGCCCGTCCCAGCTGATGCGGAAACGGGTGGAAAAGCCGCCGGCGACGGCCAAGCGCGCGCCGGCCAGGCGCAAACGGGCGTCTTGACGGGCTGCAACGGCGATTGCGGCCCGTCCGGCGGGGCGCTAGAAGCGTGCTCCCCAACCGGCCGCTCTCCCGCGCGCCGGTTTTGAATAGTGTCGGAGCGTGGCGCAGCCCGGTTAGCGCACCTGTCTGGGGGACAGGGGGTCGGAGGTTCGAATCCTCTCGCTCCGACCAATGGTTTTCGTGCCGGAATAGGTGTCAGCGCGTCGCGAGGCTTGAGAGCAGCCCTTCGGCGAACGTGGTCAGCGTGTCGTCTCGCGCGCCCATGACGATGATCCGGTCCCCGTGCCGCGCCAACTCGAGCAGCCGCGCCCCGCAGGCTTCACGATCGGCCAGAGCGTAAGCTTCACGCCCGCCGGCGCGAACGCCCGCAGCGACGTCCTCGCTTGTGACGCTCCGGTCCGCGACAGTGCCCCCGAAGTACGCCGGGTCGGGCATCAGCAGGACGTCGTCAGGGGCCAGCTCCTCACGGAAGCAAGCGATGAAAGCGTCCCGCATCAAACGCAGAGGGCCATAGCCATGCGGCTGGAACATGATCAACAGGCGCCCGGGCGTAGCGTGGAGCGTGCCCATGGTGGCGGCGATCTTGTCCGGGTTGTGGGCGAAGTCGTCGATCACCGTCACGCCGCCGGCTGTCCCCACCTTTTCGAGGCGGCGGCGTATCCCGGAAAATCGGCCAAGCGCGTCCGAGCACGCTGACAGCTCCACCCCGCATGCGCGCGCGGCCGCTATGGCGGCGAGCGCATTTGCGACGTTGTGCGCTCCCGGTGTCTCGATCCGTACGGCGACACTTGCGCCGGTGGCGCGCTCGGAGACCGTGAAGGAGACGCCGTCCGCGCTCTGCGTCAAGGATGACGCGAAGTAGGCCGCCGTGTCGTCGACCAGGCTGAAGGTGCGGAGGCGGTCCGGCGCCACCCGGCCCCCCAGCGCCGCGGCCTCCTGGTTGTCCTGATTGACGACGGCGACGCTGGCCCGCGCAATGAAATCTCCGAAGAGCGCGCGCAATTCGTCCATGGACTTATGGTCGAGCGCAACGTTGTTCAGCACCGCCACCTGCGGCCTGTAGCGTGCGATCGATCCATCGCTCTCATCCACCTCGCTGACGAACAAATCGCTTTCGCCGACCAGCGCGCTCGCAAAGGGCGCGTCCGGCGTCGCGAAGTTTTTCATCACCGCGCCGTTCATCACCGTAGGGTCGAGGCCTGCGTGGTGGAGGATCCAGCCGATCATGCCCGTCGTCGTGGATTTTCCGCTCGTGCCGCCCACGGCGACGCTACGGGGCGCGGCGTTGAAAAGCTCCGCGAGGAGTTCAGCGCGTTTCATGAGCGTCGCGCCGACGCGTCGCGCAGCGACGATGTCGGGGACCGCATCTTCCACCGCCGCCGACGCCACGACGATCTGCGCGGGGTCCACGACGCCGGAGCCATCCTGGGCGAACAGGCGAATGCCGCGCGCTGTGAGGAACTCGAACTTCCCCAGGGTGCGGCCGTGATCGTATGACCGGTCCGATCCCGCGACGTCCGCCCCGCGCGCCCGCAGGATCAACGCCAGCGGCAGCATCCCGCTTCCGCCGATGCCGCAGAGAAAATACTGACTGTCAGGACTCATCGGGGGAAGGTATGTGCCCTAAACACCACCGTCCAGTAAACGGACCGGACCCCGGCATGGCCACCAGACCCTGCACGATCGCTGTCGTCGCGCCGGCCGCGCGGGTGACGCCCGCCTTGATGGACGAGGTGGCCGCACTTGCGCGCGAAACTTTCCCGGGATCGCCGCCGGTGCTCCGGGTCGATCCGCAGTGCTATCTTGCCCATGGTCACTTCGCGGGTGACGACGCCACACGGGCGGCCGCCTTCCTGCAGGCGGCGAACGACCCGTCCGTGGACGCCGTCTGGGTGGCGCGCGGGGGCTACGGCGCCGGGCGGCTCATTGAGGCCATCCTCCCCAATCTCGGCCCAGCGGCGCGGACCAAGGACTATCTTGGCTACAGCGACGCGGGCGCCTTGCTAGGAGCGCTCTATGCGGCGGGCTGCGGCAGGGTCGCGCACGGACCCATGCCTGCGGACATGACGCGGCCTGGGGGCGCGGTCGCGGTGGCGCGGGCGTTGCGATGGCTCGTCGCGCGGGATGCCGGCACGCTCGAGGCCGGTCTTGCGGATGGCGCGCCGGCGGCCGCATTCAACCTCACGATCCTTGCGACCTTGATCGGGACCCCCTGGCAGCCGGATCTGTCGGGCCATGTGCTCATGCTGGAGGAGGTGTCCGAACACATGTACCGGATCGACCGGACATTGGCGCACGTCACCCGCAATCCGGGCGTTCGTCGGGTCGCGGGCATCCGCCTCGGCCGCTGCAGCCTCATCCCGCCGAACGATCCGGACTTCGGCCAGACGGAGGAAGACGTCGCGCGTCACTGGTGCGCGCGCTCGGGCATTCCCTATCTCGGTCGCGCCGACATCGGCCACGACGTGGACAACAAGGTTGCGCCCTTTGGCGCTTACGGCGCCGGGCGCGATTGATCGCCAGTCCCGGGCGCAGCCGCCCGAACCAGCAGGAGAACGCCATGATCGAGATCGCACCAATCGGAGTGGTCCATGGCGGCCGGACGTCGCCGATCGACGACAACTGGGGCGACAATCGCGCCCGCATTGAACTTGACCCTGCCCGGTTCGGTCCTGACGCGTTGGCGGGTCTGGACGCCTTTTCGCACGTCGACGTCATTTTCCTGTTTCATCAGGTCAAGGCGGAGTCCGTCCACTACGGCGCCCGGCGTCCCCGTGGCCGCCCCGACTGGCCAGAGGTGGGCATCTTCGCCCAGCGCGGAAAGGACAGGCCGAACCGCCTGGGCCTTTGCACCTGTTGCCTCGTCGGGATCGAAGGACTTGCAGTCCTGGTGGAGGGCCTGGACGCGATCGATGGATCCCCTGTCCTCGACATCAAACCGACCATGGTGGGATTTCTCCCCCGGGGCGCGATCGTGGAACCGGACTGGGCGCGCGACATCATGAAGGATTACTGGTCGTGAGTGACGCGGGCATTCCCATCGTCTCCGACGTGACGTTTCGCGTATCGGCGGACGGCGCGATGATCGGCGTGGATTTTGAGTGCAAGGACGGCCGAGTCCGGACTGTGGCCATACCCGTGGGCGACCTCAACAAACTGCTCGCCGGCTTTGTATGGGCGGGGGACGAAAGCGCCAACCGGCGCGCGCCGCGCCCCATGGCGCCGCCCGACCGGGACGCGCTGCGGGACGGGGCGAGAGGCGTGACGGACTGGCGTATCGTCGATGCGGGCGGAGAGCAGTTCCTGGAAGTGTCGGTGGGGGCGGCGTTTCTCTGTCTGCGGCTGGCGCGCCCGTCCTGATCCGCCCGTCGCATGGGTGCGTACCCATCGCAAACACGGAGATATCCATGCGGTTCGTGATCCTCGCCTCCGCCCTCGCATTGGCGGGCTGCGTCACAACACCGGGCATTCCGGCAAGCCAGTCGCCCACGGCCAGTCTCGTGCCCGAGGAGGACCTTGTGGGGCGGCTCTACGGCCGGGGAGAGTTCCGCAGCATCAACGGCGTCCGGCGTGCGTTCGACGTCACCCTTGACGGCGACTGGGACGGCAAGACGCTCACGTTGGTGGAGGCTTTCCGCTACGCCGACGGGCAAAACGACACCAAAACCTGGAAGCTCACGAAGTTGCCCGACGGTCGCTACGCCGGCGTGCGCGAGGATGTCGTGGGAACGGCGGAGGGATGGCTCGACGAGCGCGCCTACCGAATGGCCTACACCATGGCCATCCCGAAGAAGAACGGCGGGGCCCGTAACGTCCGGTTCCAGGATGTACTTGTGGAGGATGCGAACGGGGCCGTCATCAACCGCGCGAAAGTGAGCTATTTCGGCTTCCCGGTCGCGAGCGTGGATCTTGTGATGCAGCGCGAGCCGTTCTCCTAAAGGACGCTGCGCATTGCGCGCCAAGCCGCGCGCAGCTTCTCCCTGTAGGCGGGCGCCGCGAGGCTGGTTATGGCCTCCGCGCGCGCGTCGATGTCGAGGGGGCCGAGGTCGACGGCGCCGTACTCCGTCACTACGATCGGCGCGTCCACCCGCGACACCGTCACCGGGCCTGTCAGGCGCGGTACGACACGCGATGCGCCTCGGCCCTCCGCTTGAATCATCACAAGCGCCCGGCCGCCGCTCGACGCATTCGCCCCGCGAACGAAATCGACCAGGCCGCCCACACCCGAAATCTGCGCGTCTCCCGCCAGTTCGGCGTTGATTTGCCCGAACAGATCGATCTCCAGGGCGGCATTGATGGCGACGAACCTGTCGATGGCGGCGAGTACGTCGTGCGCATGGGTTTCCGCGACGGACACAAGGCGCAGTCGTTTCTCCGCCCCCATGCGGGCGTAGAAGGCGGCGTCGCCGGCGCCCATGCCGGCCGTGACGGCGCCCGGTTCGTCCCGCACTGCGCCTTTGTCCACCAGCGCAAGGTGCGCGGCGGTCAACAATCCGGAATGGATGCGCAGGTTGCGCCGGCCGCCCAGAAACGAAAGGACGGCGGATGGCAGCTTGCCCACGCCGGACTGGAGCGTGTCTCCATCGCGGACCCACGCCGCCACATGCGTCGCGATGGCCGCCGCGTCGGACGACGCTTCCGTGAGCGTCGCCAGCGGGTGATCGATCTCCACGACCGCATCGAACGCGGAGACGGGAATGGCTGGCGCGTCGTGAACACGCGGCATGGCATGGTTGATCACCGCCAGTTTCCAGCCAATGCGATCGATCATGGCGGGTGATGCATCCGCGGATACCCCGAACGAGGCATATCCGCTGTCGTCTGGCCGGCTGACCTGAACGACGCCCGCGGGGGCGCCTTCGCGCAACAAGGTCCGGAAGGCCTGGAGGTAATGCATCGGCCGGTGCCGATTCTGGCCCGACACGAATCCGGCGCGCCAGTCCGGGGAGAGCATGAACACGTCCATGCCCGCCGACGGGTGCAGCGAGGCGTAATCAAGCCGGTTCAAGCCCGGTATGAAGAGGCCTGCGAAGCGAAGGCCACTCGCCGTTTCCGGCTTCTGTCGCCACGCATCATGCAACGCGAGCGGCTCGGCAGGTCCCGCCGACAGGAAGACGCGGCCGCGCTCGCCCGCCCGCGCGATGGCCTCGACAGCGGCGTCCGCCGTCAGCGTGGGTGGCATTGGCGACGCCGCATCAACGAAACTCCGGCGGGCGCTTCGCCATGAACGCAGCGAATCCCTCCTTGAAGTCTGTTCCCGAGAACGCCGCCGAAAAAAGCGCCGCACTCGCCTCGCCGTCTTCACGCTCGCCGCGGCGGAGCAGGGAGAACACGATCTTGACCGCGCGGGCAGTGTAGCCGGACGCATCCAGCAGCTGTTGCGTCAACGCAGCCGTCTCCTCGGCCGCACTGTCGGCGACACGGTCCACAAGGCCGATGCGCATCGCCTCCTGAGCGTTCATGATCCGGCCGGTGAACAGCATGTCCTTGGCGCGTGACGGGCCCACCACCGAGACGAGACGTCGCGTGTCCGCGACCCCATAGGCGAGGCCCAGTTTGGCAGGGGTGATGGCGAACCGGGCGTCGCGCGCGGCGACCCGGATATCGCAGCACAGGGCGACGGCGCACCCGCCGCCAATACAGGGACCATCGATCTGCGCAAGGACTGGTTTGGGGAATGCTTCGAGCGCGTCCATTGCGGCGTTCATGGTCCGCTGGTTGGCGCGCGCCGCCTCAGGTGTGGCGTAGGCCGTTGCGAACTCCGCGATGTCAGCGCCGGCGGCGAAGGCGCCGCCGGCGCCCCGGACCACAAGCACCCGGATCCGGTCGTCCTCGGCGACGCTCGAAAGCAAGCCCGGGATCGCGGACCAGATGGCGAGGTCAAGGGCGTTCCGCTTGCCCGGCCGGTCAAAGACGAGATCGGCCCGCGCCCCTTGGATATCCAGGCGGACGCCAGCCATCAGCGACGCCGGAAATCGTAGGGAGCCGGGCTTGGGGTCCGGAAGGCATAGGTTCCGTCTGGCCGGCGACCCTGCTCCTGGTACAAGACGCCCGTCGGCATGACCGTGATGCGGATGTCGACGCTCACATCGCCCCTCCGACAGGTGTCGGGGTCAGTCTGGGCGTTCCACGCCCCGCGGCCGGACGCCGTTACGGAGAGGGCGCAGGCCGGGTCTGGGGTGGTTACGTCGTCGCGCGACAAGGTGGTGAACGCGGCCGGGCCTGCCCCCGCGAACCGTTCCGGCGTCGCAAGGTCGACGATATCGAGCCGGACCCCGCCGGCGTCCGACCGGAAGAGCCAGAGTCTTTGCCGGGTGACTGCGCCCTCCAGCGACTTCCACTCCGCATAGACGGCCGCAGGCCCCAACGCCCTGGCTTCCACGGGCGTGAAGGTCACGGCCTGCGCATCCAGCCAGTCGTCCTCCGGGTCGCCGGGCGCGTCTTTCATGTCTGCCGGGGCGCCTGCGTACTGGACGGAGTTGTCGTACCGACCCGCGATGGCCGCAGGGTAGACGGCCAGATCGTCTCCGGTCGGGCCCGAGGCGCAGCCGGCGACAAGGAGCAGGGCGGCGAGGAGAGGTCTCATTGCGGCAGGCTTCCCGTGGTGGGCGGCGTTTGTCCAGAGGCCAGCGTGCGCTTCCCAACCGGCGTTTGCCCGCTAAAAGGAGGGGGAAATCCGGGGCGGTTAGCTCAGCGGTAGAGCGTCTCGTTTACACCGAGAGGGTCGGCGGTTCGATCCCGTCACCGCCCACCGATTTCACCGATGGGGCGCCATCCCGCTTGACCGGGGAATCCCGAAGCCCTATCCCGCCCGCTCCCCATTGCGGGTGTAGCTCAGTTGGTTAGAGCGCCGGCCTGTCACGCCGGAGGTCGCGGGTTCGAGCCCCGTCACTCGCGCCATTCCTTTTCTGTCCTTCGCAAGCGCAGCACGGTTGCCCTTCCAGGGCCCCGCGCGTAGCTTCCGGCCTGCTTTTTCGGGGCCCGAGGCCCTGATTCCCGCATTCGGAACGGAGCCGCCCATGCAGGGCCTACTTGTCGAGTATCTCCCGATCGTCGTGTTTCTCGCCATCGCCGCGGCGATGGGGGCCGGTTTCATGATCGCGGCGTGGGCGCTCGCGCCCGCAAACCCGGACAAAGAGAAGGTTTCGGCCTACGAATGCGGGTTCAACGCCTTCGATGACGCCCGCATGAAGTTCGACGTCCGGTTTTATCTCGTGTCGATCCTGTTCATCATCTTCGACCTTGAAGTGGCGTTCCTGTTTCCATGGGCGATCACGCTGGACCAGGGCAGTCTCTTCGCCTTCTGGTCCATGATGGCGTTCCTGGGCGTGCTTACGGTGGGCTTCATCTACGAGTGGAAGAAGGGCGCGCTGGAATGGGAGTGATCGTTCCCGCAGGCGCCGGCGGCAGGGCGGGCGTTGAAGGCGGTTTTCCGGTCAAGCCGGACGACCCGTTCTACACAGGCCTAAGCAATGAGCTGGCGGACAAGGGCTTTCTCGTGGCCGCCGCCGATGATCTCGTCACGTGGGCGCGCACGGGATCACTCATGTGGATGACCTTCGGCCTCGCCTGCTGCGCCGTGGAAATGATGCACATGTCGATGCCGCGATACGACGCTGAGCGGTTCGGCTTCGCGCCGCGCGCCAGCCCACGCCAGTCCGACGTCATGATCGTCGCCGGCACGCTGACCAACAAGATGGCCCCGGCCCTGCGCAAGGTCTACGACCAGATGCCCAACCCTCGCTATGTGATTTCGATGGGATCGTGCGCAAACGGCGGCGGCTACTACCACTACTCGTACGCCGTCGTCCGAGGATGCGATCGGGTGGTGCCCGTCGACATCTATGTGCCGGGTTGCCCGCCGACGGCCGAAGCCCTCCTGTACGGCGTCCTCGCCCTCCAAAAGAAGATCCGCCGCGAGGGGACGATCGAACGATGAGCAACGCCGTGGCGCCCCTTTCGCCGCTTGACGAACTGGCGATGCATGTCACGCAGGCCATGGCCGGCGCCGTGGAGGAGCACGTGGTCGCCTTCGGCGAACTCACTCTGGTGGCGAAGGCCGACCAGGTTCTCCCGCTCCTGACCTTCCTGCGCGACGATCCGCGGTGTCAGTTCCAGACTCTCGTGGACCTGTGCGGTGTGGATTATCCGGAGCGGGCCCAGCGGTTCGACGTGGTCTATCACCTCCTGTCGATGCGCAAGAATCGCCGCGTCCGCGTGAAGATCCAGATCGACGAGGCCACGCCTGCGCCGAGCGCCATCGGCGTGTTTCCGGCCGCAGGTTGGTACGAGCGGGAAGCCTTCGACATGTACGGTATCCTCTTTGAGGGACATCCCGATCTGCGCCGTCTCCTGACGGACTACGGCTTCCAGGGGTTCCCGCTCAGGAAGGACTTCCCCCTGACGGGCCATGTTGAAGTGCGGTACGACCCCGATCAACAGCGTGTGGTCTATGAGCCGGTCAAGCTGGCCCAGGCGTACCGAAACTTCGACTTTCTCTCTCCGTGGGAGGGCATGTCGGACCAATTACCCGGCGATGAGAAGGCGAGCAGAGGCTGACCATGGCGGACGATGCCACCCAACTGCCGACGGCGCCGGAAGAAAAGCGTACGTTCACCATCAATTTCGGCCCGCAGCATCCGGCGGCGCACGGTGTGCTGCGTCTCGTGCTTGAGCTCGACGGCGAGGTGGTTGAGCGCGTCGATCCCCACATCGGGCTTCTCCACCGCGGCACGGAAAAGCTGATCGAGTACAAGACCTACCTGCAGGCGATCCCGTACTTCGACCGGCTCGACTACGTCGCCCCGATGAACCAGGAGCATGCGTTTTGCCTCGCCATCGAGCGCATGCTGGGCATCGAGGTGCCGCGGAGGGCTTCGATCATCCGGGTGCTGTACTGCGAGATCGGCCGTATCCTGAATCATCTGCTGAACGTCACGACGCAGGCGATGGACGTGGGCGCGCTGACGCCTCCGCTGTGGGGCTTCGAAGAGCGCGAGAAGCTGATGATCTTCTACGAGCGTGCGTCGGGGTCGCGCATGCACGCCAACTACGTGCGCCCCGGCGGCGTACACCAGGATCTCCCGTCGCAGCTCATCGCCGACATCAAGACCTGGTGCGAGGAGTTTCCCCGCGCGCTCGACGACATCGACAACCTTCTGACCGACAATCGCATCTTCAAGCAGCGCAACGTCGATATCGGCGTGGTCTCGCCGGAGGAAGCGACGGCGTGGGGCTTTTCCGGCGTTATGGTGCGGGGATCTGGGATGGCGTGGGATCTGCGCCGGGCGCAGCCCTACGAGATCTATAGCGAGCTCCAGTTCAGGGTTCCCGTCGGCAAGAACGGCGATTGCTACGACCGTTACCTGTGTCGCATGGAGGAAATGCGCGAAAGCGTGCGGATCATGGAGCAGTGCTGTGCGCTGCTCGCCACCACGGCCGGGCCCGTCCTGCCGGAGCGGTCGAAGGTGGCGCCTCCGCGCCGCGGCGAGATGAAGAGCTCGATGGAGGCCCTCATCCACCACTTCAAGCTCTACACCGAGGGCTTCCATGTGGGACCGGGCGAGGTTTACGCCTCGGTCGAGGCGCCTAAGGGCGAGTTCGGGGTCTATCTCGTCGCCGACGGCTCAAACCGTCCGTACCGCCTCAAGATCAAGGCGCCGGGCTTCGCGCACCTTCAGGCGATGGACTGGATGAACAAGGGGCACATGCTCGCCGACGTCTCCGCCATCCTCGGATCGCTCGATATCGTTTTCGGCGAAGTGGATCGGTGAGGACGCCCGGGGAGGTCGCCCAGGCCCAGCTTGAAGCCTACAACGCCCATGACCCCGCAGCGCTCGCCGCCTGCTTCACCGTCGACTGTGAAATCAGCGATTTGTTCGGCGCCGTGACGGGGCGGGGGCGTGAGGCGGTGCGGGCCCGGTACGAGGCACTCTTTCAGCAGTATCCGCGCAATCGCGCCGTCGTTCTGCATCGGATCGTGGTGGGCGCGACGGTGATCGACCACGAGGATATCGACCGCGCCCCGGGCGGGGAGCGGTTTGAGGCCGTCGCGATCTACCGCGTGACGGACGGGTTGATTTCCCACATGAGCCTTGCGCGCTAGCCGTCGTCTTCGGGTCGTCCCCAGCATGGACGCGAATCTAGGTTGCAGCGCTTGACGCAGGGCTCGCCGCGGATGATCGCAGGCGCATGCGCCGGCTCCCCGACACGCCCCTCGTCACCGTCCAGAAGTTCGCGGAGGCCGTGAACAGGCATGATCTGGACGCCCTCACGGTATTGGTGGCCGCCAACTGCGTCGTGGCGGCGTTCAACGGGGGAACAGAAACGGTCGGCGCGCCAGCCATGCAGGCCCAGTTCGCGGCGTTGTTCGAGGAACGTCCCAAGGCGCGCCTAGGGGTGTCGGGTCGGATGTCGCAAGGCGATGTGGTGGCGCAGCACGAGACGATCAGTCGCGGGCTGTCCGTCATCGAGCGCCGGATCGCCCTCTACACCGTCCTGCATGAGAAAATCGTCCGGGTGGACGTCATCCGTTAGGGCCCGTCGGCGGCGCCCGCCCATCCCGTGACAAACTGGCCGTGGCGCTGCTATGGCCGGGCTGCATATTTGGGATCTCCTTCGATGTCCGTCCGCCGCCTCAGCCCAGATCAGCCGTCCTCGTTCGCCTTTCAGCCAGCCGTGCTGGAGAAGGCGGCCCGGTGGCTTTCGAAGTACCCGGCCGAGCGCCGGCAATCGGCGATCATTCCTCTTCTCTGGCTGGTGCAGAAGCAGGATGGCTGGGTGTCGGAGCCGGCCATCCGCACGCTCGCAGAGATGCTGGGCATGCCGCTGATCAGGGTTCTTGAGGTCGCGACCTTTTATACGATGTTCCATCTCGCGCCTGTGGGTAAGCACCACCTCCAGCTGTGCGGGACGACGCCGTGTGCGCTGCGCGGCGCGGACGATCTGAAAAAGGTCTGTCGCAGCCGCTTCGGCGAGAAATTCCACGTCACGGCCGACGGCATGTTTTCGTGGGAAGAAGTGGAATGCCTTGGAGCCTGCGTGAACGCTCCCGTGGTGGCGATCGACGATCTCTACTACGAGGATCTCTCGCCGGACGACCTGGAGAAGCTGATCGACGCGTTGAGTCGCGGAGAGCGCATCACGCCGGGGTCCGCGCGTGGTCGCCAGACGTCGGCGCCCGAAGGCGGCGCGCTGACCCTGACCGACCCCAGCCTCTATGACGGCTCTTTGGCCGCGCCGATCACGTTGCCGAACCTGCCTGAGGCCGCGTCGTGACCAGTGAGCCGCCGCCTCCTGATCCAAAGCCCTCGCGGACGCCGAAGCCCATCATGATCGGCGGCGGGTTCGTGTTCGTGTACGCGGTCCTGGCGGTCGCGTTTGCAGGCTCGGCGATCTACCTGATGGTCGCGCGGGGCGCGCCGGTCTCATCGCCCCAGGTGCTTGTCTCCGGCCTGGGCGCGCTCTGGTTTTCGGCCCGCACGGCCTTGGCCCTGGCCAAGAAAGGGTGAGGCCATGACAGCCGCGCCGCCCCCGAAACTGGACACCCAGGAAGGCCGGGACGCCTATCGTCGGGAACTGAGGCGAGTCGCCCAGCCCTTGCGGCTGAGCGGTCTGGGCATCGTCATCACCGGCGCGCTGCTCGCCATCGCCAGCCGGTTCGCCGCCGCGGCGTTTCCGCCCTGGATCGACACCGTGATCTTCGCGCTGCTCGGCATCGGGTGGGCGATCCTCATTTATGTAATCTATCTCCGCTCCCGGTATCATCGCCGCCGCATGGCGGGCGTCGAGGGTAAGTGACCATGCTCGCTGACAAGGACCGAATCTTCCTTAACCTCTACGGCCACAAGGGCGCAGACCTGGAGTCCGCCAAGCGGCGGGGGGCGTGGAACGGCACGGCCGACATGATCGCCGCCGGGCGGGACTGGATCATCACGCAGGTGAAGGCGAGTGGCCTGCGCGGCCGCGGAGGGGCTGGCTTTCCCACCGGCCTGAAATGGTCCTTCATGCCCAAGCAGGTGACCGACCGCCCGCACTACCTGGTCGTGAACGCCGACGAATCCGAACCGGGGACCTGCAAAGACCGCGACATCATGCGCCACGATCCGCATCTGCTCATCGAGGGGTGCCTTGTGGCGTCGTTCGCGATGCAGGCGCACGTCTGCTATATCTATATCCGGGGCGAGTACGTGGCCGAGCGCGAAGCGCTGGAAGCGGCGATCAGGGAGGCTTACGCCGCGAGGTTGATCGGCAAGGGCAACATCCACGGCTGGGATTTCGATTGCTACGTGCATCACGGCGCCGGCGCCTACATCTGCGGAGAAGAGACTGCGCTGCTGGAAAGCCTTGAGGGCAAGAAGGGCCAGCCGCGCCTAAAGCCGCCTTTCCCCGCCAACGCGGGCCTTTATGGTTGCCCGACCACGGTCAACAACGTGGAATCGATCGCTGTGGCCCCTACGATCCTGCGGCGGGGCGCCCAATGGTTCGCCGGCATCGGCCGGCCGAACAACACGGGCACGAAGGTTTTCTGCGTATCGGGCCATGTGAACAAGCCCTGCAACGTCGAGGAGGCGATGAGCATTCCCCTCCGCACATTGCTGGAGGAGCATTGCGGCGGCGTGATCGGCGGCTGGGGCAATCTGAAGGCGGTCATTCCGGGCGGGTCATCCGTGCGCATGATCACGGCCGCCATGGCCGAGGAAGCGCTGATGGATTTCGACAGCCTTTCGGCGATGAAGTCCGGCCTCGGGACCGCGGCGGTGATCGTGATGGACCAGTCCACCGACGTGGTTCGCGCCATCACGCGCATCGCCTACTTCTACAAGCATGAAAGTTGCGGCCAGTGCACGCCGTGCCGCGAAGGCACGGGCTGGATGTGGCGCGTCCTTGAGCGCATGGCGCGTGGCGAGGCCGAGCACCGCGAAATCGATCTGCTGCTGGACGTCGCGGGTCAGGTGGAAGGCCACACGATCTGCGCGCTGGGCGATGCGGCGGCGTGGCCTGTCCAGGGCCTGATCCGTCACTTCCGCCACGAGATCGAGGAGCGAATCGACAGGTACCGCTCGGCAAAAGGCGTGCACGCCGTGAAGATGGTGGCGGCGGAATAGGGAGGAAGGTCATGCACCTCGCGCAGTTAAATGTGGGTCGTCTGCTCTATCCGCAAGATGATCCGCGCGTCGCGGAGTTCATGGACAACCTCAATCTGGTGAACGGCATCGCCGAACGATCTCCCGGCTTTGTCTGGCGCTTCACGGACGAAACCGGCGCGGCGACCAACACCACGCCGTTCGACGACGATCCCGACATGTTGATCAACCTGACGGTGTGGGAGAGCGCCGAGACGCTGGAGCACTTCGTCTACAAGACGCTGCACCAGCGCTTCTACAACAAGCGCCACCACTGGTTCGACCCGACGGTGACGCCGCGTCTGGTGATGTGGTGGATTCCCGAGGGTACGCTGCCTACCCCGAAAGAGGCGGTCGCGCGCTGGCGCAAGCTGCGCGCGGAAGGGCCGAGCGCCGAGGCGTTCGGATGGGAAGGCGTCGCGCAGGCGGACCTGTGGAAAACCGCCCGCTGCTAGCTTAGCGCGCCGCCTCCCGGGCGAACCGCGTGACGTCATCAAGGAGCGTGGAGCGGCTGCGGAACGGTCGCGAAAGGGCGAGCACGGCCCCCCGGTGATCCATCCCGGGATAGATCTTCGTCTCCACCCGCCCGCCGGCATTCCGCACGCGGTCCGCCAGCCGCTGCACATTGCGCGGTCGCACCGTGGCGTCGGCGTCGCCGTGGAGAAGTAGCAGCGGGGGGGCGTCGGCGCGGGCGAAAGTCACGGGCTGTGTCTGCAGCGGGTCTGGGAACTGGCCGAACGCGTTCTCCGAGACGGGCGTGTCCCAGGGATAGAAGTCATAGGGGCCGGCGATCCCGATCGCCCCGCGGATGACCTGCTGAGGCACCCCGGCCTTGTCGATGAACTGCCGGTCAAGCGCCAGCATGAGCGCGTTGTAGGCGCCGGCGGAGTGTCCGATCAGGACGATCCTGTCCGGGTCTCCGCCGAAGCGGGCGGCGTTGTCGCGCACCCAGCGGAGAGCGGCTGCGCCGTCGTCCACGAACGCGGGAAACACAACTTCCGGCACCAGCCTGTAGTCCGGGATCACCGTCAGGAACCCCTGCGCCGCCAGCGCCCGTCCGACCCAAGCATAGTCCTGCCGGCGGCCCGACGCCCAGCTGCCGCCGTAGATGAACACCATGACGGGCTTGGCCTCCGCGCCGCCGGCTCCGGGATAGACGTCGAGCCGCTGCCGCGGCTCCGGCCCATAGGCGATGTCCGTGGTCACGCGGCCCGCCGCAGGATCCTTGGGCACAGCGGTGTTGAACAGGGCGAGCGGCGAACAGGCCGCCGTCAGGAATGCCAGCATCGCAGTGATCCAAACCCTCATTGTCGTCTCCGGCCGTGGTCGCGGTTCCTACGCACGCCTGCACGCCGCTGGATGAAACTTCCGGCGCCGCCGACGGTTTCGCTGGCGCCCGCGGGGGCGGCGTTCCATAGCCTTCCCATGGCCATCAAGCACTACCTGCTCATGTATGAGCTCTCCCCGGACTACCTGGAGCGCCGCCCACTGTTTCGGACGGAGCATCTGGCGCTCGCCAAGGCGTGCGTCGACAGGGGCGAGCTTCTGCTCGGGGGCGCTCTGGCCGATCCCCCGGACGCCGCCATCCTGCTGTTTCAGGGCGAGGGGCCGGAGGCTGCGGAGGCCTTCGCCAGGTCGGATCCCTACGTCCTCAACGGTCTGGTGAGAGCCTGGCGGGTGAGGCCGTGGACGACCGTGGTGGGGCCGGGCGCTGCGACCCCCGTCTAGCCGCTGACGCAGGGGCTCCCGGCGACGCCGCGCGGGGGCTGGGTGCGTGGCAGCGCCCCCTTGATGCGGCGCAACAAATAGGGTCAACAGCCTGCGTTCAGGCGCATTCATGACCAAGATTCTCATAGACGACGTCGAGGTCGACGTTCCCCCCGACTATTCACTGCTTCAGGCATGCGAGGCGGCCGGCGCCGAGATTCCGCGCTTTTGTTATCATGAGCGTCTCTCGGTGGCCGGAAACTGCCGGATGTGCCTCGTCGAGGTTAAGGGCGCGCCCAAGCCGGTGGCGTCCTGCGCCCAGCAGGTCAAGGACCAGCGTCCCGGACCGAACGGCGAGCCGCCGGTGGTGATCACCCGGTCTGCGCTGGTCAAGAAGGCCCGCGAAGGCGTGATGGAGTTCCTGCTCATCAACCACCCACTCGACTGTCCGATCTGCGATCAGGGCGGTGAGTGCGATCTGCAGGATCAGGCCGTCGCGTACGGGCGATCGGGCGCGCGCTTTGATGAGAACAAGCGGGCGGTCGAAGACAAGTACATGGGCCCGCTGGTGAAGACCGTGATGACCCGGTGCATCCAGTGCACCCGCTGCGTACGGTTCGCGACGGAGGTGGCCGGCGTTCCGGAGATCGGCGCGACCGGTCGCGGCGAGGACATGGAAATCACGACCTACCTCGAACAATCGCTTGCCAGCGAGCTTTCGGCGAACGTCATCGACTTGTGTCCGGTCGGGGCGCTCACCTCCAAACCCTACGCCTTCAACGCACGCCCATGGGAGCTGACGAAGACTGAAAGCGTCGACGTGATGGACGCCCTCGGCAGCGCCATCCGCATTGACGCCCGCGGTGACGAGGTGTTGCGGGTGCTGCCGCGGGTCAACGAAGAGATCAACGAGGAGTGGATCTCCGACAAGACCCGCTTCGCCATCGACGGACTGAAACGGCAACGACTGGACCGGCCATACGTCCGCAGGAACGGCAAGCTCACGGCGGTGAGCTGGGAGGAGGCTCTGGCGGCGACGGCGCAGGCCCTGCGGGCGCCGCCGGAGCGCATCGGCGCCATCGCGGGCGACCTTGCCTGCGCGGAGAGCATGAAGGCGACGCTCGACCTGATGCGCGCACTGGGCGTGAAGAACCTCGACGGTCGCCGACCGGGGGTCCCGCTCGGTGACGGGCCGCGGCAATCGTGGCTGTTCAACACGACCCTGATGAATGTGGAAGAGGCGGATGTCCTCCTCTTCGTGGGGGTGAATCCCCGCATCGAGGCGGCGGTCTTTAACGCGCGCGTCCGCAAGGCATGGCTGATGGGCGGGCTCAGGGTCGGCGTCATTGGTCCGCGAGCGGACCTGCGCTATCCCTACGATTACCTGGGCGCCGGGCCGCAATCGCTGCTGGATATTCCGGAATCGTTCGTGGATGCGCTCAAGGGCGCCCGCAATCCCATGATCGTGGTGGGCGAGGGTGCGCTGGCGCGCAGGGACGGCGCGGCCGTGCTTCGCGCAGCGGGTCGGCTCGCGGCCCGGGCCGGTGTCGTGCGCGGCGGATGGAACGGGTGGAACGTCCTGCATTGTGCGGCCGCGCGCGTCGGTGCGCTCGATCTTGCATTCGTGCCGGGCGACGGTGGGTTCTCGGCGTCGGCGATGGTGGCGGCCGCAGACGCCGGTCAGCTCGACACGCTGCTCCTGCTCGGCGTCGATGACATGCCGCTGCCCAAGCCGGGCAAGGGCGCCGTCGTCTACATCGGAACGCATGGCGATGCGGGCGCGCACCGGGCCGACATCATCCTCCCGGGAGCCGCCTTCGCCGAGAAGAACGCCACCTGGGTGAACACGGAGGGCCGGGTGCAGTACGGCCGGCGCGCGGCCTATCCCAAGGGCGACGCTCGCGAAGACTGGGCGATCCTGCGCGCGCTGTCGGCGCTGGCGGGCAAGACGTTGCCGTACGACTCCCTCGCCTCACTGCGCGTGCGGATGATGGCGGACCATCCCACGTTCGGACAGGTGGACTACGCGCCTGGGGCCGCGGACGCCGAAGGCTTCGATCCGGGTCAGCTGGGGGCTGAGGGCCCCCTTGATCCGGAGCCTTTTGCGAGCGCGATCGAAAGCTTCCATCTGTCCAACGTCATCGCTCGCGCGAGCCAGACGATGGCCGCATGCGCCAGGGCCGCCGCGCGGCCTGAAGCTGTGGCGGCGGAGTAGGTCATGGCGGGACTGATCGAAACTTACGGCCCTGTGTGGGGCTTCTGGGCGGGCGTCGGCCAGATCCTGCTCGTGATGGTCATGCTGCTGCTGTCGCTGGCGTTCCTGCTGCTGTTTGACCGCAAGGTCTGGGCGGCGGTGCAGTTGCGTAAGGGGCCCAACGTCGTCGGCCCCTTCGGTCTGCTCCAATCCTTCGCGGACTTCCTGAAGTTCGTTCTCAAGGAGATCGTGATCCCCGCCGGGGCCAACAAGACCGTCTTCATCCTCGCCCCGCTGATCACCTTCACGCTGGCCTTCGCGTCGTGGGCGGTCATTCCCATCGCGCCAGGATGGGTGATCGCAGATCTGAACGTCGGCATTCTATACCTGTTCGCGATCTCGTCGCTCGGGGTCTACGGGATCATCATGGGCGGCTGGGCCTCCAACTCGAAGTATCCTTTCCTGGGCGGGCTGCGCTCCGCCGCGCAGATGGTGAGCTACGAGGTCTCGATCGGCTTCATCCTGATCACCGTCCTCGTGCTGGTGGGCTCACTGAACATCACGCAGATCGTGGAGAACCAGCGCGCAGGGATCTGGGCCTGGCACGCATTCGCGTGGCCGACGGTTTTTATCATGTTCCCGATGTTCGTGATGTTCTTCGTTTCGGCCCTTGCGGAGACGAACCGGCCGCCGTTCGACCTCCCGGAGGCGGAGAGCGAGCTCGTCGCCGGCTACCAGGTGGAGTACTCCTCCACGCCCTACCTGCTCTTCATGATCGGCGAATACCTGAACATCACGCTCATGTGCGCGATGCTCAACATTCTGTTCCTGGGTGGCTGGCACCTGCCATGGGGACCGGTGGACAACCCCTTCCTTGGGTTTGTGGTGTTCTATGCGAAGCTGTGGGCGATGTTCTTCCTGTTTGCGATGGTGAAGGCGTTCGTGCCCCGCTACCGCTACGACCAGCTGATGAGGATCGGCTGGAAGATTTTCTTGCCGACTTCGCTGATCGCGGTGGCTGTGGCCGCGGGCTACGTGACCTATGTCGGCCGGCCGGCGATCGGATAGGGGAGGATAGCCGATGTCCCGTATCCTGCAGGCCGCCAAGGGCGCTTTGATGCTCGACATGGTGGGCGGTTTCGGCCTCGCGCTGAAGTATTTCTTCAAGCGGAAGGCGACGGTGAACTACCCCTTTGAGAAGGGTCCCTTGAGTCCCCGCTTCAGGGGTGAGCACGCCCTGCGCCGCTACGCCAATGGCGAGGAGCGCTGCATCGCCTGCAAGCTGTGCGAGGCGATCTGCCCCGCGCAGTGCATCGTCATCGAGGCTGAGCCGCGGGACGACGGCTCACGCCGGACGACGCGCTATGACATCGACATGACGAAGTGCATCTACTGTGGGTACTGCCAGGAGGCGTGCCCTGTGGATGCGATCGTGGAGGGGCCGAACTTCGAGTTCGCCACCGAGACGCGCGAAGAACTCTTCTACGACAAGGAGCGCCTGCTCGCGAACGGGGATCGGTGGGAACGCGAGATCGCGCGCAATCTGGAGATGGACGCCCCCTATCGTTAGGGCGCGACCGGTATCGTCGCCGGGAACGCCGGCGACAGCTGTTCGACGAGGGCCCAAGCGGTCCTCCAGGGAAAGGGCCGAGCATGGTGGAGGCTGTCGCCTTCTACGTCCTGGCAGTCATCGCGATCGCTTCGGCGTTCGCGGTCGTCTCCGTGCGCAATCCAGTGCACGCCGTGCTGTTCCTGATCCTGACGTTCTTCAACGCCGCCGGATTGTTCGTGCTGCTGGGCGCCGAGTTTCTCGCGATGCTCCTGGTCGTTGTGTACGTCGGCGCGGTCGCGGTCCTCTTCCTGTTCGTGGTCATGATGCTGGACGTCGACTTTGTGGAGCTGAAGCAGGGGTTCCTCAGTTACGCGCCGCTCGGGGGCGTCGTGGCGGCGCTTATCCTTGGGGAAATGCTGTTGGTCACGGGGGCTGTCCGGGAGGACGCGTCCTTCGCAGCCGAACCGGCGGGACTGCCCGAAGGCGTGACGAACGCCGAGCGGATCGGCCGGGTCCTCTACACAGACTATCTCTTCCACTTCCAGCTGGCGGGCCTTGTCCTTTTCGTGGCCATGGTGGGCGCCATCGTGCTCACGCTGCGCCGCCGCGAAGGCGTGAAGCGGCAGGATGTGTCGCGCCAGGTGGGCCGGAGCAAGAAGCAGGGGGTCGAGATGAAGGACGTCCGGCCCGGCCAGGGTCTGGGTTGAGGAGGGGGCCATGCCACTGACCATCGGGCTCGCCCACTACCTCGCGGTGGCCGCCGCGCTGTTCACGATCGGGGTGTTCGGCATCTTCGTGAACCGCAAGAACGTGATCATCATCCTGATGTCGATCGAACTCGTTCTCCTGTCGGTCAACATCAATCTGGTGGCCTTCTCAAGCTTCCTCGGGAACATCGAAGGGCAGATTTTCGCGCTCTTCGTGTTGACCGTGGCGGCGGCGGAAGCGGCCGTCGGCCTTGCGATCCTCGTCACCTATTTCCGAAACCGCGGCGACATCGCCGTGGAAGACCTGAACCTGATGAAGGGCTGACGCCGCGATGGCTTTTGAACCCCTCATCCTGCTGGCGCCGCTGCTGGCCGCGACGGTCGCCGGCCTCGGGCAACGCTTCCTCGGCGATCGGCTGGCGATGGCGATCACGACGGGATCGGTCGGGCTGGCGCTCGCGCTCTCCGTGGCCACGTTCGTGGACTACGTCTGGCTGGGCGGGGAAGCGCGCGTCATCGAGCTTTTCAAGTTCATCGATGTCGGGGGGTTCACGTCTACCTGGTCGGTGCGGATCGACACGCTGTCGGCGATCATGCTTGTGGTGGTCACCAGCGTCTCGTTCCTGGTCCACGTCTATTCGTGGGGGTACATGGCTGAGGATCCGCATCGCGCGCGTTTCTTCGCCTACCTCTCCTTTTTCACCTTCGCGATGCTGGCCCTGGTGACGGCCAACGATTTCCTGCAGATGTTCTTCGGCTGGGAAGGCGTCGGCGTCGCCTCCTACCTGCTGATCGGCTTCTGGTACGACAAGCGCTCCGCCAACGATGCGGCGATCAAGGCCTTCGTAGTAAACCGGGTCGGGGACTTCGGCTTCGCGCTGGGGATCATGGCGTGTTTCTTTGCGTACGGATCGATCCGGTTCGACGAAGTGTTCGCCGCCGCCGCGGCGAACCCCGCCCTCGTCTTTGATTTCCGGATTTTCAGCGTGCCGGCGATCGAGGCCATCGCCGTCCTCTTGTTCATCGGGGCGATGGGTAAGAGCGCCCAGTTCTTTCTCCATGTCTGGCTGCCGGACGCCATGGAGGGCCCGACGCCGGTGTCCGCCTTGATCCACGCGGCGACGATGGTGACAGCCGGGGTGTTCATGGTGTGCCGGTGCTCGTCACTCTATGAACTGGCCCCGACGGCTGCGGCGTTCGTGACCATCACGGGCGCCGTCACGGCGCTGTTCGCTGCAACGGTGGGCCTGGCCCAGAACGACATCAAGCGGGTGGTCGCTTACTCCACGTGCTCCCAACTGGGGTACATGTTCTTCGCCGCGGGCGTGGGGGCGTATGGCGCGGCCATGTTCCATCTCTTCACCCACGCCTTCTTCAAGGCGTTGCTGTTCCTGGGGGCGGGGTCCGTCATCCACGGCATGCACCACGAGCAAGACATGCGATTCATGGGCGGCGTGCGCCAACCCATGATGTTCACGTGGGCGATGATGCTGATTGGCACCCTCGCGCTGACGGGTGTGGGCATACCGGGGACGCAGATCGGGTTCGCAGGGTTCTTCTCCAAGGACGCGATCATCGAAAGCGCGTTCGCCGCCGGTGAAGGGGGGCGCGTGTTCGGTCAGGTGGCCTTCTGGTGCGGCGTGACGGCCGCGTTCCTGACGTCGTTCTACTCCTGGCGGCTGATGTTCATGGCGTTCGAGGGCAAGTTCCGGCCGAATCCCGCGGCGCACCATGAAGAGCATGCTCATGACGGGCATGGCGACGCCCACGCCGTCGACGACCATGCCGACGAGCCGGGCGCACACCCTGCGAAAGCACCGGAGGGTGCGGCGCCCGCTCACGAGTCGCCCGCGGTGATGACGGCCCCGTTGGCGATTCTCGCTGCAGGCGCCGTATTCGCCGGCGTTTTCTTTGCGCCGTACTTTCTCAAAGACGAGAACAGCTTCTGGCGCGGCGCCATTGAGCGCAGCCACGATCCGCTTTATCCGGCCGCCGGGGCCCCCGGTTCAGCGGACTCTCACGATGGGGCAGCCGCGCACGGTGCGTCCACGGAAGAAGGGCATGCCCCCGCGCCCGCCGCCGGTCATGGCGAGGCCGCCGCGCACGGCGAAGACGCCCACCATGTGCCCACGTGGGTTCTGTGGGCTCCGTTCGTGGTGACGCTCGCGGGCTTCTTGCTGGCGCTTCCCATCTACCTGTTCAGCCAGACCATGGGCGCCGCGATCGCGCGCACTTTCGCACCGCTGAACGCGTTTCTGACGCGGAAGTGGTACTTCGATGAGCTCTACGACGCCGTGTTCGTCCGGGGCGCGCGCGCCTTGGGTGATCTGTTCTGGAAGGGCGGGGACAAGAAGATCATCGACGGCCTCGGCCCGGACGGGTTCGCCTGGATGTCCAGGTTCACAGCGCGTCAGATGCGCCGCTCCCAGACGGGATACGTGTATCACTACTCCTTCTTCATGCTCGTGGCGGTCGCCGCGGTGGGCGCGTTTGCGATCTGGCAGGGTGGAGGGGTGACGCCGTGAACGGGTTTCCCATCCTGACACTGATGACGTTCCTGCCGGCGGCGGGCGCGTTGTTCATCCTCGCTGCGCGCTGGTCGAGCGGACCGGCGCACCCGGGCCACGACAACGGCGTCAAGTGGATCGCGCTCATCACCACGCTGGCCACCTTGGGCCTGAACCTGTTGGCGCTCGGCCGTTTCGATCCCGCGATGACGGGCTTCCAGCTTGTCGAGCGCGTCGCATGGGGCGCCGGCGTCGAGTACCACATGGGCGTCGATCAACTCGCCATGGCGCTGATCGTCCTGACCAACGCGCTCATGCCCATCTGCATCCTCGCGAGTTGGTCGATCGAGAAGCAGGTGTCAGCGTACATGACGCTGTTCCTGGTGCTGCAAACCCTGATGCAGGGCGTCTTCGCGGCCATGGACATCGTCCTGTTCTACGTCTTTTTCGAAGGCGTCCTCATTCCGATGTTCATCCTGATCGGCGTGTGGGGCGGCAAAAACCGCGTCTATGCCTCGTTCAAGTTCTTTCTCTATACGCTGCTGGGTTCGGTGCTGATGCTGGTGGCGCTGGTGGCCATGGCGCTCATCGCCCGGTCCACAAGCATTCCGGATCTGACCGCGTTCGCCCAGTCCGGCGGCTTTTCCGAGGCGCTCCAGATCTGGCTTTGGCTCGCGTTCTTCGCCTCCTTCGCCGTGAAGATGCCGATGTGGCCGGTTCACACGTGGCTGCCGGACGCCCACGTCGAGGCGCCCACGGCCGCCTCGGTCATCCTCGCCGCGGTGCTCCTGAAAATGGGCGGGTACGGGTTCCTTCGCTTCTCCTTGCCGATGTTTCCGGACGCCAGCGCGTACTTCACGCCCCTGGTGTTCATCCTGTCGGTCATCGCCATCGTCTATGCGTCCCTGGTCGCGTTCCGCCAGACCGACATCAAGAAGCTCATCGCCTACAGCTCCGTCGCGCACATGGGCTTTGTCACCATGGGCATCTTCGCGGGCACGGAGCAGGGGATCCAGGGCGCGATCTTCCAGATGCTCTCCCATGGCGTCATCTCCGGCGCGCTTTTCCTCGTGGTGGGCGTCATCTACGACCGCATGCACACCCGAGAGATCGCGTTCTATGGCGGCCTCGTCCACCGGATGCCCGTGTATGCGGCGATCTTCCTGTTGTTCACGATGGGAAACGTCGGGTTGCCGGGGACCAGCGGGTTCGTGGGCGAGATCCTGACCATGGCCGGCACGTTCCCGGTCAACGCGTGGGTGGCGGCAGGCGCCGCAACCGGCGTGATCCTGTCGGCGGTGTATGCGCTCACGCTCTACCGAAAGGTGGCGTTCGGAAAGATCGAGAATCCGAAGCTCGCGTCGATCGCCGATCTGGATGCGCGGGAGTGGGTGATGTTCACGCCGCTGGTGGTCGCCACGCTCGTCCTCGGCGTCGCCCCGATGATCGCTCTCGACTTCACCCGTCCGGCCGTGGCGGCGATCCTCGCCGGTTACGACGTCTTCGCCAGTTCACGTTGAGGGGCCCATGGAAGCGGAACTCCTTGCGCGTCTGGTCGCTGATCTCGGTTGGGTCCGCCCGGAGCTGCTGCTGGTCGGATTCGTGCTCCTGGGCACGCTTCTGGGCGCCTGGGGCGGGGATCGGTCTAGCGGACCCCTGTCCGGCCTCGCTATCGCTGCGCTGGTCGCGGCGGCGATCCTTGCATTCGTCGCCAGCCCCGCGACCCCGGTGATCGTTTTCAACGGCGCGCTCGCCGTGGATGGCTACGGCAGTTTCGCCAAGGGCGTGATCGGGTTGGCCGCCGCAGCGACGCTGTGGCTGGGCGCCGACCGGTTCGCGCGGACGAACGCGAGACGGTTTGAGTTTCCGCTCCTCGTGGCGCTGTCGGCCGTCGGCATGTTCGTGATGGTCTCCGCCAACGACCTCATCACGCTTTACGTCGGTCTGGAGTTGCAGAGTCTCGCAGCCTACGTGCTGGCGGCGTTCCGTCGCGACGACGCGCGATCTTCGGAGGCTGGCCTCAAGTACTTCGTGCTCGGCGCGCTCGCTTCGGGCTTGCTCCTCTATGGTGCGTCCCTGATCTACGGTTTCACCGGCTCGGTGCGGTTCGATCTCATCGCCCAGGCGGCCCCGGAGGCGGGTGTCGGCCTCGTGTTCGGGCTTGTGTTCCTGATTTGCGGTCTCGCGTTCAAGTTGTCGGCCGCGCCGTTCCACATGTGGACGCCCGACGTCTACGAAGGCGCGCCGACGCCGGTGACGGCGTTCTTCGCGGCCGCCCCCAAGCTCGCCGCCGTGGCGCTCCTTGCGCGCGTGTTGCTTGGTCCCTTCAGCGAGATGACGGACCAGTGGCGCCAGGTGATCACGGCGCTGGCGGGATTCTCACTGGTTGTTGGCGCGTTCATTGCGCTGGCCCAGACCAACATCAAGCGGCTGATGGCCTATTCTTCGATCCACAACGTCGGGTTTGCGCTCATGGCGCTGGCGGCCGGTGGCAGGGAGGGCGCCGGGGCCGCGCTCGTGTACATGACGATCTACCTGCCCACCACCATCGGCATCTTCGCCGGCATCCTGGCGATGCGGCGCGACGGAGAGGATGTGGAGACGATCGACGACCTGTCCGGCCTCGCCTCGCGCAAGCCGTGGCTTGCGATGATGATGACGGCGTTGATGTTCTCCGTTGCGGGCATTCCCCCGCTCGCAGGGTTCTTCGGAAAGCTCGTGGCGTTCCAGGTCGCTATTGGCGCCGGCTTGTGGCCGCTCGCCGTGCTCGCCGCCGTCGCCACGGTCGTTTCGGCGGCCTACTACCTGAACATCATCAAGGTGATGTGGGTGAATCCGGCGGCGGCGCCTTTGATGCCGACAGGCGGCGTCGTGGCGATCACGGCCGGCGCCGCGACCTTGCTGGTGTTTCCCGGCCTCGTGATCGCGTTTGGCTGGATTGCGCATATGGCCGCCACGGCGGCCGGGGCCAGTTTTCCATGATCGACGCCGCAGCCCCCCGGGTCGTCTACGAGGAGATTGACAGCACCAACGCCGAGGCCGCCCGTCGCGCCGCTGCGGGCGACTGTGGCCCCGTCTGGATCCGGACGACCGCCCAGACCGCCGGCCGGGGCCGACGCGGGCGTAGCTGGACATCGGCGCCGGGCAATCTCCACCTCACCTACCTCGGCGTCTTCAGTCAGCCGCCGGCGCAGCTCGCGCTTCTCAGCTTCGCGGCGGCGCTCGCGGTGGCGGACTGCGCCGACCAGGCGCTGGGGCGGCCCGTCGCCCTCGTCAAGTGGCCCAACGATGTACTGATCATGGGACGGAAGCTCTCCGGCATCCTGCTTGAGTCCGGCTCCGCGAAGGCGGGCGGCTCGTGGCTGGCCATCGGCGTCGGGGTCAATGTCGCCGCCACGCCGGGCCATGTGGATCAGCCGGCCGTCGCCCTGCGCGATCTGGAGCCCGCCAAACCGGTCACGGCGGACGGCGTGGAGGCGACGCTTCGCCGCCGTCTCGCCTTCTGGTCCGGCGTTCTCGAACGAGACGGCTTTGAACCGCTGAGAGCGGCGTGGATGCCAAGGGCGCACGGCCTCGGCGGTCAGGCGGTGGCGCGCCTCGGCGCCGAAGAGATCACGGGGGTCGCGCGCGGCCTCACCGCGGACGGCGCGCTCGAACTGGAACTGGCCGACAAGACACGCCGCTTCATCTCCGCTGGCGAGGTGATCTTCGGCGCGAGCAAGGCGGCCTGACATGCTTCTCGCCATCGACGTCGGCAACACCAACACCAAGTTCGCGCTCTACGACGGCGCAACCTGGCGCGGTCAGTGGCGGGTATCGACCAATTCGGCGCGCACGGCGGACGAGTATGCGCCCTGGCTGTCCGCGCTGATGCAGTTTCAGGGCCTTGGCTTCACCGACGTGTCCGCCGCGATCATATCGACCGTGGTGCCGCAGGCGCTGTTCAACCTGCGAAACCTCATCCGCCGCTACATGAACACCGAACCGCTGGTCGTGGGCGAGGACGGGGTCGCCCTCGGCATCGCCTTGAGGATCGACAATCCAAGAGAAGCGGGCGCGGATCGGCTGGTGAACGCGGTGGGGGCTTATGTGGCCCACGGCGGACCGGCGATCGTGATCGACAGCGGCACGGCGACGACCTTCGACGTGGTCGCGGCGGACGGGGGCCTGGAGGGTGTGATCATTGCGCCGGGCATAAACCTGTCGCTCCAGGCGCTCCACACCGCAGCCGCGCGCCTGCCCCGCATCGAGATCCGAGAGCCGTCCGACGGCGCCCTTGGCAAGAATACTGTCCACGCCATGCAGTCCGGCATTTTCTACGGCTATGTCGAACTGATCGACGGGCTCGTGCGGCGGCTCAAGGAGGAGCAAGAGCCCCGTCTCGGGGCCGGCATGAAGGTCGTCGCGACCGGCGGCGTGGCCTCCCTGTTCGAAGGCGCCTCGCGCACCATCGATATCTACGACGACGAACTGACCTCGAGGGGCCTCCTCGAAATCTTCAGACGCAATGGCGGGGTGATTTGACGAAGCCCGGACCGAACGACGAACTCGTTTTCCTGCCGCTCGGCGGATCCGGCGAGATCGGCATGAATCTCAACGCCTACGGCTATGGACCGCCGGACGCGCGCAAGTGGATCATCGTCGACATCGGCGTGACCTTCGGCGGACAGGACCAGCCGGGTGTGGACGTGATCCTGCCTGACCCCGCCTTTCTCGTCGACCATCGCGACGACGTCCTGGCGATCGTCCTGACGCACGCGCACGAGGATCACATCGGCGCCATCGGCCATCTGTGGCCGCGGTTTCGCGTGCCGATCTACGCCACGCCTTTCACGGCCTATCTCGTGCGGGAGAAACTTCGCGAGAAGGGGTTGGAGGGGAAGGCCAAGGTCACGGTCGTGCCGCTTGAGGGGCGCGTGCAGATCGGCCCGTTCGACGTCCAGTACATCACGCTGACCCATTCGATCCCCGAGCCCAACGGCCTCGCCATAAGAACGCCGCTGGGGGCTGTGTGGCACACCGGCGACTGGAAGATCGATCCGGATCCGCAGATCGGGGCCGCCACCGACGAATCCACCGTTCGCGCGCTGGGTGAGGATGGCGTTCTCGCCATGGTCTGCGACAGCACCAACGTGTTCGTCGAAGGGCATACAGGTTCGGAGTCGGATGTCCGGGTCGCCTTGGCGGAGGTGATCGCCGCGCGCAAGGGCAAGGTGGCGGTGACGGCGTTCGCATCGAACGTCGCGCGCGTGGAGAGCGCCATCAAGGCGGCCCAGGCGGCGGGACGCTCGGTCTGTCTCGTGGGGCGATCGATGCACCGGATCGTCGGCGCGGCGAAGTCCGTCGGCCTGCTTGCGGATGCGCCTGCTTTTCTGAGCGAGGACGAAGCGGGCCACCTTGCGCCCGAACACGTCCTGTACCTCTGCACGGGCAGTCAGGGCGAGCCGAACGCTGCCCT
>JANRIM010000120.1:0-17298 GCA_033764865.1 Hyphomonadaceae bacterium
CCGTCGCGCGCGCTGGGCGCGCCGAACACGGTCCCGCGCAACTCCTCCCGCACATAGCGCCCGTCAAGCGCCCAGCGCCGCGTGGCCGTGACCGTACGCGAAACGATGGGCTGCGCGCCGGGGGCCGGATAGACCAGCATCTCCACCGCCCAGTCCCCGATCAGCGGATCGAGCCAGCGGTGCTCAGGCCCGGGCATGGCGAGGCGGGTCGATGCGGGCATCTGCTGCGGCTGGGCAAACGCCATCGTCGGCAAAGCGGTCAGCGCGAGCGCAAGAATGATCTGCTTCATGACGTCTTCTCCTTAATGCCCATTGGCGCCTGCCCGGAGACGACAGCCGTCACCGGCCCGTGTCCGCTAGGAGTTCCTCGGCGACCGCCTCGACGTTCCGCTGCTCAAGATCGCGCATGGGCGCGACCTGGTCGGTGAAGGGGAAGTCGGCGCGCATTGCCCGCATGACCGCTCTCCGCTCGTCGCCGGCGAGCCGCCCGTCCTGTAGGCGCGCGCTGACGTGTGCGCGCAGCGTCTTGATGTACTGCGCTTGCTCGCCTAGCAGAACCGCCGCCGGTCCTGTCGCGCCATGCCCGGGAAACAGGGCGTCGTCCGCCGGATAGCGGCGCGCCATCTCGTCGATCTGCGCGAGCCACCGTCCGGAGCCGCCCTCCACCAGCCATGGCGTCATGCGATGGCCGACCACGTCGCCTGCAAACAGCGCGCCGAGCGCGGATGCGCGGTAAACTGTCGCCGATTCTGACTCGCCGCCGTCCAGCACCTGCACCGCAATTGCTGCGCCAGCGAGGGAAATCGTCTCGCCGTCCGTCACGATCCGCTCCACCGCCGGCACGTCGCCTCCGAAGCCGCGCACGAAACGTTTGCCCGAAGCGATCATGCCCGTCCGGTCGTCGCGAATGTCACTGGCTGTGACGGCGGACGCGACAACGACGGCGTTGGGAAAGCGCGCGTGGATCGCCTCGAGGCCGCCGATGTGATCGGGATGGGTGTGCGTGAGCATGATCGCGGCGAGGTTTCCCCCCAGCGCGTCGATGCGCGCGATCAGTGCGGCGGCGTCCGGCGCCGTACGCATTGCATCGACAAGGATTAGTCCTTCGGGACCGACGATTAGGTGCGCATTCACGGAATAACGCGGGCCCGAAGCAAAGGTTTCGATGTGCACGCCCGCGACCGGAGTGGCGTGGACGAGGCTCGTCGTTTCGGCGCGCGACGGGGGGCTGCACGCGGCCGCCACGATGGTCGTCAAGCCGATGGCGAGCGCGCGCATCGTCAGGCCCTGCCGCGGAGCGGCGATCACTTGAGTATGAGGGGCGTTAACGCGGGCGCCATCAGCATTTCGAATTCGAGATTGGTGGCCGACACCACGTTCTCCACCACCTTGCCACCCGCAAGGCGCATCACGTGGGTCTCGTCGAGCAGGATTTCCCGGTTTGTGGCGCGGACGCCGAAGTAGTCGCGGGCGTGGCGGGCGCGGAAATGGAAGCGCACCACCGCGCGGTCCCGCGTATCGAAAGCGTCGATGATCTTCATGGGATTTGCGGGATCGATGGGCGGGAACGCCTGGTGAAACTCGAGGAAGATGGGCTTGTACGCCGCCAGTCCGCGGATCGGCCCCTGCGGTGACAGCCCCGTGACGACCACCACATCGGGATCGAGCGTCCTGTCGGCGGCGGCCACATCGGCGCGACCCAGAAAATTCTCCACGTAGTCCAGCGCGACCCGGAGGGTTCGGCCGCCTTTCGGGCGCGCGTGCGCGAGGGCGGGCGCTGAGACCGCGGCGGCCGCGGTCGCCACGATCAGCGTACGTCTTGTGGTCATGGCGAAATCTCCCCGAGCGTCGAAACCGGTCCGGCCCGCGGATGCCTAGTCAATCTTGGCAAAACTGTGCGCGACAAATACATAAGCCGCGCTTATGCGCCAAGGAGATGCGCCGTGGACCTTCGCCGGCTGGAAGTCCTCGTCGCCGTGGCGGAGAGCCCGACGTTGGCGCACGCCGCGCGCCGCCTCGGCATGACCCAGCCGGGCGTGAGCCAGGCGCTGAAGGCGCTGGAGGGGGAAGCCGGCTTTCTGCTGGCCCGCAAGACCGGCCGCAAACTGGAACTGACGCCCGCCGGGCGACGGCTCGCCGCGGACGCCGCTACGGCCCTGCATTGCGTGGCGGTGTCCGTCGACGCTTCGCGGGCGATCAGCGAAGGCAAGGCCGGCCTGATCCGCATCGCGTTCACGCCCGCCACGCTCGCGACCGTCGCGGGTGAAACCTTGCGGTCGCTGCGGGCGCAAGCCCCGGACCTTGCGTTCGAGCTGTTCGAGATGTCCACGAACGATCAGGTCTCCGCACTCCTGGACGGGCGTATCGACGCTGGCTTCCTGCACCCGCCCATCGACGCCGACCTCGAGCTGACGGTGCTGCTGGACGAGCCGCTCCTCGCCGTCCTCCCGGCGGACCATCCGGCGGCGGGCCTCGACGAGGCGCCGCTCGCGATGCTGCGCGACACGCCGTTCGTGCTCTACCCGCGGCCCATGGGGCCGGTGCTGTACGACAAGATCATCGCGGCCTGCCAGGCGGCCGGCTTCGCCCCCCGCATCGCGGAAAGCGTGCTGCCGTGGAATGCGGCGATGGCGCTTGCGGCGATGGGATTTGGCGTGGCGCTGACGCCGCGACGGTTGGCGGATGCCCCGCCCCGGGGGGCGGTGGCCAGACCGTTGAGCGATGTTCGCCTCACCGTGCCCCACGCACTGGCGATGCCGCGTCGGCGTCGGGTCGACGCCGAGGCGCGTCTGATCGCGCTGGCGCGGGCCGCCGCGCGGCAGCCGTGACCGCAGCTCACGCCGCCTGGCCGAGACCCATGGCGGCCGCCAGCGCCACGTTGGCGAGCGCAAACTCCCCCTGCGCGCTCGCAAGCGCGCTTTCAGCGTCGTAGGCCGAGCGCTCCGCCGTCAGCACATCGAGAAAGGCCGTCAGGCCGGACGTATAGCGCGCGCGCGCCAGCGCCACCTGATCCTGCGCGGACGCCAGCGCCGCCGCCTGCGCCGCGACGCTTTCCTCCGCCCGCGCAATGCGGGCGACGGCGGTCTCCACATCCGCGATCGCGTCGCGCACCGCCTGCCTGTAGAGCGCACCCTCGGCTTCCGCGCCCGCGCCGGCGGCCTTCGCCAGCGCGTTGAGCCGACCAAAGTTGAACAGCGGCGCCGCCACCGACCCCACGATGCTGACGGTCGAGCCCACCGGCTCGCGGCTGGCGTCGACGCCGGTGGCCAGGGCCTGGACGTCGATGCTGGGCCACAGATCCCCGCGCGCCGCGCGGGCGTCGAGCCCCGCTGCCTTGAGGCGCGCCGCCGCCGCGATGAGATCGGGCCGGTCTGCGAGCGTGGCGGCGGGCGTCTGCAAGAGACTGCGTGCGCGCAACGCAGGCGGCGCCGCCGGCGCTGCGAAAAGTGCGGTGAGTTCCCCGGGACGGGCGCCCAGCAGCGCCTCGAGCCCGAGCCGGGCGGTCGTCTCCGATTGCGCGAAGCCGGGCACGCGGGCCCGCGCCGCATCGCGCGCGCTGCGGGCCTGGGCCACGCCGAGCCCCGTCTCCAACCCCGCTGCCGCGCGCGATTCCGCGAGCGCGTAACTGTCGGCGGCGGCCGCGAACGCCCGCTCCGCCGCGATGCGCTGCGCCTGCGCGATGCGCAGCGTGATGTAGAGTTCGCCCGCAAGGCGGCGGGCCTGCACCCGCGCATCGGCCACATCGGCGGCGCTGGCGGCGGCGCGGGCGGCGGCGGCCCCGCTGCGGCCGCGCAGCGCGCCTGACAGATCGAGCGGAAGCGCCAGCGCGACGCCGCCGCTGGATTGCGCGACGCCCGGCCCGTTGCGCTCCGCGGCCGCGGACTGGCTCGCGTTCGCGGACAGCGACGGCAGAAGACCCGCACGCGCCGCACGCGCCTGCTGAGTCGCCTGCGTCTGGCGCGCGCGCGCGGCGGCCACGGTCTCCACGGCGCCGGCGCGATCGAGCAACGATTGCAGCACGGCGTCGTCGGTGGCCACGCGCCACCAGGCGTCGGTGCGGGCGGCGGCCGGCGGTGCGTCCGTCTCGGTCCACGCCGTCGGCGGCGCAGACGGCGGCGCGATCTCGGGAGCGCTGACGCACGCCGCCGCCAAAAGCGGCGCGAGCAGGACGACCGTTGCGCGTGCGGTCATCGCTGGGCGCTCCCGGCCGCGCCGCCGATGACGGGGCGGGCGGCGACGAACACGTCCATCTGCTGGCCCACGTAGGCGGGCAAGGCGGCGGGATCGAAGGCGTAGATCGCCTCCACCACCCGCGTATCCACGCGCTCGGCCCCGCCGTTGAGGTTCTGCTTGGGCAGGGCCTGCGGCTCGAACCGCACGAACCGGAGCGACACCTTGCGGGTCGCATCGCCGCGCAGCGCGCCCTCGGCGACGGCGCCTTCGGCGACGCGCGCCATGTCCTCCTCGTCGATCTGCACGCGCACATGCAGCGCGTCGGTCGCCCCCATCACCAGCAGCGCTTCCGTGGCGAGGCCCGCCTGCGCGAACTCGCCGGGGCGCACGTTGACCTTGAGCACCTCGCCCGCAATGGGCGCGCGCACGGTGAGCCGCGCAAGATCGGTCTCCAGCTGGCGCAACTGCGCGCGCGCCAGCGCGGCGGAGGCTTCCGCCCGCTCCGCGTTGAAGCGGGCGCGATCGCGCTCGTCGGCGCTGACGGCGCGCGCGTCGGTGACGGTGTCGAACAGCTTGAGCCGCGCGGACGCATCGCGCGATTCCACCAGCGCCACGTTGAGCGCCGCCCGCGCACTGGCCACCTGCGCATCGAGGGCGCGCGTATCGAGCCGGAACAACGGCTCGCCGCGGCGCACGTGCTGGCCGGGCTTCACCATCACTTCCCGCACGACGCCTGACAGTTCGGTCGCCACGTCGATGGCTTCGCTCGACGGTTCGACGAGGCCGACGGCGGCGACCGCGGAGGCCAGCGAGGCGCTGGGACTTGGCGGCGCGATGGCGGGGGCGCCCACCGCAGGTTCGGGCTGTTGGATGGTGACCACGGCAAAGCCGATGGCGCCGACGGCGGCGGCGGGAAGGGCCAGGCGGCCGAGCAGTCTGGGCGTGAGTTTCATGGGTGAACCCTCTCAGGAACGGGCGCGCCCTCGCCCGCTATGCGGCCGTCCTCGATCCGGACGATGCGGTCGGCGAAGGGATAGATGCGGTCGTCGTGGGTGACGACGAGGACGGCGCGATCGGGGCTGCGGGCGGCGGACTCCAGAAGCCCCATCACCGCGCGGCCGGCCTCCGCGTCGAGCGCGGCGGTCGGTTCGTCGCAGACGATGAGCGCGGGCTCGTGCACCAGCGCGCGGGCGATGGCGACGCGTTGCTGCTGGCCGCCCGAAAGCTGTCGCGGATACTTGGCCACGTGGTCGGACAGCCCCAGCTCGGCGAGCAGGACGGCGGCCTTCGCGGTGGCGACATCCATCGCCACGCCGTCCGCGATGAGCGGAATGGCTGCGTTCTCCGCCGCGGTCAGCGTGCCGATCAAATTGTACTGCTGGAAGATGAAGCCGATCCTGCGGCGGCGGAACTTCACGAGCGCCGAACTCGACATCGTGTCCAGCCGTTCGCCCAGGACATCCACCTCCCCCGCCGTCGGCGAGAGCGTCCCGGACAGGATGGACAGCATCGTCGTCTTGCCCGATCCGGACGGGCCGACGAGAAACGTGATCTTGCCGTAGTCCACGCGCAGGTCGACGCCATGGAGCACCCTCAGGCGTTCCGCGCCGTTGGGGAATTCCATGACGACGCCGGTGCACTGCGCCGCAGGCGTTGCAGGATCGCGCGCCATCGCCCTAGCCCCGGAACACGATGGCGGGATCCATCTTCAGCACGCGACGCACGCTGAAGAACGCCGAAGCCACGACGATGGCGAACACCACGAGCGCAGAGCCCGCCACCACCTGCCACAGCAGGTTAAATCCAGCGAGGCTGGGATCGTTGCGTCCGCCCGCGATGAACGCCGCCGTGCCGCCGATGCCGATGCCGTAGCCGATCAGGCCCACGAGCAACGCCTGGCTTGTGACCATCGCGAGGATCTGCCCGTTGGTGACGCCGATCGCCTTCAACGCGCCGAAGTTTTTCAGGTTCTCGGTGATGAACATGGCGAGCGTCAGCGCCGTGATCACGATGGCCACGACCACGCCAAGGCCGATGGCGATGCCGAACGAAAGCGGAATGCCCGTGTTGTTAATGATGAAGTCCACCCCCGCCCTGGCGAACTGCTCACGCGTCAGGGCCTTGAGCCCGGTAGCTGCGGTGATGCGGTCGGCCAACTCCTGGGCGCTCACGCCCGGCCTTGGCGTCGCCAGGACGAAGGACAGCTTGTTGCGCTCCGGCGGGGTTATGGAGATCGCGTCCGTGTACTTCATGTAGGCGATGGGCAGGCCGGCGAACGTCGTTAGCGCCTTGGTCATGCCCGTGATGATCACGCGGTTGTCGTTGATCTCCGCCACCTGCCCCACGGGATCGCGCTTGTCGGGAAAGATGAGGAAGGCGGTGTTGCTGTCCACCACGACGGCGTTGCGCCCGCGGATCGCGGCGGCGGCGGCGGCGCGGTTCTCCGGGGGCAGGCCGATGAGGCTCTGGTTGTCCACCCCGATGAGCGTGACCGCCGAAAGCGCCCCATCGAGGGATTTCAGCGTCGCGGTGCCCCTGTAATAGGGCACCGCCCAGTCCACCCCGTCGATGGAGCGGATGCGATAGAGCGCCTGGTCGCTGATGGGCTGGCCCTGGTCGGCCTGACGGACGCGAGGATCCATGACCCAGACCTGGGCTTCACGGACGTCCAGCACCGGGTTGGCCCCCCACGTGAGAAGGCCGATGAAGATCGACGTCTGCTGGGTCATCAGCAGCGTCGCAAACCCGATCCCGAGAACGAGGCCCAGGTATTTCACCCGGTCCCCCATCAGCATCTTCAGCGCAACGCCGATCATGCGCGCCAATCCTTCCCGCTCGGCCGGACCGCCGGCCGCCCCGTCGTTGAGACCGGAAGCGTCTACTGATACGTTCAGTACACTTCCGTGGATTACACTGAACGGTACAGTATGAAAAGAGGCATTTCGTCTGGGGCGGATCCGGCGGCGCGCAGCTCCCCGAAGCGCCAGGCGATCCTGGAGGCGGCCAAACGCCTGTTCCTCGAAGAACCTTTCGACCGGGTCAGCATGGACGCCGTGGCCGCCGCCGCGCAGGTGTCGAAGGTCACGATCTACGCCCACTTCGCCGACAAGGAGGAGCTGTTCGTGGCGGCCATGAGCCAGGGCTGCCTCGACCTGTTCGAGACGGCGAAGCTTGACGCCGCCGGCGAAGGCGACCTGCGCGCCACGCTCGCCCGGCTGGGCGCCGGCTTCGTCACCACCATCACCAGCGACGAGGTCACCGCCCTGCACGGGGTGATGATCACGGAAGGCGCGACGCGCCCCCAGCTGCCGAAACTGTTCTACGAGGCGGTGGTGCAGCGCAGCACCGCCGTGCTCGCCGACATCTTCGCCGCGGAGGCCGCCAAGGGCCGCCTCGCCTGCGCGGATCCGGCCGCCACCGCAGTGATGTTTCTCGCCGCCGTTCAGGGCGACTTCGTCTACCGCCAGCAATTGGGGCGCGCGCCCGGCACGCCCGCCGAGATCGCCGCGCTGGCCGACCAGTGCGCGGACCTCTTCGTCCGCGCGCTCGCCAAGCCGAAGGCGTGAAGGCGCACGCTCAGTCCGGTACGCCGATCCGTGCGCGCAACACCTTGAGCCGCTCCACGATCACGTCAGCCTCCGCCGGCGACTGCGGGGCGCCGCGCGTGAGGATGGCGAGCGATTCGACGTGGATGCGCAGCGCGTCGGCGTGCCACACGCCGCCCGTGAACAGGCTGTCGATCATGAGGCGAATGCCGCGGGCCACGTCGCCGACGGCCGTCGCGCCCGCGGCCCCCGCCACCTCCGCAACCCGCAAAGCGGCGTCGGAGACCTTGCGGCACTCGGCGAACACCTCCTCCTCCCGTTGGCCGCCGATCGCCAGGATGACGTCGATCTCCCGGGCCACGAATTGGTCGATGTGCGGCGCGATCTGGACGAGACGCTCTTCGGCGTCGCGGACGAGATCGTCCATCGATCGCGCGTCCTTGCCGCCGAGTATCCGTGCGAGACCGTTGTCCGGCGTGTGAATGCGCGTGACCGCCATGGCGAACTCCTGATCAAAACAGCGCGTCGATCTCGTCCTGTGACAGATCGCGCTCCGGCGTCGCCGTGAGGCGGACCGCCTCTGCGCGCCGATCCTCCACGCCGAACGGCAGCGGAATGTTGTGAAAGCGCCGGTCCGGCCCGCAATAGGCGTCGCTCTCGATGAAGTCACGCGAGTGCCTCGCGATCCAGACGATGCGGTCCAGAAGGGTGCGCGGCACGATGGGCTTGGCGATCACGAAGTTGGCGCCGCCGTCGCGCGCCTCCGCCACTTTCGCGCGCGTCGGCGCCCCGGTGACGATGACGATGGGCGTGGCGAAATTGTTGGCGCCGATACGCCCGCGGACGTGACGCGTGAACGCAAAGCCGCTCTCGCCGGACAGCTCACCGTCGACGATCATGACGTCGAACATGGACTTGTCGATGGCGAGGTAGGCATCCTCCAACGTCTCGCATTTGCGGAACTCGCTGACGCCGAAGCCCACAAGCACCTGAGAAAGGATTTCCAGGGCCTGGGGATTGTCCTCCACCACGAGCATCTTGGTCTGGCGGAGGTTGATGAGGGGCTTTGGCTTGGTCATGCAGCGGCGCCCGTTGCGCGATCAGTCGTCGACCTGTGACAGGAGCGTATCCGTCGCCGCCTGCCTGAGCCCGGCACCCGGCAAGGCGGGGCCGTTCTCAAGTCCCTCCCGGGCAGGCGCCGCGCCTTGCAGGAGAGCCTCGATGCGCGTCAATCGCTGGCCTGTGATGTCCTGGAACGACGTGGCCTCCAGGATGGCGCAGAAGCTGGTTTGCAACACCTGGCTCGCCTGGTCGCCAGCGGTCAGGAGCAGCAGGCCCTCTTCCGAGGCCGACAGGATGACGTCCACCGCCGCGGCGATCTCCGCGCGGACGGCGCCGAGCTCCTCAAGCGCAGCGACGATGCCGGCCTCAGAGCTCACCCAGCACCGCCGTCAGTTTCTGTTTCAGCACCGCCAGCGTGAAGGGCTTGATGACGTAGTTGTTTACGCCCGCCTGCCGTGCGGCGACGACGTTTTCGGTCTTGGTTTCCGCCGTGACCATGATGAACGGCAGCGCTCGTGTGCGCTCGTCGGCGCGCACTGCCTTGAGCAGCTCGAGCCCGCTCATCGGCTGCATGTTCCAGTCCGACAGGACAAGCCCGTATGTTTTTCCTCTCAGCAGCTCGAGTGCGGTGGCGCCGTCGGCGGCGTCGTCGATGTTGCAGAAGCCGAGTTGCTGCAGCAGGCTTCGCACGATGCGGATCATGGTCTTGTAGTCATCCACTACAAGCACGTTCATGGTCTTGTCGACGGGCATGTGATCCTCGCTCTTGCGCGATAGATTGAGCCGCAGAAAAGTTGCGCCATGGTTTCCAACGTTGCCCACGCGCTTGCGAAGGTTGCCCAGATTGCCTACGAACGCGCGCAATTCTTTCAGCATTAGCCGCCGATTAAGCGTTGGCGGCCACGCTCGCACGATGATC
The DNA here is from genome assembly GCA_033764865.1 of Hyphomonadaceae bacterium. Taxonomy (GTDB): domain Bacteria; phylum Pseudomonadota; class Alphaproteobacteria; order Caulobacterales; family Aquidulcibacteraceae; genus VFBF01. Next base: position 9,700 of record JANRIM010000120.1, read on the forward strand.
AACCGCGTAGGGTTGCGAGGGCGCCATGGACGATCTCGTCGGCGATTTCATTGCGGAAACGCGGGAAGGCCTTGAGGCGCTCGACTCCGAACTCGTGCGGTTCGAGCAGCACCCCGACGATCCCGAAATTCTCGGCAATGTCTTTCGCCTGATCCACACGATCAAGGGAACATGCGGTTTCCTCGGACTCACGCGCCTCCAGACTGTCGCGCATGCCGCGGAGAACGTCCTTGGCGCATTTCGCGACGGCTCCCTGGTGGTCTCGACGGAGGCCGTCTCCGCCGTCCTGGAGACGGTTGATCTCATTCGCAGCATCATCGACGCCCTTGCACGCACGGGCGCTGAGCCGGTGGGCGACGACGGTCGCCTGATCGGCCGGCTTGAGGCGGTGTTCGCTGCGCCTGCCGCAGCCTCGGCGCCGCCCGCGTCGCTTGTGGAGCGCCTCGGCGGCGACGCCACGCTGGATGCTGCCGCGGAAATCCTGCTTGCCCGCATCGCCGGCGAGGCTGCGCTGCTGGCGCTGTTCGAGGCGACGGACCCCGATGTGTTCCAGGGGGCCGTTCGCGACGCTCTGTGCGCGCGCGCGCGCAACGGGGGACCCGACCTGCTGGCGGATGCGCTGCGCCGCTGCGCATCTGCGCCGCTGTCCGAGGCGTGCCTTGCCACCGTGCGGCGCCACCTCGCGGAGGCGCTCGCGTCCCTCGATGCGGCGCCGGAAGCCGTCACCGCGCTCCTGAGCGCCAGCGCACCTCCCCAGAACGCCGCGCCTCACGCCGCGCCCCCGGTCGCGCCGCCGCCCGCGACGGAGGCGGAGGCCGGCGCTCAGACCATCCGCGTGAACGTCGATTCGCTTGAGCATCTGATGACGGTGGTGAGCGAGCTTGTGCTCATCCGGAACCAGTTGATCCAGACGCTGCGGGCGCAGCCTGAAAGCCCCTTCGCCGCGCCGCTCAATCGCCTGAACCAGGTGACGAGCGAGTTGCAGGAGGGCGTGATGACCACGCGCATGCAGCCCATCGCCGGCGCCTGGGCGAAGATGCCCCGGCTGGTGCGCGATCTCTCGCGCGATCTCGGTAAGAAGATCGAGCTCGTGCAGCACGGCCAGGAAACCGAACTCGACCGTCAGGTCCTTGAGCTGATCAAGGATCCGCTGACGCACATGATCCGCAACGCCGCCGACCACGGTCTCGAAACGCCGGCCGAGCGCCTCGCCGCCGGAAAGCCGGACGCCGGACGCATCACGCTGGGCGCGCGCCACGAGGGCGGCGCGATCATCATCGAAGTGAGCGACGACGGGCGCGGCCTGTCGGCGGCCCGCATACGGGCGAAGGCGGTTTCCTCCGGCATCGCCACCCCCGCCCAGGCCGACGCGATGTCCGACGCGGAGGCGCTGCAGCTGATCTTCCGCGCCGGCTTCTCCACCGCCGCCCAGGTCACCGCCGTTTCCGGCCGCGGCGTGGGCATGGACGTAGTGCGCACGAACATCGAACGCATCGGCGGCGCCATCGAACTGCAATCCGCCGAAGGCACGGGCACGCGCTTCACGATCCGCATTCCGCTGACGTTGTCCATCGTGCAGGCGCTCATCGTGGAATGCTGCGGCATCCGGTTCGCCATGCCGCAATCGGGCGTTGTGGAGCTGGTCAGCGCCAATGACTCCTCCAACCGCTCCATCGAGTACATCAACGGCGCGGCCGTCCTGCGTCTGCGCGACAGGCTCCTGCCGCTGATCTCGCTCCAGGCCCTTCTGGGGCTCGACCCGCGCGAGTCGCGCCGCGGCGACGCGTGCATCGTGGTGGCCGAAGTGGGCGCCTTCACCTTCGGCGTGATCGTGGACCGCGTGTTCGACACCGAGGAAATCGTGGTCAAGCCCGTGTCCGGCATCCTTCGCCATCTGCGCATCTACTCCGGCGCCACCATCGTGGGGGACGGATCGGTGATCATGATCCTCGACTTCAAGGGCATGGCGGGAGAGGCGGGGGTCGATCAGGTCGCAGCGGCGGTGCAGTCGCGCCAGCCGGCGCTGGAGGCGGCCACGGGCGTTCGCGAGGCGCTGCTCGTGTTCAAGACTGCGCACGGGGCGCCGAAGGCCGCGCGGCTGGCCAGCGTGGCGCGGATCGAGGAGGTCAGGCTCGCGGACGTGGAGATCGTGGACGGTCGAACGGTTGTGCAGTATCGCGGCGGCTTGATGCCCATCGTCGGCGTCGACGGCGCCAACGCCCAGCCCTCCTCCGATACCCGCGCCCATCCGCTCCTCGTCTACGCCCGCGAAGATCGCCATATCGGCCTGCTGGTCGATGAGATCGTCGACATCGTGGAGACGCACGTCGAGCCGTCGCTTTCGCCGAACGGCGCAGGCTCCCTCGGCAGCCTGACGGTGGCGGGGCGCGCGACGGAGCTTGTGGACATAGGCCACTTCTGGCGGCGCCTGTTCAGCGAGGCGTCCGCCGCGCACACGGCGGCGCCCCGCGCACGCCGCTTGCTCGTCGTGGACCAAAGCCCATTCTGCACCGTCCTGCTCAAGCCGCTGCTGGCGCGCGCCGGCTATGACGTGACCCTGTGCGCCACGCCGGAGGACGCGGTCGCGCTGCATGCCGCGGGCGACGCCTTCGACCTCATCATGGCGGACATATCGGGCCACGCAGCGCAGGCTGAACGTCTCGCACGCGCGTTCCGTCATGCCGAGCGCTGGCGCGATACACCTCTCGTACAACTGGCGCTCGCCGGCACGGGCGGCATCGACGGGGCTGATCTGGTGAGCGCCGTGAACGACACCCTCCAGCCCGTGAGAGGCGCCGCATGACCAGCGCTACCCTACCCATGGACGATGGCGTCCGCTGCGGGCTCGTCTCCGTGCGCGTGAACGGCCAGGCCTTCGGCGTGCCGGTCCTGCGAGTGCAGGACGTGATCGCGCCGACGCCGATAGACCGGGTTCCGCTGGCGCCGCCGGAGGTGGCGGGATCGCTCAACCTGCGCGGACGGATCGTGACGGCGGTCGACCTGCGACGCCGGCTCGGCATGCCCGACCGCGACACCCCGCACGCTGCGATGAGCGTGATCGTGGAGCGTGGCGGCGAATTGTACGCCCTGCTCATCGACGACGTGGGCGACGTGCTGTGGCTTTCGCAGACCGAGCATGAGGCCAATCCCGTGACGCTCGCGCCCGCCTGGCGTGACCTGTGCGACGGGCTGTACAGACTCGACCGCGAGCTTCTCCTGGTGCTGAACGTCGACCGCGTGCTGAGCCTCTCTTCCGCGAACATCGCGGCCTGAGCGGCGCCGCGCGGACGGGCCCTACACCGCCGCGGCGAGGGAGGCGCGGGCAGCGGCGATGCGGTAGACGCCGCGCAGGTCCGGGGCCGGCTCCAGCGCCTGGGTGAGCCCGATCACGGTTTCCGCGCTGCCGAGGAACAGCGCAGCGTCCGGCGCCATCGCGCCCGCCAGCGCGTTGAGGATCTCCGCCTTCTTCGGCCGGTCGAAGTAGATCAGCACGTTGCGGCAGAACACGAGATCGAACTGGCCCATGCCGGAGACGCCGTCCATCAGGTTGTGGCGCCGGAAGGTCACCATGTCCCGGATCGCCGGCGACACCTGCCATTGGTCGCCGGACTTCCCGAACCATCGCAGCAGACGCTCCGTCGACAGCCCGCGCTGCACTTCGAATTGCGTGTAGAGGCCCGTGCGCGCCTTCTCCAGGATCGGTTCGGACATGTCGGTGGCGACGATCTCGATCCGCCAGCCGTCGAGTGCGGGCCCCCACTCCTTAAGGAGCATCGCAACGGAGTACGCTTCCTGTCCGCTCGAGCAGGCGCAACTCCAGATGCGCAAGGCGCGCCTTGGGGCGCGCGCGGCGATGAGGGGGCCGAGCAGGCGCGTCTTGAGCTGCTCGAACGGCGTGCCGTCGCGGAAGAAATAGGATTCGTGCGTCGCCATGGCGTCGACGCAGCGGCGGATGAGCCGTTCGTCCGGACGCAGCCTGATCGCCTGCAGGACGGCCGCCGCATCCGCCATGCCGCACTGGATCGCGAGCGGATCGATCCGGCTGCGCACGAGGTACGCCTTGTCCGGCGTCAAGACGAGGCCGGAGCGTTGCAGCATCAGCGCGCAGAAGTGGGCGAAGTCGAGGTCGTTCACGCTGGGCCTCCCGCCATCTGGGCGATCCACGGGCCGATGGCGTCGATCGGCAGGATCTCCTCCGCGAGGCCGGTGCGCGCGACCGCCCCTGGCATGCCCCACACCACGCTGCTGGCCTCGTCCTGCGCGATGCAACGACCGCCGCTCGCCGCAACCGCCTCACAGCCTTTGGCGCCGTCCGCCCCCATGCCGGTCAGCACGACGGCGAGAGCGCCTGCGCCATACACGCCCGCAACGCTGCGCAGCATGGGATCGACGGCAGGTCGGCAGAAGTTCTCCGGCGGATCGAGCGTGATGCGCAGCACCGCGCCTCCCGCCTGCTCCGACACCAGCATGTGGAACCCGCCCGGCGCGATGTAGCTGCGCCCGGACTGCACCGGCTCCCCGTCCTTTCCCTCCGCGCACGGGCGGCCGGTCGTGCGCTCGATCTGCTCGGCGAGCATGGCCGTGAACGTCGCCGGCATGTGCTGCGTGATGAGCACCGGCTGCTCCAGGCGGGCAAGCGCAGGCATGACGCGCGCCAGCGCCGGCGGACCGCCCGTGGAGCAGCCGATGGCGATGACGGTCGGTCGGCCTCGCGCCCGCCAGCGCACGGACGGCCCGGGCGCCGGAGGCGGCGCCGCCGATGGCGCTGGCGGACGTCCCAGTGCGAGCACTTTAGCGGCGAGCTCGCGCTTGAAGTCCTCCGCCGCCGACAGTCCCTGCGCGGGCTTGGCCAGATAGTCGGCTGCGCCGAGACTGAGGGCGCGCAGCGTGATGTCGGCGTTGCGGCGCGTCAGCGTGGACGCCATGATGATGCGCACGCCCGGCTGTTGGGCCGCCAGCAGGGGAAGCGCGGTCAGCCCGTCCATCACCGGCATCTCGATATCCAGCACGATGACGTCGACGCGATGGCTGCGCAGCTGCATCAGCGCCATCTCGCCGTTCGACGCAGTGGCCGCGACCGCCACGCCCGGCGTCGCCGCCAACGTCTGCGCGATCACGCCGCGCACCACCGCGGAATCGTCGACGATCATGACGCGGACCGGCTGGTCGCCGGCGCGCACGGCGCTCGCTATCATGGTCGCCCCCCTTCTTGAGCGCTCAAGCCGTCAGCAGACGCGCCATCTCCTCACGCAGCGCCTCCGCCTGGCTTGCGAGATCGCCGGATGCGCCCAGCAGTTCGGCGGAGGCCTGGCTTGTCTGGGACGCCGCCGCCGTGACGCCGCCGATGCTGTTGGAGACCTGCTGCGTGCCCTGCGCCGCCTGCGTGACGTTGGCGGCGATATCCTTGGTGGCGGCCGACTGCTCCTCCACGGCGCCGGCGATGGCGCCGGCGATTTCGGCCACGGTGCGTATGATGTCGGCGATGCCGCGGATGGCGGCCACCGAAGTGGACGTGGCCGACTGCATGGCCGCGACCTGCGAGGCGATCTCCTCGGTGGCCTTGGCGGTCTGGTCGCTCAGGCTCTTGACCTCCGACGCGACCACCGCAAAGCCCTTGCCCGCCTCGCCCGCACGCGCGGCCTCGATGGTGGCGTTGAGGGCGAGCAGCTTGGTCTGGCCGGCGATGTTGCTGATCAGCGTCACCACCGTGCCGATCTTCTGGGCGGCGTCGGCCAGAGTCTGGATGGAGGCGGATGCGCTGTCGGCTTCGAGCACCGCCTTCTGGGTGATGGCGGTCGACTCGGTGACCTGGCGGCCGATCTCGCCGATGGAGGCCGAAAGCTCCTCCCCGGCTGCCGACACGGTCTGCACGTTCGCGGAAGCGATCTCGGAGGCGTTCGCCACGCGCGAAGCCTGTTGCGTGGTTTCCTCCGCGGCCCCCGCCATCGTCTCGGCGGTGGCGCGCATCTGCGCGGCGGCGGCGGAGACGAACCGGGAAATTTCCTCCACCCGCTCCACCACGCGACGCTGGGCGGTGATGTCGGTGGCGAACTTCACCACCTTGAACGCACGCCCGTTCACGTCGAGGATCGGGTTGTAGCTCGCCTGGATCCAGATTTCCTGGCCGTTGCGGCCGATGCGCTTGTACTGGCCCGCATCGAACTCCCCCCGGCCAAGCTTTTCCCAGAACATGCGATACTCGACCGACTGGCGCTGCGCAGGCTCCACGAAGATCGAATGGTGCTGGCCCTTCACCTCGGCGAGGGAATACCCGAGCGTCTTGAGGAAGTTGTCGTTGGCGTGGAGGATGCGCCCGTCGAGCGAAAACTCGATGATGGCCTGCGACCGGTTCAGTGCAGCGAGGCTGCCGGCGTCCGAACGCGCGGCCGTGACGTTCGCCCACTCAAGCGTGTTGCCCACGTGATTGCGGCGCTCGTCGAAGACGCCGGTGACGTTGAGCGCGAACTTCAGTTCCCCGATGCTGATGTCGGTGCGCCAGGGCAGACGCGACGGATCGGACAGGATCCGGCGCTGGTGCGCCGGGTTCTTGTGGAAGATGTCGATGCACGAGCCCACCATCGCCTCCGGATTGAAGGCGGGCCATTGCTCCCGGAACACCTCACGGTTCTCCTCGAACAGCCGGCGTGTGGCCTCGTTGACGTAGGTGATGTTGAGATCGCGATCGACCATCATCATCGCGACCGACGCGCCCGAGAACGCCGAGCTCTTGAACATGGCCTCGTTGGCGGCGCGTTCGGCGGCCGTGATGTCGGCGGCGAACTTCACCACCTTCATGGGGCGGCCCTGCAGATCGAGGATCGGGTTGTAGCTCGCCTGGATCCAGAGCTCGCGCCCGTCCTTGGACAGCCTCCGGTATTTCCCGGCGTCGAATTCGCCGCGGCCGAGCTTTTCCCAGAACATCCGGTACTCAAGGCTCTGGCGATGGGCCGGATCGACGAACATCCCGTGATGCTGGCCGCGGACTTCATCGATCGTGTAGCCGACGAGACCGAGAAAGTTCGCGTTGGCGTCGAGCACGCGACCGTCGAGCGAGAACTCGATCACCGCCTGCGACTTGTGGATCGCCGCTATCTGTCCGCGCAGCTCCTGGATCAGGTCAAGATCGGCCTGGGCGTGGGTGACGGCGGGGTCTTCATCCACCTGCAGGGCGGCGGCGGCGCGCGACATGGAAACTCCCGAGGCTGGATCCCGTCGCCGCGAAGACAACGTCGATCTCTGTTGACCATCGCGAGTGATCGTTGCCTCAAAGAATTAGCGCTAACCTAACTGCGTCTCGCCAAGATTGCCTAGTAAACTGCCTACAACTGGCGCCCGCGCAGTCGATCGGCAGTGTGCAAGCCAGAGGTCTACAGCGTGCGCGCCATCGTTCGCGACGGCGGTGAAACCCATGGTGGTGGCGGGTGGAATTGAACCACCGACCTTGGGGTTATGAATCCCACGCTCTAACCAACTGAGCTACGCCACCGGAGGGCGGGACTGATAATCCGCGCCCGTGCGGCGCGCAAGCTTTCGCGGGCGGGAATGCGCCGGGGGAGTGATTTTGTTTGCCGTTTCGCCGCAACCGCGCAAGAGTGATGC
>JANRIM010000122.1:0-6128 GCA_033764865.1 Hyphomonadaceae bacterium
CGACGGCGGCGACGAAGCGGGCGGCGAGGTCGAGGTGTGTCATGGGCTCGCCGGCAGATCGGTAATGGAGAAGGTCGCCGCCGGCGCGCACAGGGGCGCGACGCCTGCGGCGGCGTGGGTCGCCATGGTGCGCCAGTCCTGAGCGACGGCGTCGCGGTAGCTCGTGATCTGCCGCCCCGGCGCATCGACGATCCAGAGTTCGGCCACGCCGGCCTCGGCGTACTTCGGGACCTTGCGGCGCTGGTCTCGGTTCAGGGTGGTGTCGGAAATCTCGATCACGAGGCGCGCGTTGGCGGCCGTCATGTCGGCGGGCGAAAAGCCGGTGGGATAGACCGCGAGGTCGGGGATGAAGACTGTACCGTCCGGCAGATGCAGCGGCGCGCGCACGGCGAGTTCAAGGTCCCCCGGCAGCGCGCGGATCAGCCAGCGCTGCATGATCTGCAACGCCAGCACATGCAGCGGCCCTTCCTCGGGCATGACGAACAACTCCCCACCCACCAGTTCGACACGCTCGCCCTCGGCAAAGAGCCCCGCCGCCGACATGGCGATCACCTCGTCCCAGGTGAAGCGACGCGGGAGGGTGGGGGCGGCGGGGGAGGCGGTGTCGGCCATGGGGGGAGATTAGCAGGATTGGTGACCGAAACCAATTTCGGCGCTATCGACTTGTCCACGTGCGGGGATTTCGATGGCCGGTACTGAGAAGCTGATGCCCAACTATTGGGGGGCGAAACTCGTTGCTAGGTTGCCAAGGCCTTTGCGGATCGCATTGGCCTATCTCGGTGTCGCGTTCGCTTGGTACACCACCGCGTCTGGAGCAGTATCGTTTGTCACCGATCTCCGATGGGCGGTCGACGCAGCAAACTGGCTAGTCAACCAATCCGGCGATGCTCGGCCAATGCTGAAAGCTGTCGCTTCCGCCATCCACTCGTTAGTCGCCATATGGCGTTCTGTGACTGATCCGATAGTTGAGCATTTGAGGCTACTAACGGGAGTCTCGTTGCCACAATACGCAATCGATTTCATCGCAATTGCGCTCGTTCTGCTTAGCGGCTGGCCACGTTTTGAAGTGGCATGGCGTGCAGGAAAACCTGTCCACAAGCGGGCGTTGAAGGAGAAAGTGCTGGGAGACCCTGACTATCCGCTCGGATCCTTGGCAGAGTACTACATGGAACTTCGGGCTGAAGGTGAGTCCAAGGCTTCGGTCATCAGGATCCTCTGGAGCGCGGGAGCGCTAGCCATCATTTTCACGATCGCACTGTTGTTGGACTATGCCTATGTGACTTGGTGGCGAGGCTAACTTAGTCACGCTCCCTCACAACGGAATATTATCGTGCTTCTTCCACGGGTTCTCCAGCTTCTTGCCCTTCAGCGCGCGTAGCGACCGGATGATCCGCCGCCGCGTTTCGCGCGGCATGATCACGTCGTCGAGGTAGCCGAGCGAGGCCGCCACGAAGGGGTTGGCGAAGCGGTCCTGGTACTCCTTCGTGCGGGCGGCGATCTTCTCGGGATCGCCCAGGTCGGCGCGGAAGATGATCTCGACGGCGCCCTTCGCGCCCATCACCGCGATCTCTGCGGTGGGCCAGGCGTAGTTCACGTCGCCGCGCAGGTGCTTGGAGCTCATGACGTCATAGGCCCCGCCGTAAGCCTTGCGCGTGATGACGGTGACCTTCGGCACGGTCGCTTCGCCGTATGCGAACAGGAGCTTCGCGCCGTGCTTGATGAGCGCGCCGTACTCCTGCTTCGTGCCGGGCAGAAATCCCGGGACATCGACAAATGTGACGATGGGGATGTTGAACGCATCACAAAAGCGAACGAAGCGCGCGGCCTTGCGCGACGCGTCGATGTCGAGCACGCCGGCCAGCGTCATCGGCTGGTTGGCCACGAAGCCCACGGTGGAGCCCTCAAGCCGGCCGAAGGCGGTGATGATGTTTTTGCCGAAATCGCGCCCGATCTCGAACAGGTCGCCCTCGTCGGCCACCTTCTCCATCAGCTCTTTCATGTCGTAGGGCTTGTTGGGATTGTCGGGGATCAGCGTGTCGAGGGACGGGTCCTCGCGGTCGGGATCGTCGAAGGAGGGCCGCACGGGCGGCTTGTCGCGATTGGAGGACGGCAGGAAGTCGATCAGCCGGCGCATCTCGGAGAGCGTCTCGAAATCGTTCTCGAAGGCGCCGTCCACCACGCCGGACTTCGCGGCGTGCACGCGCGCCCCGCCCAGTTCCTCCGCCGTCACCGTCTCGTTGGTCACGGTCTTCACAACATCGGGGCCGGTGACGAACATGTAGCTTGTGTCGCGGACCATGAAGATGAAGTCCGTCATGGCGGGGGAGTAGACGTCGCCGCCCGCGCACGGGCCCATGATCACGCTGATCTGGGGGATGACGCCGGAGCCCAGGATGTTGTTCATGAAGATGTCGGCGTAGCCGGCCAGCGACTGCACGCCCTCCTGGATGCGCGCGCCGCCCGCGTCGAAGATGCCGATGCACGGCGCCCCGTTCTGGATCGCCATGGCCTGCACCTTCACGATCTTCTCGGCGTGCGCCGTCGAGAGCGAGCCGCCGAACACCGTGAAGTCCTTGGAGAACACGTACACCACGCGCCCGTTCACCGTGCCCCAGCCGGTGACGACGCCGTCCCCGGGGATCTTGTTGTCGGCCATGCCGAAGTCGGCGTTGCGGTGCTCCACGAACATGTCGAACTCCTCGAAGGAGCCGGGATCGAGCAGCAACTCGATGCGTTCGCGCGCCGTGAGCTTGCCCTTGGCATGCTGCGCGGCCATGCGCTTCTCGCCGCCCCCGGCGCGCGCGGCCTCGCGTTTCGCTTCCAGCGCTTCGATGATGTGCTTCATGACGGGGGCCTCGGATGGGGAGAAATCGTGCGTCGGTGCTAGCGAGCGAGGCAGGGACTGGCAAGAAGCGACCCCAAGACGGGGGCGGCGCGCGGGGGCGGGCGGACGTCAAATTACCTTCGCAGGGCTCGTGTAGGGGCGACCCATGGCTGATGACGCACCACCCACCGCCGCGCCGGACCGGCGCGGGCCCCTGCTGCTCCTGGCGCTGACGGTCGTCGCGGGCGGCCTCGCGGCGTGGCTCCTGCTGGGAGGCGGGCTGGAGCGGGTGGGCCTTGCGGGCCTCTTGAAGCCGCGGGCGGTGCTCGCCAGCACGGCGGCGCCCACGGAGGTGTGCGCCATCGCCATCGCCGGCTCCAACACCGTGGGCGAGCGCCTGGCGCCGGAGATCGTGGCCTCGTTCCTCGCCTACAACGGCTATCCCGCCGGCCCCGCCGAAAGCGTCGGCCCCACCACGGTGCGTCTCGTGGGCGTGAAGGGCGAGCGGACCTGCACGGTGGAGATCCGCTCCAAGGGCTCATCCACCGCGTTCGAGGCGCTCGCGGACGGCAGCGCGCTCATCGGCATGGCGTCGCGCGCCATCAAGGACAGCGAGATCGCCGCGCTCAACGCCGCCGGCGCCGGCGATTTCGCCGCCGAGGCCGCCGACGCCGAGCATGTCATCGCGCTCGACGGCATCGCCGTCATCGCCAATCCCGCCGTGAAGGTGAACGCCCTGAGCAAGCGGGACGTGGCGCGCATCTACCTTGGGGGCGTGCGGGAGTGGCGCTCGCTGGGCGGGGGCACGGGGACGATCAGCCGCTACGCGCGCAGCGACGCGTCCGGCACGTTCCAGTTCTTCGCGGAAAACGTGCTCGCCGGGGACGCGCGATGGGCGGGCGAGGCGGGCCAGGTCAAGCGCTTCGACGCCAGCGGCGAACTCGTCAGCGCGGTGGCGGCCGATCCCGCGGGCATCGGCTTCGTGGGCGTGGCCTACGTGACGCCGGAGGTGAAGGTGCTGTCGATCTCCGACGGCGGGCCGGCGTTCAAGCCGGACGTGACGCACGTGCGCGCCGAGACGTATCCCATCGCGCGCCGGCTCTATCTCTACACCCGCCCCGACACGTACCGGAACCACCGCTTCGTCCACGCCCTGGTGGACTACTTCAAATCGCCCGCCGCCTACGACATCGTGGAGCGGCTGAAATACATTTCGCTGCGCGCCAGCGCCGCCGCCGCAGCGCCCGAGGCGCCGCAGGCCTGCGCGCCCGACACGCCCGAGACCGCCGCCTACGCCATGGCCACGCGCGGCGCCGAGCGGTTGCCGGCGGTGATCCGGTTCCGCGCCACATCGACCGATCTCGACTCGCTCGCGCGCGACGATCTCGAGCGTGTCGCGCCGCTTGTGCGGCAGGCCATCGCGCGCGGCGACGCCGTGCGCCTTGTGGGCCACTCCGACGACGAGGGCGACGCTGCGCGCAACCGTCGTCTGGCGCTGGAGCGCGCGCAGGCGCTGCGGGTGGAGCTGGAGCGGCTCAGTGTGCTGGGCGTGCAGGTGGAGAGCGCCGGCGAGATGTGCCCGGTGGCGAGCAACAACACCGGCGCCGGCCGGCAGACCAACCGGCGCGTGGAGATCTGGATCGTGCGCGGCGGCGCCTGAGCGATCAGCGCAGGGCGGAGAACCAGGCGCCGAGCGTGTCGAACTCCTCTTTCAGCGCGTCGAGGCGTTGGCGGGCGATGAAATCCTCTCCCCACGTCTCCAGTTGCCAGAAGTCGTCCACGCATGCCGCGCGCCATGCCGCTTCCGCGTCGAGATGGCCATGCGCCATCGCCAGCCCGATGACGCCCGAGCCCGCCATCCCCACCGCACGGGCAAGCCCCGTGAGCGCGAAATCGTCGAACGCCTCGGCGCTCGCGGCGAAGGCGGGCCGCGCCGCATCCGGCTGGCGCGCGGCGATCACGCCCGTCACCACTGCCAGCGGCGCGCGCAGGCGTTCTGCGGCCCAGGCCACCAGCGGGTCCCATGCCTCAGCCTGCTTCGCAGCCAGAGGCTCGGGCGCATCGGCGCGGTGGCACACGAGGTCGGTGGCGGCGTAGCCGGCGATGCTCTCCACGATGCGCGCGCGCGCGCGGGGCGTGTGGTCGAGGGCGACGTTGACCAGCCGCGTGAGCGGCATCGTCTGCGGCTGCACGGCGTCGCCCTGGGCGCGCCACTCCGCCGCGCACGCCTCCGCCAGCGCGGACGTGGGCGCCACGAACGGCGTCTTGCCCGGCGTGCGCAGCTGGCGGCCGTCGATGAGCACGCCGTAGCCGCCGGCCGCGGGCGCTGCGACGGCGTCCTTGTAGAAGCGCCGGTGGACGGCGGGAGCGTCGCCGGGCGCGTCCTTGTCGGGGTTGCTCATGTCAGCCCTCGCGCATCCGCCTTCGCCCAGCCCTGCAGGGCGGCGTCGAGGTCGCCCATGGTGTCGGCGACGTGATGGGCGCCGCCCGCCTCGATTTCCTCCACCGTATGGAACCCCCACGCCACGCCCTGCGCGCGCACGCCGGCGGCGCGCGCCATCGCCATGTCGAAGCTCGTGTCCCCGATCATCACCGCGTCGGCGGGGTGGGCGCCCACGGCCTCGATCACCAGGCGCAGCATGTGCGGATCGGGCTTGCCGGGGCCGTCGTCGGCGCAGAAGGCGGCGTCGAACCAGCCGTCGAACCCGTGGTGCGCGAGGAAGGCGTCCACGCCGCGCCGCGCTTTGCCGGTGGCGATGCCGAGGCGCCAGCCGTCGTCCCGCAGCCGCGCCACCAGATCACGCGCGCCCGCATACAGCGGCTCGGCGAGGCCGGCGGCGCGGTTCGCCACGAAGGCGTCCTTGTAGGCGTCGGCGAGCCGCGCGTAGTCGCGCTCCGGCAGGTCGGGCGCCAGCGTGGCGATGGCCGGGCGCAGGGACAGCCCCACGATGCGGCGGGTGGCGTCATAAGACGGCGGCGGCAGCGAGAGCGCGGAAAACGCCATGGCCATGGCCTCCGCGATGGAGCGGCGGCTGTCGACGAGCGTCCCGTCCACATCGAAAACGGCGAGTTTGGAGGTCATCTTCCGGGTGTAATGGGTTGGGGGCGGGAGCGCTGCGGGGCTATCTGACGCTGTTCGATGGCGCATTTCGGGCAAGAGGTTAATACTCGCGCGGCGTCGCCGGCGCGGGTGCATCGAGGGGAGAGCCATGTTGTTCCTGCTGTCGCCGTTCGGCCGCGTGAGCCGGCGCGGGTTCTGGCTGGGCTATGTGCTGCTGTTTGCGGTTCTCTTCACCGGCGCATA
>JANRIM010000133.1:0-6838 GCA_033764865.1 Hyphomonadaceae bacterium
GAAAGGTCACCCCGTCGCAGCCGGGGCGCTGGACCGGCGCAGGCTTTGCATGGTTAGCTGAACGGTCCGGGAGCTAACCCATCGTGAGTGTATTGAGCATCGCCCGAGAGCCCGCCCTCCTCGCCGTGCGCGACCTGCGGCCCGAAGACCGGGCCGGGTGGGAGCCGCTGTGGCGCGGCTACCTCGATTTCTACGGCGCGGTGGTTGCCGACGACGTGACGGACCTCACGTTCCGCCGCCTGCTCGATCCCGCCGAGGACATGTTCTGTATCGTCGCGGAACAGGACGGCGAGTTGGTGGGCATCGTCCAGTGCGTGCTGCACCGCTCCACCTGGACGGCGGCCCCCTACTGCTACCTCCAGGACCTGTTCGTCGCCCCCGACGCGCGCGACCAGGGCGCGGGGCGGGCGCTCATCGAGGCGGTGTACGCCCGCGCCGACCAAGAGGGCGCCGCCCGCGTCTACTGGCTGACCCACGAGACCAACGCCACCGCCCGCGTGCTTTACGACGCCGTCGCCGTGCGCTCCGGCTTCATCCAGTACCGCCGGGGCTAGAGCGCCGCGCGCAGGATCCACTCGTCGTCCAGCGCTTCGCCGACGGGAAACTTGTAGGCGCCGACCTTCTCGAACCCATAGCGCGCGTAGAAGCGCTGCGCCCGGATGTTGTCGCACCAGACCCCGAGGTAGGCGTGCACCGCTGCGCGCGCGCGCATGGCGTCCATCGCCCACGTCATCAACGCCGCGGCCACGCCCTGGCCTTGCACAGTCTCGCGCACGTAGAGCCGGTAGAGCTCGAGCGCCCGGGCAGGCCCCGCATCGAAGGGCAACTTGAACGGGCCGATCTGCGCATAACCCATCAGCGCGCCGCCGCTGACGGCGAGCCGCGTCTGCGTCTCGCCGTCGATGATCTCGGCGTACTGGCGGTCCGGGGTGTAGTTCGCGGCGAGAAATGCGGCGAGATCCTGCGGTCGATACAGATGGGCGAACGTCTCGCAGAACGTCTCCCGCATGAGCGCGGAGAGCGCGTCGCAGTCCGAGGGGGCGGCGTCGCGATAGTCCACTGTGCTCATGCCGTGCGCACGTCCAGTCGCTCAAGGCCGTGGAAGAACGGCAGCGGGCGCCACTGCGGCGGCGCGTCGGGATCGGCGAGACGCAGCTTGGGAAAGCGTTGCAGCATCGCGAGGATCGCCACCTGCGCCTCCAGCCGCGCGAGCGGGGCGCCGATGCAGACGTGCGCGCCACCGCCGAACGACACATGCGACGGCCCCTTGCGGGTGATGTCGAACGCATGCGGCGCGGGAAACACGTCGGGATCGCGGTTGGCCGCGCGCAGCATGAAGGCCATCGCCTGCCGGTTCTTCACGGGGCAGCCGCCCAGCTCCATGTCCCGCGAGGCGATGCGCGCGGTGATATCCACCGGCGGTTCGTAGCGCAGCGTCTCCTCCACCGCGCCCGCAATTAGCGCAGGCTCGGCAAGGAGCTTCGCGCGCTGGTCTGGATGGCGCAGGAACAGCCAGATCGCATTGCCGATGAGATCGGTCGTGGTGAGGTTGCCGCCCACCAGCAGCGAGATGAGATTGTACATGATCTCGCTGTCCGCGAGCGGTGCGCCTTCGGCCTGCAGGCGCACCATGTCGGTGACGAGATCGTCCTTGGGGTGACGGCGGCGGTCCTCCATCGCCGCGAGGATGTAGGCTTCCAGCGCCGCCCCTGCGGCGGCCATGGCCTGCGTCTGGGCCGGGGAGCGCAGCGGGTTGAGCGACTGGATGACGCCTTCGGACCACGTCCGGAAATCCTCCAGCCGGTCATGATCGACGCCGAGGATCGCGGCGATGGCGTCGATGGGTATCGGGACCGCGTAGTCCGCCAGCACATCGAACCCGTCGCGGCCTTCAAGTCCCGCGAGCGTCGACGCAACGATGCGCTCCACGTCAGGGCGGAACTTCGCCACCCGCGCATAGAACGCCTGCGCCAGCGGCGTGCGCACGCGCGCGTGGTCTGGGTCGTCCATGAAGAGGATGCTCTTGGGGCCCTCGTTGGGGTCGGTGCGCTGGGCGAGAATGCTGCGCGCGAGAAAGGCCGCCTCCTCGGCGTGGTCGGCCCCGCGCCACAGCGTGCGGTCGGACAGGGTCGAGCGCACGTCGGCATGGCGGCTGACGATGAACTCGCCGGCGACCTCGTCGCGATAGACCGGGCACTGGCTGCGCAGCCGGTCGTACACGCCGTGCTGGTCGTCGCGAAACGCCGGGTTGAGCGGCGTCATCTCCAGAAGCCCCAGCGGTTTTTCGTCGGCCATGGCGCGCTCCCTCTGCGATGCCGGGAGCGTAGCACGATCTTCAGCCGCAGGGAGGCGCGCGGCGCTGAACGCCCTACGCGGCCAGCGCCTTCGCGATCGCCGCGCGGATCGCCGACAGCGCTTCGCCGGCCTTGCCGGCGTCCGGGCCCCCGCCCTGCGCCAGATCGGGGCGGCCGCCGCCGCCCTGACCGCCCACCGCCGCCACGCCCGCGCGCACGAGATCCACGGCGCTGACGCGCGCCTTCAAGTCGTCGGTGACGCCGATGGCGAGGGCGGCCTTGCCGGCGTCGACGCCGACGTAGGCCACCACGCCCGAGCCCAACTCGGTCTTGCCCTCGTCAACGAGGCCGCGCAGGTCCTTCGCCGGCACGCCTTCCAGCACGCGCGCGATCACCTTCACGCCGCCCACGTCCTCGGGGCCCGCCGGGGCCGCACCCGCGCCTCCGCCGCCCGCGAGCGCGAGCTTCTTGCGCGCGTCGGCGAGTTCGTTTTCGAGGCTGCGCTTGTCGCGCGCGAGTTGCGCCACGCGATCGGGCGCCTCGGCCAGCGGCGCGCGCAACTGCGATGCGATGGTCTTGGCGAGCGCCGCCTGCGTCTTCAGGTGCGACAGCGCCGCAGCCCCCGTGGCCGCCTCGATGCGGCGCACGCCCGCCGCCACGCCGCCCTCGGAGAGGATCGCGAACACCGCGATGTCGCCCGTGCGCCGCACGTGCGTGCCCCCGCACAGCTCCACCGAGTACGGCTTCTGGTGCGTGGCGATATCCTCGCCCATGGACAGCACGCGCACGCGCTCGCCGTACTTTTCGCCGAACAGCGCCAGCGCGCCCGCGGCGATGGCGTCCGCCGGCGCCATCTCGCGAATGGTGGCTTCGGCGTTCTGGCGGATGACGGCGTTCACCTCGTCCTCGATCCGCTCCAGTTCCTCGGGCGTGACCGGCGCGCCGTGGGAGAAGTCGAACCGGAAGCGGTCGGCCTCCACCAGCGAGCCCTTCTGCGTGACATGGGGGCCTAGGACGTTGCGCAGGGCCGCGTGCAGGAGATGCGTGGCGGAGTGGTTGGCGCGGATCGCGTCGCGGCGCTGGGCGTCGGCGTCGAACGTCGCCGTATCGCCGACCTTGACCTGCCCGTTGAGCAACCGGCCGATGTGGCCATGCAGCGCGCCGGCGCGCTTTTGCGTGTCCTCCACCTCGAACTTCGCGCCCCCGGCGAACCAGATCACGCCGCGATCGCCGGCCTGGCCCCCGCTTTCGGCGTAGAACGGCGTGCGGTCGAAGATGATCTCGGCCGTCTGTCCGGCCTCGATGTGGTGCGTTTCGGCGCCATGCGCGACGATGGCCACGACTGCGCCTTCGCCCTTCAGGCCATCGTAGCCGAGGAAGTCCGTCTGCCCGGCGCGTTCCTTGATGGACAGCCACACCGCATCGCCCGTCGCCTCGCCGGCGCCGGTCCAGGAGTCGCGGCCCTTTTCGCGCTGACGCTCCATGGCGGTCTCGAAGCCGTCGGAGTCGACCGTGAGCCCGCGTCCGCGCAGGATGTCCTGCGTGAGATCGAGCGGAAAGCCGTAGGTGTCGTAGAGCTTGAACGCCACGTCCCCGGAGAGCGGCTTGCCTTCGGGCAGCGACGCGAGTTCCTCCTCCAGCAGGGAGAGGCCGCGGCCGAGCGTGCGGCGGAAGCGATCCTCCTCCTGCTCCAGCTGGTCGAGGATCACCGGGCGCGCGCGCTCCAGCTCCGGGAAGGCCGCGCCCATTTCCGCGATGAGCGTGGGCGCCAGCCGGTGCATGAGCGGCTCGGCCGCGCCCAGCATGTGCGCGTGGCGCATGGCGCGGCGCATGATGCGGCGCAACACGTAGCCGCGGCCTTCGTTGGCGGGGCTGACGCCATCGGCGATGAGAAACGCGGACGCGCGCAGGTGATCGGCGATGACGCGGTGGCTGGCGGCGTGGTCGCCCTCGGCCTTGACGCCCGTGAGCTCCACCGATGCGGCGATCAGCGTGCGGAACAGGTCGATGTCGTAGTTGGAGTGCACGCCCTGCAGGACCGCCGCGACCCGCTCCAGGCCCATGCCGGTGTCGATCGAGGGTTTCGGCAGCCGCTCGCGACGGCCGTCGGCGAACTGCTCGTATTGCATGAACACGAGGTTCCAGATCTCGACGAAGCGGTCGCCGTCCTGGTCGGGGCTTCCGGGCGGGCCGCCGGCGATGTGGTCGCCGTGGTCGTAGAAGATTTCGGAGCACGGGCCGCACGGCCCGGTGTCGCCCATGGACCAGAAGTTGTCGTTTGTGGCGATGCGGATGATCCGGCTTTCCGGCAGCCCGGCGACCTTCTTCCACAGCGCCGCCGCCTCGTCGTCGTCGTGGTAGACGGTGACGCAAAGGCGGTCCTTCGGCAGGCCCCACTCCTTGGTGATCAGGTCCCACGCGAGCGGGATCGCCTGCTCCTTGAAATAGTCCCCGAAGGAGAAGTTGCCGAGCATCTCGAAGAACGTGTGGTGGCGCGCGGTGTAGCCCACGTTGTCTAGGTCATTGTGCTTGCCCCCGGCGCGCACGCATTTCTGGCTGGTGACGGCCCGCGGGAACGGCGGGGTCTCCCCGCCGGTGAAGTAGTTCTTGAACGGCACCATGCCGGCATTGGTGAATAGCAACGTCGGGTCCGATTGCGGCACCAGCGGCGAGGAGGCGGGGGCGGCGTGGTCGCGCGCCTTGAAGAAGCCGATGAACTGGGACCGGATCTCGTTGACGCTTGGTACGCTCGACTTCTTCGGCATCGGGGGTTGGGTGTCCGCAACTGAAAGGTTCCGGACAGGTATAGGGAGCGCACCGGTTTGCGCCAAGGGCGACGGGACCGCGCAAGACCTGGCGGTCGGGGCGCGGCCCGGGGCGACAGGCCCGCGCGCTGGCGAGGTTGCGAAAACAGAGGCCGGCCGGCCGGACATGCGGCACGGGAGATGGGGCTGACCGCAGCCCGGCCGGCCGGCGTCGCGACGGGAAGGGCTAGATCCCGCCGCAAGCCGTGGACGCGGGCGGCGTCATTCGTCGGCGTCGTCGCCTGCGTCGGGGGCGACGGTCATGTCATCCACGATGAGGCCGGCGGCCTGGCGGACCCCCTCCTCGATGGCCAGCGCCACGTCCTTGTGTTCCTTCAGGAACCGACGCGCCTGCTCCTTGCCCTGGCCGATCTTCTGGCCGCCGAAGGAATACCAGGCGCCCGATTTCTCCACGACGCCGGCCTTTACGCCGAGCTCGATGATCTC
This sequence comes from Hyphomonadaceae bacterium, assembly GCA_033764865.1. Taxonomy (GTDB): domain Bacteria; phylum Pseudomonadota; class Alphaproteobacteria; order Caulobacterales; family Aquidulcibacteraceae; genus VFBF01. The sequence continues at coordinate 5,546 of JANRIM010000133.1, forward strand.
ACCGGTCTTGGAGATGCCCTCGCCGTACATGATGTCGAACTGCACCTGCTTGAACGGTGGGGCGACCTTGTTCTTGACCACCTTGACCCGCGTTTCGGAGCCGACGACGTCCTCGCGCTCCTTGATCTGGCCGGTGCGACGGATGTCGAGGCGCACGGACGCATAGAACTTCAGCGCGTTGCCGCCGGTGGTCGTCTCCGGATTGCCGTACATCACGCCGATCTTCATGCGGATCTGGTTGATGAAGATCACCAGCGTGTTGGACCGCGAGATCGAGCCCGTGAGCTTGCGCAGCGCCTGGCTCATGAGGCGGGCCTGGAGGCCGGGGAGCGAGTCTCCCATTTCGCCTTCCAGTTCGGCTTTCGGCGTGAGCGCCGCCACGGAATCCACCACCAGCACGTCGATCGCGCCCGAGCGCACCAGCGTGTCGGTGATCTCCAGCGCCTGTTCACCGCTGTCGGGCTGGGAAACCAGCAGGTCGTCCAGGTCGACGCCCAGCTTGCGGGCGTAGATGGGGTCAAGCGCGTGCTCGGCGTCCACGAAGGCGCACACGCCTCCGCTCTTCTGCGCCTCCGCGATCACGTGCAGGGCGAGCGTCGTCTTGCCCGAACTCTCCGGGCCGTAGATCTCCACGATCCGGCCCTTGGGCAGCCCGCCGATCCCGAGCGCGATGTCGAGCCCCAGGGAGCCGGTGGAAATCGCCTCGATCTCCACCACCGGGCGTTCGCCCAGCCGCATCACCGAGCCCTTGCCGAAGGCGCGGTCGATCTGCGTCAACGCGGCGGCCAACGCCTTTTGCTTGTCGTTGTCCATCGTCTCCACAAGCTTCAAGGCCGTCATGGCGTGCGTTCCCCTTAGTCCGACTCCCCGGCGCAGGACAGCCCCGGTGTGAGATCAAAGATGTACCGCATTTGTTCTGCGGAACGCAAGGGGAACGGCGGAATTTTTCCGCGGAACCCGGAGCGACCCCGCAGGCCCTTTCCGGGGGCCTCCTCCGGGCGTCCTCTCCCCGGCGCCGCCTACGGGCGGCTTCGCCGAACGGCGCGCCTCGAAACCGCCACAGGGGTGAATGGCGCCGTCGCCATCGCCGTCAGGGCTGGCGGGGGCCCGGGCTTGTGGTCATGATCCGGCGTCCGCCGACCGGGGAGGAGCATCCATGACGCCGCCTGCGCTCGAGAAATGGTACGGCTACATGGTCAGCCATGATCACGGGGCCCTCTGGGCGCTGCTGCATCCGGATGCGGTGTTCGAGAGCCCCGTCGTCCACACGCCCCAGCGCGGGCGCGACATCAC
>JANRIM010000138.1:0-33459 GCA_033764865.1 Hyphomonadaceae bacterium
GGCCCCGGCGGCGCCGGCGCGCTCGCGGGGGGCGCCGGCATGGGCGGCGCGCTCGCGCCGCCGCTCGCGGGCGCCCTGCCCGCCCCCGCTGGCGGCGGGTCGGTGGAGACCACGCTCGACGTCGCGCGCATCAACGGCCAGGTGAACACCTCGTCGGTGAAGCGCGTGGCGGAGGTCATCGACCAGCACCCCGAGGAATCGGCGCAGATCCTGCGCACCTGGCTCTCGGAGCGGGCCTGACGCATGCCCGCGCGCTCCAGCAACGATCCGGTGACGAGCGTCACCCAGCTGACGGGGCCCGAAAAGGCCGCGGTGATCGTGCTGTCGCTGTCGGACGACGCCGAGCAGGTGCTGCGCCTGTTCGACGAGGACGAGGTCAAGGAAATCTCCCAGGCGATGTCCAACCTGGGCGTTGTGGACGCCTCGGTGGTGGAGGCGCTGATCCTGGAGTTCGTCAAGCAGCTGTCGTCCGCCGGCGGCATCGTCGGCTCGCACTCCGCCACGCAGCGCCTGCTCCAGACCTTCCTGCCGGTGGAGAAGGTCGATGCGCTGATGGAGGACATCCGCGGCCCGGCCGGCCGCACCATGTGGGACAAGCTCGGCAACGTGAGCGAGCAGGTGCTCGCGAACTACCTGAAGAACGAATACCCCCAGACGGTCGCAGTCGTGCTCTCCAAGATCAAGCCGGACCACGCCGCCCGCGTGCTCACGTGCCTGCCGGAGGACTTCGCGCTCGAGTGCATCAACCGCATGCTGCGGATGGAGCCGGTGCAGCGCGACATCCTGGACAAGATCGAGCTCACGCTGCGCACGGAGTTCATGTCCAACCTTGCGCGCACGCCCAAACGCGACAGCCACGAGCTGATGGCCGAAATCTTCAACACTTTCGACCGCCAGACCGAGCAGCGCTTCCTCTCGTCCCTGGAGGAACGCAACCGCGAGGCCGCCGAGCGCATCCGGGCGCTGATGTTCGTGTTCGAGGACCTGAAGAAGCTCGACACCGGCGGCGTCCAGACGCTGCTGCGCGTGGCCGACAAGGCCGATCTGGCGCTGGCGCTCAAGGGCGCTTCCGACGAGCTGCGCACGCTGTTCATGTCCAACATGAGCGAGCGCGCGGGCAAGATCATGCGCGACGAGATGGCCTCCATGGGGCCCGTGCGGCTGAAGGACGTGGAACTGGCGCAGACGCGCCTGGTGGCCACCGCCAAGGACCTCGCAGACCGCGGCGAGATCATGCTGGCGGGATCGGGCGGCGACGAGGAGCTGATCTATTGAGCGCGCCTGTCCGCAAATACGCCTTCGACACGGTGTTCGACGCCGACGGCGCCGTCCTGCGCGAGGGCGCGCGCACCCGCAGCTACACCGTCGAGGAAGTGGAGGCCGAACGGTCAGCGGCGTTCGCCGCCGGGCGCGACGACGAAACCGCGCGCGCGCAGGCCGCGATGGCGCAGGCCGTCCAGCAGATCGCCGCCAGCGCGGGACATCTCGTTTCGGCCATCACGGCCGACCGGCGCGTCATGCTGGCCGACGCCGCGCGCCTCGCGCTCGCCGCCGCGCGCGTGGCCAGCGGCGCGGCGCTCGACCGGTTCGGCGAGGCGCGCGTCGCCGCCGCGCTCGATGCGGCGTTCGACGGCTTCGTGGGCGCGCCGCGCGTGGTGGTCCGGATCGCGCCGGCGCTGTCGGAGGCGCGCGCGATGCTGGAGGAGATCGCCCGCAGCCACGGGTTCGACGGCGCGCTGGTCGTGCGCGCCGATCCGGCGGTGCGCGCGGGCGACGTCTCGATCGACTGGGGCGAAGGCTCCATCGCGCACGACAGCGCCGACGCGCTCCGCCGCATTGAGGCGATGGTGTCGGACGCGCTTGCCAACAACGCCGGCGATGATGCGACCGGCGCCCACGAGACCGGCGAAGGACGCGCCCCATGAGCACTGCCGACATGAACCTGCCCCAGCTTGAAGGCGCCGTGCCCGCGCCATCGCCGGAGGACGTGGGCGACCACACCGCCGCCGAGCTCGCCCCCGTCTTCGACGTGCCGGTGAACATCCAGGCCGTTCTGGGACGCGCGCATGTGGATGTCGCCTCGCTGCTCAAGCTCACCAAGGGATCGGTGCTCGAACTGGACCGCAAGGTGGGCGAGGCGATCGACATTTTCGTCAACAACCGCCTCGTGGCCCGCGGCGAGGTCGTTATCGTCGACGACCGGCTGGGCGTGACGATGACCGAAATCATCAAGGACGGCGAGACCCGCCCATGACGGAGACTTGTTCATGCGCATCCTGATTGTGGGCGCCCTCAGCGGCCAGATCGCGGCCGCGACGCGCATCGCGATGGACCGCGGCGCAAAGGTGGCCCATGTGGACACCGGCGAGATGGCGACGGCGGCGTTGCGCGCCGGCCGCGGGGCCGATCTGCTGCTCGTCGATGCGCGCATCGACATCGCCGCCCTGATCGCCGCCAACGAGGCCGAGCACATCGTGGTGCCGGTGGTGGCCTGCGGCGTCGAGACAGATCCGGAAACGGCCGCGCGCGCAATCCGCGCCGGCGCGTTGGAGTTCGTTCCGCTGCCGCCGGACGCGGCCCTCATCGCCGCCGTGCTGGAGGCCATCTCCCGCGACGCGCGCGAGATCGTGGCCGCCGATCCCGCGATGCAGCAGGTGATTGCGCTGGCCGAGCAGATCGCCGCCTCCGAAGCCTCTGTCCTGATCACGGGCGAGAGCGGCGTGGGCAAGGAGGTGATGGCGCGGCACGTGCACGCCAAATCCCGCCGCGCGCAGGCGCCGTTCATCGCCGTCAACTGCGCCGCGATCCCCGAACATCTGCTGGAGTCCGAGCTGTTCGGCCACGAGCGCGGCGCCTTCACGGGCGCGGTGGCGCGCCGCATCGGCAAGTTCGAGGAAGCCAGCGGCGGCACGCTGCTGCTGGACGAAATCAGCGAGATGGACCTGCGCCTGCAGGCCAAGCTGCTGCGCGCGCTGCAGGAGCGCGTGATCGACCGCGTGGGCGGGGCCAAGCCCGTGCCGGTGGACATCCGCATCCTCGCCACCGCCAACCGCGACCTGGCTGAGTGCGTCCGCAAGGGCACGTTCCGCGAGGACCTGCTGTATCGCCTGAACGTGGTGAACCTGCGCATTCCGCCGCTGCGCGAACGCCAGAGCGATATCGCCGCGCTGTGCGCGTTCTTCGTCAAGAAGTACGCCGACGCCAATGGCCGCCCGGCGCGCGCGCTGTCCCAGGCCGCGCTGGACCAGGTGATGCGCTACCGCTGGCCAGGCAACGTGCGCGAACTGGAGAACGCCATGCACCGCGCCGTGCTGCTGTCCAGCGGCGCCGAGATCGGCCCCGAGGCGATCCGCGCGCCCGACGGCGCGCCGGTGGGCGCCGACGACGCCGGCGGCGCCGCCGGCCGCGCCGCCGACGCCGTGCGCGGCCTGGTGGGGCGTACGGTGGCGGACGTGGAGCAGGATCTCATCCTCGACACCCTCACCCATTGCCTCGGCAACCGGACGCACGCCGCCAACATCCTCGGCATTTCCATCCGCACGCTGCGCAACAAGCTGAAGCAGTATGCGGAGGAAGGCGTCGACGTGCCTCCCCCGCCCATGGGCGTGGCGGCCTGAAGGACCTGACGCATGGCTGACGCCGCACCACCCGCACGCACCATCGGCGGGCTCGACTTCGGATCGGTGGTCCGTAACGCCTTCCGCGGCGAGATCTATCTCGGCGCCGGCGTGCTGTTCATCCTCGCGATCCTGCTGGTGCCGCTGCCGGCCTGGTTCATGGATTTCCTGCTGGCGATCTCCATCACCAGCGCCGTGCTGGTGCTGATGACGTCGCTGCTGATCAGCAAGCCGCTGGAATTCACGGCGTTTCCCACCGTGCTGCTGCTGACGACACTGTTCCGGCTGGCGCTCAACGTGGCGTCCACGCGCCTCATCCTCAGCCACGGCCATGAGGGCCCCGCCGCCGCGGGGCAGGTGATCAACGCCTTCGGCGAATTCGTCATGGGCGGGAATTTCATCATCGGGGTGATCGTGTTCATCATCCTGGTGATCGTGAACTTCGTGGTGATCACCAAGGGCTCCACGCGCATTGCGGAAGTCGCCGCGCGCTTCACCCTCGATTCCATGCCCGGCAAGCAGATGGCCGTGGACGCCGATCTCTCCTCCGGCCTCATCACCGAGGATCAGGCGCGCGCGCGACGCAAGGCGCTGGAGGACGAATCCAACTTCTTCGGCGCGATGGACGGCGCCTCGAAGTTCGTGCGCGGCGACGCGATGGCCGCCCTGCTCATCACCGCCATCAACATCGTCGGCGGCATCATCATCGGCATGGTGAGCCACGACCTGCCGTTCGCGGAGGCCGCCGATTCCTACACACGCCTGACGGTGGGCGAAGGCCTCGTGGCGCAAATTCCCGCGCTGATCATCTCGGTGGCGGCGGGCCTGCTGGTGTCGAAGGCCGGCGTCGAGGGCGCCGCCGACAAGGCGTTGGCCAAGCAGCTTGCGTCCTATCCGCCCGCGCTGGGCATGGTGGCGGGGTGCGCGTTCCTCGCCGGCTGCCTGCCGGGCATGCCGATGGCGCCGTTTTTCGCGCTGGCCGCGGCCTCCGGCATCCTGGCGTGGCGATTGAGCCGCGACGCCCGTGCAAAGCAGGACGCCCCAGCGCCGGCGACCGCCGACGCCGCTCCGCAGGAAGAGACGCCCTCGCAGACGCTGGCGATGGACGACATCCGCATCGAGCTGGGCTTCGGTCTGCTGCCGCTGCTGAACGAGGTCCAGGGCCGGCGGCTCACAGACCAGATCCGCGCGCTACGCAAGTCGATGGCTCAGGAGCTGGGCTTCGTCACGCCGCAAGTGCGCATTCTCGACAACGTCCAGATCGCGCCGGACGCGTACGTCATCCGCGTGCGCGAGATGGAGGCGGGCAAGGGCCGCCTGAAGCTGGGCGCGCTGCTGGCCATGGACCCCTCCGGCGCAGGCGTGACACTGCCCGGCGAAGCGGTCAAGGAGCCAGCCTTCGGCCTCGACGCGACGTGGGTGGACGAGACCGCGCGTGAGGAGGCCAGCTTCCGCGGCTACACGGTGGTCGATCCCGCCACCGTTCTCGCCACCCACCTGACCGAGATCGTGAAGGAGAACATGGCCGAGCTGCTCACCTTCTCGGAGGTGAAGAAGCTCATCAAGGATCTTCCCAAGGACACGCAATCCCTGCTCGACGACGTGGCGCCGACGCACATCTCGTGGTCGGGCGTGCAGCGCGTGCTGCAGAACCTGCTGCGCGAGCGCGTCTCCATCCGCGATCTCGGCGCCATCGTGGAGGCGATCGCGGAATCCGCCCCCGCCACGCATGACCTCGTGCAGATCACCGAGCATGTGCGCACGCGGCTCGCCCGCCAGATTTCCTTCCAGAACCAGAACGCCGAAGGCGCCTTGCCCATCGTGTCGCTGTCGCCGGCGTGGGAGCAGACCTTCGCGGAGGCGCTGGTGGGCGAGCACGCCAACCGGCAATTGTCCCTCGCGCCCTCCAAGCTGCACCAGTTCGTGGCCGACGTCCGCCAGGCGTTCGAGCGCGCCGCCCGCGAGGGCGAGACCCCCGTGCTGCTCACCAGCCCCGGCATCCGCCCCTACGTGCGCTCCCTCGTGGAGCGGTTCCGCGGGACGACGACGGTGATGTCGCAGGGCGAAGTGCACCCGAAGGCGCGGCTGAAATCCTGCGGCCACGTCTAGGCCAGGCCCCTCGCGGCTCGACTCGCGCGCCGCGGCGACTATGGTCCGCGGCGGAGACGTTGAGGGAGACCCCACATGGCGCGACATGCGCTTGCCATTGTGTGCGCTGGCGTGTGCGCCGGCCTGATGCTGGCGGCCTGTTCCGGCGGCGCGCCGCCGGAGCCGCCGAGCTACGGCGCCAATCCCGTGCTGCCCGCCCCGAAGGCCGGCGGCCTGCCCACCATCAAAGTGCCGAAGGCCGTGGGCTGGCCCGAGGGCGCAGCGCCCGTGGCGGCGGCCGGCCTTTCGGTGACGCGGTACGGTTCGGGCCTCGATCACCCGCGCTGGCTGTACCTCCTCCCCAACGGCGACGTGCTGGTGGCGGAGTCCAGCTCCCAGCCCTCCAAGGGCGGCGGCATCGAACGGATGGTGGCCAACGCCATGATGCGCCAGGGCGGCGCCTTCAGCGACGGGGGCAACCGCATCGTGCTGCTGCGGGACGCTGACGCCGACGGCATAGTGGACGAACAGCACGCCTTCATCGAAGGCCTGAAGCAGCCCATGGGCATGGCGCTGGTGGGCGACGCGCTCTACGTGGCCAACACCGACGCGCTGCTGCGCTTTCCGTACACGCCCGGCGCCACGTCCATCGCGGGTCCCGGCGCCAAGGTGCTCGACCTGCCCTACCGGGCCGACAGCAACGGCCACTGGACGCGCACGCTGCGCGCCACCGCCGACGGCTCCAGGTTGTTCATCGCCATCGGCTCCGTGAGCAACATCGGCGACGAGGGCATGGCCATCGAGGAAGGCCGCGCCGCGATCTGGGAATTGACGCTGGCCACCGGCGCGCACCGCGTGTTCGCCAGCGGCCTGCGCAATCCCGTGGGCCTCGACCTCGAGCCCGCCACGCAGACGCTCTGGACCGCCGTCAACGAGCGCGACATGATCGGCGACAACACGCCACCCGACTACATGACCAGCGTGAGGGACGGCGGCTTCTACGGCTGGCCATGGTCCTACTGGGGCCAGAACGTGGATGCGCGCGTCCAGCCGCCGAACCCCGAGATGGTGGCGAAGGCCATCGCGCCGGACTACGCGCTCGGCGCCCACACCGCCTCGTTGGGCCTTCACTTCTACACCGGCGACGCACTGCCCGCGGCCTACAAGGGCGGCGCGTTCGTGGGCCAGCGCGGCTCGTGGAACCGGTCCGTGCCGAGTGGATACAAGGTGGTGTTCGTGCCCTTCGCCAACGGCGCGCCCGCAGGCGACGCGCAGGACGTCCTCACCGGCTTCCTGAACGCGAAGGGCGAAGCCCAGGGGCGGCCCGTGGGCGTCGCGACGGACCGCACCGGCGCGCTGCTGGTGGCCGACGACGCCGGCGACATGATCTGGCGCGTGGCGGCGCGCTGATGGACACGCTGCTTCCTCTCGCCGACGCCGCCGGCGCCCGCCTCAAGGCGCGCGGGGAAACGATCGCCGTGGCGGAATCCTCCGCGGGCGGGCTGATCGCGGCGGCGCTGCTGGCCCTACCCGGAGCGAGCGCGTACTTCCTCGGCGGCGTGGTGGCCTACACCGTGCCGTCGCGCCTGCAGCTGCTCGGCATGGCGCGCGAGGAGATCGTCCGCTCAAGCGAGCAGAGCGCGCTGTTCCTCGCCCGCGCCGCGCGTGCGCGGCTGGACGCGACGTGGGGTTTGTCCGAGACCGGCGCCGCCGGCCCCACGGGCCCCGCGGGGCGCGCCTTCGTCGCCGTCAGCGGGCCGGTGGAGATCGCGCTGTCGATCGAGACGGGCCTTGTGGACCGGGCAGCGAACATGCGCGCCTTCGCGCGCGAGGCGCTCGCCCTGCTCGACCGCGCCCTGCAGGCCTAGCCGACCTTCGGCGTCGCGGCCTCGATGTCGCGGCGGAAGCCGGAGGGATCGGCGATGATCGGCGTCGTCCACGCTTCATCGCCCGTGCCGTGCACGGAGAGGCGGCCGTAGTTCAGCAGCCGGCCGAAGACATCCTGGGAGATGTGCACGGACTCGATGTTGTCGAGCCCCACGTCGCGCACGTTGCGCACCAGGAGCCCCTTTTTGAGGATGAGGCGCCGGTCCGTGGCGGCGAGTTCTGTGGTCAGCATGAACACCACCTGCTGCACGAAGATCACGATGCCGATCAGGAAGACGCCCAGCAGCAGAAGCGCCGCCCACGCGCGCACCCACAGGATCCAGTGCAGCTCGGCGCGGGCGCGCACGTGCTCCCCCGGGGCCAGGAATTTGTCGATGTAGCCCATCAGGCCCGGGCCGCCGCGCGTTTTTCCACCACGTCCCAGAACAGCCGGGGCACGTCGATGCGGGAAAACCGCATCAGTTCACGCACCAGCGTGGGCGAGGTGACGTTGATTTCGGTCAGCCGGCCGTCGATCACGTCGAGACCGGCGAACACGACGCCCTTCTCCGCCAGCAGGGGCGCCACCGCCGCCGCGATCTCCCGGTCGCGCGCGTCGAGCGCGCCTTCCTGCGCCACGCCGCCCACGTGCAGGTTGGCGCGGAATTCCCCCGCCTTCGGCATCCGCCGCACGACCCCGATGGGGGCGCCGTCGAGCACGAAGAGCCGTTTGTCCCCGTCCTTCACCGCGGGGATGAACTCCTGGACGATGATGGGCTCCTTGCCCACCTCGGTCAGCATCGCGGCGACCTTGGCGGTGAAGTCCCCGTCGCCCGCCGCACCGCGCGACACGCCCTCCCCGCCGGCGAAGAAGGATGGCTTGAGCACCACCTGGTCGAAGCGGCGCGCGAACGCCAGGATCGCCTCCATGTTGCGGCCCACGAACGTGGCGGCAAGCAGATGGGGATAGCGCAGCGTGGCGATCTTTTCGGAAATGTCGCGCACGCCGCGGGGGTGGTTGATCACCAGCGTGCGCGGGCCGGCGAACTCCAGCAGGTAGGTGTTGGAGACGTAGCCCATGTCGAACGGCGGATCCTGGCGGATCAGCACGACATCGAAATCGGACACCGGCCGCACCGCGCTGGCGAGCGTGGCGTAGTGGGCGGCGGGATCCTCCGACACGCGCACATGATGGGCCCGCGCGCTGAGCACGCCGGTGTCCCACCAGAGGTCCGACGGATGGAACCAGTGCACCTCATGCCCGCGCGCCTGCGCGGCGTTCATGAGGGCAAGCGAGGTGTCGCGCTCCACCAGCAGCGTGTCGATGGGATCCATCTGGACGGCGATACGCAAACTCATGGCGCCCCTCCAAAGCCGCATTGATCGAGCCACAGACCGAGAACCTGTTCGGCCTTCGCGGCAAGGCCGGCCGCGTGCGTCTGCATGGCGGTGCGCAGGGCGCCCACGTCGACGCCCGCCTGCGCCAGTTCGACGGCGTGACCCACCAGCCAGCGCTCGAAGCCGGGCCCGCCCGCCTCGGGGTGAAACTGGAAGCCGATGGCGCGGTCGCCCAGCGCAAACGCCTGGTGCGCGACCAGCGGCGTGGACGCCAGCAACGTCGCGCCCGCCGGCAGATCGAACGTGTCGCCATGCCAGTGCAGCGTCAGCGGCGCATCGGCGAACGGCGCAAGGCACGACCCGCGCCCTGCCTGCGTCAGCGTGATGGGCATGAGGCCGATCTCCTTGACGCCCGCCGGATACACCCGCGCGCCCGTCGCCGCCGCCATCAGCTGCGCGCCGAGGCAAATGCCCAGGGTCGGCGCATTGCGCGCCAGACGCGCTGCAATCAGCGCGATCTCCGGGCCGATGAACGGATACCGGGCTTCGTCATAGACGCCGATGGGCCCGCCGAGCACGAGGACGAGATCGGCGTCCCCGTCCTCCAGCGCCTCCTCCCCCGCCTCTGCATAGCGGATATCGAAGCCGCGTCGCCGCAGCACGGGCGCGAAGGCGCCGAGGTCCTCGAACGGCACATGCCGGATGGCCAGGGCGCGCATCAGTTTTGACTTTCGCGCCAAGAGACCCGCCAAAGGGAGCGCCGCGAACGGGAGATCCGCCCGGGGCGGCGTGGACAGGGAGGGAGCGCCATGAGCGTCGAGATAAGCCAAGCCGGGCCGGTCGTCACGATCACGATCAATCGGCCGCAGGCGCGCAACGCCGTCGATCCCGCCACGGCGGCGGCGCTGATGGCGGCCTTTGCAGGGGCCGAACGCGACGACGGCGTGCTCGCGATGGTGCTGACCGGGGCCGGCGGGGCGTTCTGCGCCGGCGCCGACCTGAAGGCCGTGGGCGAAGGCGCCGCGTTCGAGCACGCCGCGCACGGCCCCATGGGCCCTTCGCGCCTGCTCTCCGACCGTGCGGAGGCGGAACCGGGGGTGAGCCTGTCCAAGCCGCTAATCGCTGCGGTGGAGGGCCCGGCCGTGGCCGGGGGGCTGGAACTGGCGCTGCTGGCGGATCTCCGCGTGGCGTCGGCGACGGCGGTGTTCGGCGTCTACTGCCGCCGCTGGGGCGTGCCGCTGATCGACGGGGGCACCGTGCGCCTGCCGCGCATCGTGGGCCAGGGGCGGGCGCTGGACATGATCCTCACCGGCCGCGCGGTGGCCGCCGAGGAAGCCTACGCGTGGGGGCTGGCGAACCGCTTGACGCCCGCGGGCGAAGCGCTGGCCACAGCCCAGGCGCTGGCCGCCGACATCGCGCGCTTCCCGCAGGTGTGCATGCGCGGCGATCGCGCGTCTGCGTTCGCGGGATGGTCGCTGTCGCTGGACGCCGCATTGAGGGCCGAAGGCGCGCGCGGGCGCGCGGCGCTGGCGGCCGAGGCGCAGGACGGCGCGCGCCGCTTTGCAGGCGGGCTCGGCCGTGGCGGAGACTTCTCGGAGATCTAGGTCCGGCGCGCAGCGCGCATGGCCGCCGCCTCGTCGAGCGCGGCGAGTTCGCGCGCGTTCTGCGCCGCGCGCTCCCGCTCGGCCTGGGTGGCGATGAGCAGCTCGATCTTCTTCAGCTCGACGAAGGCTTCGCGCACCCGTTCGCGCAGGACCTCCTCGTCGCGCGCCAGGCGCGCATCCTCCCGCGCCAGCATCTGGCGCTCCTGCGCCACCCGCGGCGCGTACGCGCCATAGGCGGCGACGCCGGCCTGATCGCGCGCGGCGTCGATCTGTTCGGCCGCAACTTCCGCCATCAGCGCCTTGTCGCGGTCGGACAGCATCGTGCGCGCAGCCACGATGCCCGCCAGCGCGTTGCGGGCCTCGTCGATCTGGGCCCGTTGCAGGCGGGCCAGCGTTTCAAGCGCACGACTCATGGGGCGAGAGCCTCTTCCAGCTGGGCGAAGCCCTCGTCGAGACGGCACAGGTCGTCACGCCCCTGGGACAGGACGCGTTCCAACGCCGGCAGGCGCGCTATGGCGCGGTCGATCACGGGATCGGCGCCCGCCTTGTACGCGCCGATGCGGATGAGCTCCTCCATGTCGGCGTAGGCCGAGAGCAGCGTGCGCGCCTCCGCCACCAGCGCGTTCTCCCGCGCATCATGGCACATGGGCATGAGGCGGGAGATCGATTTCAGGACGTTGATGGCGGGATAGCGTCCGCGCTCGGCGATCCGCCGCTCCATCACGATGTGGCCGTCGAGGATGCCGCGCACCGCATCGGCGATGGGCTCGTTGTGGTCGTCGCCGTCCACCAGCACGGTGAAGAGCCCGGTGATGGAGCCGCCGGCGCCGTCCAGGCCCGGGCCCGCGCGCTCCAGCAGCCGCGGCAGATCGGCGAAGACGGAAGGCGTGTAGCCCTTGGTGGTGGGCGGCTCTCCCGCCGCCAGCCCGATCTCGCGACCGGCCATGGCGTAGCGGGTCACGCTGTCGAGCATCAACAACACGTGCCGGCCTTCATCGCGGAAATGCTCGGCGACGGCGCAGGCCTGTTCGGCGGCGAGGCGGCGGCGCGCGGCGGGCTCGTCGGAAGTGGCGACGACGACCACGGCGCGACGGCGCCCGGACTCCCCCAGCGTGTCCTCGATGAAATCACGCACTTCGCGGCCGCGTTCGCCGATCAGCCCGATGACGATCACGTCCGCCGCCGCGCCGCGCGCCAGCATAGAGAGCAGGACGGACTTGCCCACGCCGCTGCCAGCGAAAATCCCCATGCGCTGGCCCTGGCAGATGGCGGCGAAGATGTTGAGCGCGCGCACCCCGGTATCCATCCGCGGACCGACGCGGCCCCGCCCGTGCGCCGCCGGCGGCGCCGCTCGCACAGGTCGCGCCCGCAGACCTTGCGGCAGCGGGCCCTGCCCGTCGACCGGGTTGCCGAATGCATCGATCACACGGCCGAGCCACGCCGCGCAGGGGCGCGTGGCATGGCGGGCGCCGTCAAACTGCACTCGCGCGCCGGGCCGGATGGCCTCCACGGCGTCGAAGGGCAGCAGCAGCGCGCGGCCGCCCTTGAAGCCCACCACCTCCGCACGGACCGCGGGCGATCCCTCGATGCGCGCGCGCGCGCCCACCACGAGAGCCTCCGCCGGCCCGCCAGCCTCCACCAGCAGGCCGTTCACGCCCGTGACGCGGCCTTCCAGCCGGCGCACGTCCAGACGGGCCACATCGGCGGCGATGGATGTCAGCAACGATCCCACGCCGTGTGGTTTCGTTCAGAATGATTGAGCTCGCGTTACCGGCGGCATTGCAAAGCGGTAGGACGACGACCGTGCGCCGCCGCGGATTCAGGACTCGTTAAGTGAGTCCGCGCTTCAAGAACGACGGCGGAACCGATGCGCGACGGCGGAACTTCACGGGATGTTCCGGCCTGCGGAAAAGATGAATCGCCTGCGCAACGGTGCTTCTAGACACCCCGTATTAACTTCTACCGTTAACACTGATGGCGAATCAGTGTGCGCGCCGCGCACCTAAATTTGGTTCGTACTTGGGAGCGGGCTAATGCGGGTACTTCTGATCGAGGATGACAGCGCCACGGCGCAGGGTATCGAACTCATGCTGAAGTCGGAGGGCTTCAACATCTACTCGACCGATCTCGGCGAGGAGGGAATCGATCTCGGCAAGCTGTACGACTACGACATCATCCTGCTCGACCTGACCCTGCCCGACATGCACGGCTACGACGTGCTCAAGCAGCTCCGCCTGGCGCGGGTGAACACGCCGATCCTCATCCTCTCCGGCAACGCCGACATCGACGCGAAGGTCCGCGGCCTCGGCTTCGGCGCCGACGACTACATGACCAAGCCCTTCAACAAGGACGAACTGGTCGCCCGCATCAACGCGATCGTCCGCCGCTCCAAGGGCCACGCCCAGTCGGTGATCAAGACGGGGGACGTGATCGTCAACCTCGACGCCAAGACCGTTGAAGTGAACAGCCAGCGCGTGCACCTGACCGGCAAGGAGTACCAGATGCTGGAGCTGCTCTCGCTCCGCAAAGGCACCACGCTGACGAAGGAAATGTTCCTGAACCACCTTTACGGCGGCATGGACGAGCCGGAGCTGAAGATCATCGACGTGTTCATCTGCAAGCTGCGCAAGAAGCTGGCGGCGGCCACGGGCGGCGAGCACAATATCGAGACGGTCTGGGGCCGGGGCTATGTCCTGCGCGACCCGCAAGAGGCCGGTGCGGTGGCGGCGGCCTGAGGGGCCCCGCGCCACTCTGTCTCTTGTCAAGCCGTAACATCACGATTTAGTGACGCTCCTGGGGAGCGGCGCGAACATCGATGACGGAAACGCCTCGGATTGCGGCACTGATCGTCGACGACAATGCGCACATGCGCACGATCGTCTACACCCTGTTGCATGCCCTGGGGGTGGCGGACATCCGGCAGGCGTCCGATGGCGCGGAAGCGAACATTCTGCTGGAGGAATGGCGCCCCGACGTGATCATCGTCGACCAGAACATGCAGCCCATGAACGGCACCGCATTCAGCCGGATGCTGCGGCGGACGTCCCAGAATTGCTATGACACGCCGATCATCATGCTGACGGCGCATACAGAGCGCAGCATCGTGGAGGCGGCCCGCGACGCGGGCATAGACGAGATCCTGGCCAAGCCGATCTCCGCCAAGGCGCTGCTCGCGCGGCTGAACGCCGTGACGCACGAGCGGCGCGCCTTCGTCCGCGCTCCCGGGTACATCGGCCCGGACCGGCGCCGCCGCACCAAGGCCAACTACATGGGTCCACGCCGCCGCGAGGACGACGCATGGGACGAAGACACCTACTCCCTGGAATAGCCGCCGCGCCGGCCGCGGGGCTCGACCATCGTTGCAGCGCGCGTCGCTAGCGGAAACCGCCCTTGAGGCCGCCTTCGTCGGCGCTGACGCCGGTGGAGAACGCGGCGGTGATCACCGGCGTGGGCGTCTGCCCCGCTTCGCGCAGCGCCGCGGCGCGCTGGTGGTTCACGCGCAGCGCATCGATGCGCGCTCGCTCCGTCTTGAACGCCGCAAGGTCCGCGCCGTCCAGGTTGCGCCCGGTAGGGACGCGCAGGCGCATGGGATTGGTCTGCTGACCCCGATAGATGACTTCATAGTGCAGGTGCGGGCCTGTGGAGCGCCCGGTGGTGCCCACGTAGCCGATGATCTGCTGCTGGCGGACGCGGGCCCCCGCGCGCACGCCGCGCCCGAACCGCGACATGTGGGCGTAGGCCGTCTCGTAGCCGTCGGAGTGGCGGATGCGGACGTAGTTGCCGTAGCTGCCGTACCCGCCCGCCCGCACGATGGTCCCGTCTCCCGCCGCCATGATCGGCGTGCCGGAGGGCGCCGCGAAGTCAGTGCCCTTGTGCAGGGCGGAATAGCCGAGGATGGGGTGGCGGCGGAAACCGAACCCGGAGGATAGCCGCGCGCCGTTGATGGGCGTCTTCATCAGGAATTTGCGGGCGCTCTTTCCGGACTCGTCGTACCAATCCACCGTTCCGTCGCCGGGGCGTTTGAACCGATAGAAGCTCTTGGTGGTCCCCCGCGCATCGAGCGACACGAACAGGAGATCGCCCGTCTTGACGGTGCGCCCCTCGTCGTCGCGGAAACGTTCGAAAACGATCTCGAAGGCGTCGCCGGGGTGAATGTCGCGCTGGAAGTCGATGTCGTAGGCGAACACGTCGGCGAGCTGGCTCACCTCGCGGTCGGTGGCGCCGCCGGCGATGGCGCTGTCGTAAAGAGACGTCTCGACCTTCGATGACAGCCGCGCCACCTCGAATGTGAGCGGCATCAGCACTTCGCGCGCCTTGAACTGGCCGTCGAACGTCCGGTTCACCGTCACCGCGGCGCCCGGCTCCGACCGGAAGGACACCCCGGTGAGCCGCGCGGCGGTCCCGGCGCTCTCGAAGTAGACGTCGATCTCCTGCCCCGGCCGGATGCGGCGGGCGTCGAACACCTTCTCCACCCCCGCCAGCACGGCGGAGATCTCTGCGGGCTCGGCCCCCGCGCGGCGCACGGCCGACGCCAGCGTCTCCCCACGGGCGACCTCGATGGTGCGGTCCTCGCGCACGCCGATCGCGGCCGTGAACGCCTCATGCTCCATCTGGACGGCTGCGGCCTCCGCCTCCGCCACAAGGCGCAGGCGCTGCTCGGGACTCAGGGCGCCAGGCACGCCGCCCACGGCCCACAGCCACACCGCCGCCGCGGCGATGGCGAGCGCCGGCCAGCGCAGACCGCGCGGCGAGGTTCCAAGCACCATCGGTCCGGCGCCAGTAATCATGCTTCGGGCCCTGGTGAAAAAGTCGTAAGCATTGCGAGGCTGAGCGCATCCGTCATCATGAACATGGTCGCCCAGTTTACTTAAAAAGCTTCAAGTGCATGTCCGTTGTTTCCAACTCGACTAAGCCCGATCTATTGAAGCCCACGCCAACGCCTTGGCGAGATTGGAGAATACGTCGTTGGCTTTAACCGTGTGTCAAGGCCCCGGTGAAGGGGCCCAACGGTGACGGACACGCGGGAGCCCCCCCGGGAGCGCCCCAATGCGGCCCCCGTGCGCCCCCGGTTGACGCGCGCCCGGCTGGTGCTGGGCGCCGCGGGTATCGCTCTTGTGACGCTGGCGGGGGCGGCCTGGATCTTTCGCCTGCCGCTGGCGGACGCCGCCGCCCGCGACGCCTTCCGCAAGGCGGGCATCGACGCCGACTTTGACCTGACGCAGCTGGATGCGGGCGGGGCCGGCCTGCGGAACCTGCGGCTGGGGCCCGCGAACGCGCCGGACGCCGTGGCGGCCCAGGCGAACGCGCGCTTGGCCTGGAGCATGGCGGGGCCGCGCCTTGCGGGGCTTTCCCTTGAATCCCCCGCCCTCCGGGTGCGCGTGGACGCCAAGGGCGTTTCCCTGGGACAGCTCGACAGGCTGCTCGGCGGCGGCGGGGATGGCGGGCGGCCGCTGTCTCGCCTGCCGGACCTGACGGTGGACATCGCCAACGGCCGTGCGTTGCTGCTTACCCCCGCCGGGGCCATCCCCGCCACATTCTCCGCCCAAGGCCGCCTGACCCGGGATTTCGCCGCGCGGGCCGAGATCGCGCCCGTGTCGGTGCGCTCCGGGGACGCCGAGATCGGCGATCTGCGCGCCTTGGCGACCGCCCGGACGGAGGCCGGCGCCCTCCTCGTCGATCTGGACGCCGCCCTGGCGGCGCTGCGCTGGCCCGGGGCCGGGGGGGACGGGGTGGCGGGCCAAGCCCTGCGGCTGACCGGCCGCGCCAGCGTCCCCGCCGACCTCGCCCGCGCCGAGGCGGGATTGACGGCGTCTGGCGCCAGTCTTTCCGTGGCGGGGGCGGCGGTGCGGACCGCGGCGCTCGACGCCAGGCTGGAGCCCGCCCGCGCCGGCGTTTGGCGGACGCGCGTCGGCCTCACCTTCGACCGCGCGACCGCGCCGGGGGCGACCGTAGGGCCGCTGACCGCCGCCGTTTCCGCCGAGGGCGACCTCCGCCAGGCCTTCGGCGAGTGGTCCGTCCGCAGCGCGGACAACCGCCTCGGGGACCTGTTTTCACCCGAAGCCTCCGCCGCCGGCGCGTACACCTTCGATGGTCGCGCAGCCGACGGGGCGGTGATCGCCGCCACGGGACGCCTCTCCCTCCCCGACGCCCGGCTCAGCGCCGAAGGGCGCGCGCGGCTGGTGGGGGCCATCCCCGCCATGGCGGGCTCCCCGGTGGCGCCGCAGGTGGCGGCGGGAAAGGCGGCGGTGGACCGCGCGCTCGCCCGGTTCGCCACGGCCGCCGCCCTGCAACTGGACTGGCGCAAAGGCGCCGGCCGCATCGCCGCGCCTGGCCCCCTCTCGCTCGATGCGGCCAGCGGCGCCCGCATCACCGTTTCGCCCCGCGACGCCGGCCGCCCCGTGCTGCTGGCGTTGGCGCCGTCCGGCGCGGTGGAGAGCAGCGCGCTCATCGAGGTGGCGGGGGGCGACATGCCGCCCGCGCAGCTGTCGCTGGACCGGTTCAGCCTGCAGGCCGGCGCGCTCGCCGCCGAAGGCGCGCTCACCATCGCCGACTGGCGCGCCGCCGGCGGGCGGATCGACCTGCAAAGGACGCGTTTCACGTTCAGCCGCAACGGCGCCGCCGGCGCGCTCGCGCTCGACGGCGCGCTGGCCGTGGACGGGGGCACGGAGGCCTTGAGCGTCGCCAACTTCCGCGCGCCCCTGCGGATCGACGCGCGCTGGGGCGGCGGTTTCCGCGTTGCGCTGCCGGACGGCTGCATTCCCGCCCAGATCGACGGTCTGGGCATACCCGGCCACCGGTTCGGGGCGCAGGCGGTGTCCCTGTGCGCGGGCCCGGACCGGACGCTGGTGGCCGCCGACGCGGCGGGCCGTCTGTCCGGTGGGTTCGCCACGGGGCGGATCGCGCTTGCGGGACGCACCGCCGACGCTGCGGGACGGCCGGCCACGCTGGCGGTCGACGCCATCGTCGGCCGCTTCACCGGCCCGGCGGGCGACAGCCATCTGGCGCTGGAAGCGCGTGCGCCGCGCTACGCCGTGGACTTTGCGCCGGACCGGCGCATCCGCTTCGCGGGGGACGTGGTCACCGCGCGCACCGCGCCGGGGGGGCAAGTGGCGGGGACCTTCCGCGGCGGCGTGCTGGAGGATCCTGCCCTGCCCGCGTACGTGACCGCCATCGACGCCCGCTGGAACGCGCGTCCGGAAGCGGGCCGGACCGTGGTGCGCATCGCCGACGGCGTCGCGCGTGTGACGGACAAGTTCTTCATAGAGGCGCAGGGCTCTGCGGCGGAGGCTGCGGCCGAAGGCGAACCACTGCCCCGGTTCAACCCGCTTCGCGTCACCCAGATTGCGGGCGCGCTTGCGGACGGGCGCATCGAGGCGGGCGGGGCCATCCTGCTGGAAAGCGGCAAGCGGCGCCTCGCCGGCTTCACCGCCGTGCACGACCTTCAGACCGGAACCGGCGAAGCGCACGTGACCAACCCGGCGCTGCAGTTCTCCCGCGACCTCGACCTTTACGAGATCACCGAGCTGGCGCGCGGCGTGGTCGACGGCGTCAGCGGCCCGGTGGGCGTGGACGTCGTGGTCTCGTGGGACAAGGACACCCTCTCCTCCCGCGGACGCATCTCCCCGCGCAACGTCAACCTCAACGCCGCAGCGCTGGGACCGGTGGACGGCGTCTCCGGCGACGTGGACTTCGCGGACCTCTTCGCCCTCACTTCCAGACCGGGCCAGAAACTCACCGTGCGGCGGCTGAATCCAGGCATCGTGGTGGAATCCGGGGAGATCACGTTCCAGATCCTCAATCCCGAGCAGATCCTGATCGAGGGCGCCGTGTGGCCGTTCGCGGCGGGGCGGCTGTCCGTGGAGCGCCAACTCGTGCTTTTGGGCGACGAAAACTTCCGGATGAACCTGACGCTGAGCGACGTGGACGTGCAGCAGCTGCTGGACCAGCTCGGCCTCAAGGACCTCTCCGCCACAGGCCGCGTGGAGGGCTCCTTCCCGCTGGAGTTCACCCGTGACGGGGGCAAGATCGTGAAGGGCGTTCTGCGCGCCACGTCCGGGGGCGGGGAGATTCGTTACACCGGCAACGCCGGCGACGGGCTGGTCGGCGCGCCGCAGATCGCCTTCGACGCGCTCAAGAGCTTCGCCTACGACGATCTCTCGCTGGAGCTGGATGGCGACCTTGACGGCGAGATCGTCTCCGCGATCCGGTTCTCCGGCGAGAACCAGCAGCCCATCGGCGGCATCGTGGCCCCGGGCGTCCTGCCCCTTCCGGGCATGGATCGGCTCAAGGTGACCGGCTGGCCGTTCAAGTTCACCGTCTCTGTTCGGGCCCCGTTCAGGCAGCTTGCGCGATCGTCGGACAGCATCAACGACGCCCGTCCGCTGGTGGATCAGGCGATCCTGGAGGATAAGGCCCAAGACCCGCAGACGCCCCCGACGGGCGTTGACCCGCCGCAGCCGGCGCCCCGATAACCGGCGCGCCGCAAGACCTTGAGGAGTGAGCATGGGCCCGACACGAGTGTGGACGTCCGCTGCGGCGGTGGCGCTGGCGGCCTGCGCGCCGACCATCAAGGTGCAGGCGCCGGACAAGCCCATCGAGATCAATCTCAACGTGAACATCCGCCAGGAAGTTGTCGTCAAACTTGAACGCGACGTCCTTGAGACGCTGCGCCAGAACCCCGATATCTTCTAAGCGCGAAGGAACGCCGCCCATGACCCCCCGCCATTTGCTCTTCCTCGCCGCCGCGGCGCTCGCCCTCGCCGCCGCCGGACCCGCCGCGGCCATCGAGGATCCGATCCTCAACACCGCCATCAACGAAGGCCGCATCGGGGAGCAGGCCGACGGCTACCTCGGCGCCGTCGATGGCGCAGCGCCCCCCGCCAACGAACGCGCGCGCATGAACCAGGTCAACCTCCAGCGGCGCGAGACCTACACCGCCCGCGCGCAGCAGAACGGCGTCACCGTCGACGAATACAGTCGCAGCTTCGCCTGCAAGCTGCTCACGAAGAACACGCCCGCCGGCTCTTCCTGGCGCGACGAGAACGGCGTCTGGCGGCGCAACACGTCCGGCGTGACGCTGCCGGTTTACTGTCCGCCCGCGTGAAAACCGCCGCCCTCGTCGCGGTGCTGGGCGCCTTCCTCATCGCGGCGGTGGTGGCGATCGTCTACGCGTGGTCGTCGGCCGGGGTGGAGATCAGCCTGTTCGGCTGGGTGGTGATCGGCCTCGGGGCGGTGGTGTCGGTGATGCTCGGCGGCGGCCTGATGGCGCTTTCGTTCTTCAGTGCGCGGCAGGGCTTCGACGACCGCGTGGATCACACCGAGCACGAGAACTGACCATGCCGCGCATCGGGCGGCTCGTGGGCGCGTCGAATCGGCTAGGGTGACGCGCTCGACGATTCGTTCGGTGCATCAGGGGTCCGCCATGATCGAAGGTCCACGCCTCGCGGCGCTCGTCGCATCGCGCGTCTGCCACGACATGGCCGAGCCCATGAACGCCCTGATCCAGGGCCTGGAAATGCTCAAGGAAAGCGACACCGCCGGGCGCAACGGCGACGCCATCGCGCTCATGGAGCACGGCGTGGCCAAGGCGTGGGCGAAGCTGGAGTTTTTCCGGTTCGCCTTCGCCGGCGGCGGCGCGGCCGGCGGCGATGGCGACGGACGGCTGGAGGAAGCCCGGGCCGTGGCCGAAAAGCTCTACGGCGCGCTCAAGCCCGCGCTGGAATGGCGGGCGCCTGCGGTGTCCATGCCGCGGGCGACGCTGAAGGTGTTCATGAACGCCCTTTTCATCGCCAACGAGTGCCTGCCGAAAGGCGGCGTGGTGACGGTGGATGCCGGCGCGGCCGACGGCGGCGCCGAAATCCGCCTAGGCTGCACCGGGCAGCGGGCCAACGTGCGCGCCGCCACCTGGGCCGCCCTGCAGGGCGATCTGCCGGAGGACGGCTACCCCGGCCCCGTGGCGCAACCGCTGCTGACCGGCATCCTCGCGCGTCAGACCAATGTCGACATCCTCACACGGCAGGGGGAAGGCTCGGTGGAAATCATCCTGCGCTCGCCCGCCTTCGCCCTCGCCTGACGGCCTTCGGGCGGCGGTTAGACGAGGTCGCGGTAAACTTGGGGGTTCGCCATCAGCGCGGCGGTTTCGAGCGCGGCGCGTGTACGGTCCGGCCGCTCCATCGGGATCATGTGCCCTGCCCCGTCCACCGTGGCGAGGCGGCCGTCGGGGCGGATCTCCATGAAGCGCTCCGCGGCGGCCTGGGGCATGGTGGAGCGCTTCTCCGCCCGCAGACAGACGATGGGGCCCGGCGCCCGCGCCAGCGCCCGCCATGGATCGATGCGCTGCGCCGAAAAGGTCCGCGCCTCGTACGCGGGGGTGCACGACAGGCGCACGCCATCGGCGGTTTCGCGGAAGCCGTCCTCGACGTAGTGCGCGAGCTGCTCGGGCTTGAACGCCTTGAAAACACCGCGTCCCGTAAGGGCGCCGAGGGCCTCCTCCTTGGTGGCGAAGGTGTTGCGCCGCCGGGCCGCGCCGCGCGCGATGGGAAACGACACGCTCCACCACAGCGGCGCCGCCGGCAGTTGCGCGAAGCCGTACATCGCCGGGCTCATGAGCACGGGATCGATCATCGCCACCCCGCGCGCAAGATCCGGCCGCTTGCCGGCGGCGAGCAGCGACACCGTGGCCCCCATGGAGTGGCCCGCCATGGTGACCGGCGCGCGGATGTGGCCCTCGATGAGCTCCACCACATCGTCCCGGTGACGATTCCAGGATCCGTATCCGAACGTGTGCGCCGGAAGCTGCGTCAGACCGTGTCCACGCAAATCCACCGCGAGCACGTGAAAGCGTTCGCCCAGCGGCGCGAGCAGATCGGTGTAGGTGCGTGCGTTGAAGCCGGTGGCGTGGAGAAAGAGGATGTCCGGCGGGCGCGTAACGTCGCCCCACGCAAGGCCCGCCATGCGGCCGGCCTTCAACTCGTAGGAGACGCGACGAAAGGGCGCCGACTCACTGGACATGCGGCGACACTAACCGCCGCGGTAAGGTCTTCAACCCGGGCGGCCGCGACTGTTGGACCCTGTCGCGCCCACGCGTTAGGCCCCGAACACCTTGCGCAGGATGGCGGTCGTGCGCCGGGCGGGATCGTTGCGGATCGCGCGTTCTTCCTCGGCGATGTAGCCGAAGGCGCCGTCCAGCGCCTTGCCGACGGCGAACTGGATCAGGTCGTTGCGCAGGCTGGCGGCCCCGCCGGCGGCCCCGGCGCGGGCGGCGGCGGCGTCGAGCGCAGTGAACGCGCCCGCCTGGTGCAGCGCGGTTTCCATGTGCGGGCGCAGCGCGGTGGCGAGTTGCGCCTGCGTGCGGTCGCGAAGGAAGCGCGTGCCCGCATCCTCTCCTCCGCGCACGATGGCGACGCCGTCGGCGATGGTCATGGACTTGATGGCGTTGACGAAAAGCGTCCTGGCCTGGGGCATCGCGGCTTCCGCCCCCCTGTTCACCCGGCGTTGCAGGTCGTCGAGCGGGGCCGAAAGCCCCAGGGGCGCGAGCGAGCTTTGCGCACGCCCCAGCGCGCCCGGCAGCGGTATCCGCACCCGGGGGTCCGCGAAAAAGCCGTCCGGCCGGCCGAGCCGCGTCGCGACCGTCACCGCGGCCATCTGCAACGCTTCCCGCAAACCGGCGGCCGCGTCCCGCTGGGTCAGCGCCCCTGCCGTTGCGGACGATTGCGTTCCGGTCACACCCTTGAGAATGTCGCCCAGAACTGAGCGGTTGTCCGCCTGCGCCGCACCGGCCAGCAGGGCCGTGACGACGAGAGCCATGATCGCGCGCTTCATGCTTGCCTCCGCTTGAGGCCGCACGATAGCGCGTCGCACGGGGAGAGAGAACCGATGACGTATACCTGCTTCGACGTGTCCATCGACGATCACATCGCCCACGTGCGGCTGAACCGGCCGGACGCGATGAACGCCATGAACCGGCCCTTCTGGCGCGAATTGCCCGCGATCATCGACGACATCAACGACAACGCGCGCGCCCGCGTCATCGTGATCTCCTCCACCGGCAAGCACTTCTGCGCGGGGATGGAGCTTTCGGTGTTCACCGACGGCGAAGGGGCCACCGCTGGGGTCGACGACCGGCATGTTGCGGGCGAGTCCTTCCGGCGTTACGTCAAGGTGCTGCAGGACGTTTTCACGCGCCTCGACGAGGCGCGGGTTCCGGTGCTGGCGGCCATCCAGGGCGGGTGCGTCGGCGGCGCCGTGGACATGACCAGCGCGTGCGACATCCGGTACGCCACGGCGGACGCCTTCTTCGTGATCCAGGAGATCAACATCGGCATGACCGCCGACGTCGGGACCTTCCCGCGCCTGTGCAAGCTCATCCCCGAAGGCTGGGTGCGCGAACTGGCGTATACGGGGCGGCGCCTGCCCGCCCATCGCGCCCGGGAGATCGGTCTCGTCAACGAAGTGTACCCCGACCACGAGACGATGCTGGCCGCGGTGATGGAGACGGCCCGCGAGATCGCCTCGAAGAGCCCCCTTGCCGTCGCCGGCTCCAAGGTGATGATCAATCACGCCCGCGACCACACCATCGCCGATAGTCTCGACTACATCGCCCTGTGGCAGACGGGCATGTTCGCCCCGCAGCACATGGCGGAGGCGTTCGCGGCAAAGGCGCAGAAGCGCGAGGCCGAGTTCCCCGATCTCATCCCGCTCCGCAAGACCATTTAGGGCGCAACGCTCCGTTAAGCATGGCGGTTAGCGCCGCGTTGGGGGATGCGTGCGATGGTGCGCGCGCGTTCACCATCGGGTAAGCATGCACCGCTCCCTGCCCCGCAGTCCGCTCGACCTCCTGAGCCGGCGCGCCTCCATCGGCGTGCAGCTGGGACTCATCGCGCTGGTGGCGCTGGCGCCGCTGCTGTTCGTGACGGCGGCGCTGTGGCGGGAGGTCAGCCGCGATCTGGCGCATGTGCACCGGGAGCGCGCGGGCATCGACTACGCACGCACCGTGTGGCGGGTCGCGCACGGCGCAGCGCGATCAGGCGTTGTCGATGCGGCGCGGACCGATGCGTTCGCCGAGGCCAGCGCGCGCTACGATGGCGTGCTGCACACCGCGGACGAAGCGCGCACCCTGAAGGATCATCTGGCCGCCGCCGCCGCCCCCGACGCCGTCGCCGACGCCGCGGTCGCGCTCCTCAACGCCATCGGAACGGCGTCAGAACTCAATCTCGACGACGCCCGCACCAGCTACGCGCCGATGCAACTCGTGCTGGTCGACCTGCCGGAGACAGCCGTCGCCATCGCGTCCGCCAACCGCCTGCTTGGTCCTGCGCCGCCGCCGGCCAACAGCTCGCCTGGCCTTGCCTTCGGGCGGGTGAAGTTCGCTCTCGACCGGGTGGAGCGCCGCCTTCTCGACGTCATCGCCGCGACGGACGATCCCGTCGTCCGCGCGCAGCTGCTTGATCTGCTCTCGCGCGCACGCACGGAAGGCGCAACCTACGAAGCCGCAGGCCGCACCTGGTTTCGCGAACGCCAGGAGCTGCTGATCAAGGGGCGCGACGCCTCGAACCCGCCAGCGACGCCACTTCTGCGAAGCGCCCATGCGCGCGCACTGGAAACCGCCGAGGCGACCTGGACGACCATCGGCCAAAGCCTCGCGGCCACGCTGCTGAGGCGCGAAGCCGACCGCCGGGATGCCGCGTTCGGCGCGGTGTTTGCGCTGCTGGCGGGTGTCACCCTGCTGGCGGGCTTTGTGTGGCTGGTGGCGCTGTCGATCCTGAAGCCGCTGCGCGCGCTGATGGAGACGATGCAGGCGATGAGCGCGGGGCGGCTGGACGAGCCAGCGCCGTGCGCCGATCACGCCAACGAAATCGGCGAAGCCGCGCGCGCGCTGGAGGTTTTTCGCGTGGCGATGGCCGAGCGCGCAGTGCTTGCGGCCGATCTTGCGCGCGAGCGCGACCGTCTGGAGGAGCGCATCGAAGCGCGCACCCGCGAACTGGAGGCCGCCCGCGCAACGGCGCAGGAGAGCGAGCGTCTCCTGTCGCAGGCGCTCCAATCCGTGGAAGCAGGAGTATGGAGCTACGACCGCGCACGCGGCGTCGCATGGTCGTCGCCCCAGGCCCGCGCCATCTGCGGCAAGTCCATCGCCATGGCGGATTTCGAGGATGGCGTGTGGGACATCGTCGATCCCGCCGAGCGCAGCGCACTCAAGGCCCTGCCCCAGGATCCGCTTACCGGACTGCGCGGATTGCATCGCGACACGCGCATCATCCGCCCCGACGGCGCCGCGCGCTGGATCCACTGCACCGCCGTGCCGATGCCCGACGGGCGTCTTGTGGGCCTGATCATGGACGTCACGGCCCGCAAGCGCCAGGAACTTGATCTCGCCGAAGCCCGCCAACGGGCCGAGGATGCAACGCAGGCTAAGTCGCGCTTCATCGCCTCCATGAGCCACGAAATCAGGACGCCGCTGAACGGCGTGCTCGCGATGGCCGCAGCGCTTGAGCGCACGACCCTCGACGAGCATCAGCGACGCATGCTGGACGTCATGCACCGCTCGGGGCGCCAACTCCTCGCGATGCTGGACGACGTGCTCGACTTCGCCAAGATCGAGGCCGGGAGCGTCACGCTGCTGAACGAGCCGTTCGACGTGGCTGCGAACGTGGAAGCGGTGGCGGCGCTGTTCCGGGAATCGGCGCGAGAGAAAGGCCTCACGCTGACAGTGGAGGTGTCCGCCGACGCGCGCGGGCTGTTCGTGGGCGATGCGCTGCGCCTGCGCCAGATCCTGCAGAACTTCGTGTCCAACGCCATCAAGTTCACCGAGCGCGGCGGCGTGATCGTGCGGGTGTCCGTGTCGGGCGGCCTGTTGTGCGTCGCCGTCGACGACACCGGCATCGGCGTGACCGCCGCACAGGCCGCGGGTCTGTTCGAACGGTTCGCGCAGGCCGACGGCTCCATCACGCGCCGCTACGGGGGAACGGGCCTCGGCCTCGCCATCGCAAGGGAGCTGGCGCGCTTGATGGGGGGCGAAGTGGGTCTCGACAGCACGCCGGGCGTCGGATCCACGTTCTGGTTCACGGCCCCCCTCGCGCGCGCGCACCCCGCCGTGCAGGTGAACGCCGCGGGCGCCCGCCCGCTGCGGATCCTGGCGGCGGAGGACAATCCCGCAAACCGGCTCGTGCTCGACACCCTGCTCGCGCAGGCGGGTCTCGCCGCTGATTTCGTGAGCGACGGCGCCCAGGCCATCGAGGCGGCGCGGACTCAGGCCTACGACATCATTCTCATGGACATCCAGATGCCGGGCGTGGACGGCCTGGAGGCCACCCGGGCGATCCGCGCGGCGCCGGGCCCCAACGCCGCAATCCCCATCCTGGCCTTGACTGCCAACACCCACGCCGGGAGCCTCGCCGCCTGCGCCGAAGCAGGCATGACCGGCCACGTCAGCAAGCCTATCGCGCCGGCGGTCCTTTACGGACGGATCGCCGCGGCGCTCGAACATCTCGATTTCGCCGAACCCGACGGGCGCCCCCTCGCGGAGGTTGCGACGCCGCGATAGGGTGCGTTCATACCGCAGGAGAAGGACGCCCCATGAACGTCGCCGAGATCGCGCCGGGTCGCACGCCCCCCGAGGAGGTCAACGCCTTCATCGAGATTCCCCAAGGCGGGCAACCGGTGAAGTACGAACTGGACCCCGCTTCCGGCGCCCTGTTCGTCGACCGTTTCCTGCACACCTCGATGATCTATCCGGTGAACTATGGCTTCGTTCCCAACACGCTGGCCGAGGACGGCGACGCCATCGACATCCTCGTGGTGACCCCGACGCCGGTGGTGCCCGGGGCGGTCATCCGCGCGCGACCGGTGGGCGTGCTGCTGATGACCGATGAGAAGGGCTTCGACGAAAAGGTGCTATCGGTGCCGATCGACAAGCTCAACCCGTTCTACGCCAACGTCCGCAGCTACCTGGACCTGCCGCCGCTGCTGATCGAGCAGATCACCCACTTCTTCACGCACTACAAGGATCTGGAGCCCGGCAAGAGCGCAACGGTCGGCGAGTGGGCGGGCGTCGACGCCGCGCACGAGCGCATCCGCCTCGCCATCGCGCGCGCGGGGGCCCATCCATGACGATCCTGCGCACGCCGGAGGAGCGGTTCGCGGGCCTGCCGGGCTGGCCGTGGACGCCGCACTACATCGCCGACCTTACGGGTTACGACGGTCTGCGCCTGCACTACGTGGATGAAGGCCCGCGGGACGCGGCGTACACGTTCCTGTGCCTGCACGGGGAGCCGAGCTGGGCCTACCTCTACCGCCGCATGATCCCGCCGTTCCTGGCCAGCGGCGCACGCGTCGTGGCGCCGGACCTGTTCGGCTTTGGACGGTCCGACAAGCCAGCGGATGACGCGCAGTACACCACCGACTTCCACCGCAATGCGCTGATCGCCTTTGTGGAACGGCTCGACCTGCAGCGCGTCACGCTGGTGGTCCAGGATTGGGGCGGCCTGCTGGGCCTCACGTTGCCGCTGGCCTTTCCCGAGCGCATCGCTCGTCTCCTCGTGATGAACACGATGTTCGCCACGGGCGAGAACATCACCCCCGGCTTCATGGCGTGGCGCGCCTACGCGGCGGCCAATCCGGATTTGCCCGTAGGCGCCCTGATCCGGCGCGGCACACCGCATCTGACCGACGCGGAAACGGCCGCATACGACGCACCCTTTCCCGACATCACGTACAAGGCGGGCGTCCGCCGTTTTCCCCAACTCGTCCCCCTCGCGCCCGATGAACCGTTCGCCGAGATCGCGCGGGCGGCCCGGACCTGGTGGCGTACGGCATGGCGCGGCCCGACGTTCATGGCCGTAGGCATGGCCGACCCGGTTCTGGGCCCACCCGTGATGGCGACGCTGCGGGAGAACATCCATGGCTGCCCGCCGCCGCTGGAGATCGCCGGAGGCGGACACTTCGTCCAGGAGTGGGGCGACGTGATCGCCGACGCAGCGCTCGCGCACTTCGCCCGGGCCTGACCGAGCCTCACGGCATGGACTCCCACCACCTCACGCTGCTTGCGGACGCGCTGGCCGAGCAAGCCGCCGCCATCGCCGAGAAGCCGGTGACGCTGGTTTCGGTCACCTTCGACCGCATCGCGGCGGCGCCGGCGGGCGCTGCGCTGCACGCCTCCATCGAGATAACGCGTGCGACGCGCACCCTCGTGTTTTCACGCGGGGACTTGCGTGACGGAGCGGGATCGCTCGTCTTGTCTGCGACGGCGGTGCACCGGATCTAGGCGCGCGCCTTGCCGCCGCCGAGCCAGAGCTTCATCCAGTTGCGATCCATCCATTTGCGGCGCAGTTCGCGGCTGCTGGGCAGGTCGGAGGCCGAGCGCGGGATCATCAGATCGTTCATGCGGGGCCGGAGACCGCGGATGAGGTCTTCTTCGATGATCTGGCGCTCACGCTCCTCGTCGACGCGCAGCACGTGACGTTCGGTGGCCCCGTAATACCAGTACGCGCGGCCCCACTTCTCATGCCCGAGCAGGCGCCCGCGCAGGGAATGCGCCTTGCCCACGTACAAGGGCTCAAGAAAAAAGACGAACCGCCGGCGCACCATGACGTAGACCCCGCCGGGCTCCGGCAGGCCGTTCTTGCTGAGCGTGACCTTGAAGCGGTAGCGCGCACGGCTCTCGCCGCGCCAGACATGCCAGCCAAACAACAGCATCGACCGCTCCTGGAATCGTATTGGCCAAGAGTCCGCGCCGAGGCGTAAACGAGACGTTAACGCCGACGGTCCCGCCGGATCTGCGCCATCAGGCCGAACAGCGCCAGCGCATTGGCCGGCGTCGTGTCGCCCCGGAATTCCCGGTACAGCGTGTCGACGTTGACCGCGATGCGCTCGGCGTCGCCCCAGGCGTCATAGTCGCCCAGCGCGATGTCGCGGGCAGCCTCCTCCGGCCCCATGCCTGCCTCGAACCGCCGGCGCGCCTCGCGCTCGACGAAGCGCAGATAGTCCTGCATGGCGCGCACCTGACGATGATCGGCGAGCGGCCCGTGGCCTGGCACGATGGCGTCCACATCCATCGACACGATGAGATCGCACGCGCGCAGCCAGTTGCCCACAGGCCCGGCCCACATGATCGGGGTGCCGTCGATGAAGAGGATGTCGCCCGTGTAGACCACGCGATCCGCTGCCACGTGGACGATCACGTCGCCCGCGGTGTGCGCAGGCCCGACTTCGAAAAGCGCCACTGACTTGTCGCCCACCTGGGTGCTCATCTGGCCGCAAAACGTCCTGGTGGGCGCGCGGCCCCGGGCGGCGGCGAAATCGAACGGCGCGAAGACATCGGCGAAGAAGGCGCCGGCCTCACCGAGGGCGCCCGCCGCGCCCTGCGCCTTGAACATCGCCAGCACCTGCGGCGACAGCTCCGCCATCTCGTGGGCGCTGGCTTCGGAGGCGATGATCTCCGCGCGGTGCAACAGGCCGTTGCCGTGGGTATGGTCGCCGTTGGCGTGGGTGTTCACCACCTGGCCAATCTCGTCGGCCCCGAAGCCGGTGGCGTCAGCCATGGCCTTGAGCATCGCCGCCGTCAACGGTTCGTCGAACAGCGTGTCCACCAGCAGGGCGGCGTCGCCGTCCACGATCAGACCCGCGTTGGACCATCCCCAACCACCATCGGGCTGCAGCCAGGCGTATGCGCCCGGGCCGACATCCACGAGCCCTCTCTGAAACGGCGCGCTCCGCATGGCATCCTCCGCGATTTTCAGGCCATCATGGCGCACCCTGCGTTTGCGGCAAGCCAAGATCGCGCTCGACGCGTGCGATCCACGTCAAGACGTGGCGCGCGCCGGTGAGATCGAACCCGCCTTCCGGCGCCCACCGCGTGTACGCGACGAGGGCGATGTCGGCGATCGTGAGCGCCTCGCCGACGAGGTATGGCCGCCCCGCCAGAGCGTCATCGAGGTGCGCCAGCGCCCGCTGGCCTTTCTCCAGCAATGCAGGCTCGATCTCAGGGTCTGGAAGGTTCTGGTAGACCTTGCGGTAACGGCGCACCGCAATCGCCGGCTCATGGCTGTACTGCTCCCAGAACAACCACTCAAACACCCGCGCGCGGGCGAACGCATCGGCCGGCGTCAGGGCGGAGCCCTCCGCAAGATGGGCGATGATGGCGTTCGATTGCGTGAGCACCCGCCCGTCGCCGAGCCGCACCGCAGGAACTTGCCCCCATGGATTGAGCGCGAAAAACGCCGGCGTGCGCGTCTCGCCGGCGGCCACGCTCACCTCGCGCCACTCGAAGGGGATGCCGAGACGCTCGGCGGTCCACCGCACCTTGAGGCAATTGCCGCTGCGACTGTCGCCGTAAACAAGCAGGTCTGGCATCGTTTTCTCCGCTCCCCTGCACCGTAGCGTCCGCAGGGGGGCGAGCCAGTGGGTGCGGCTAAATCGATCTCGCCCGTCAGGAAAGCGCCGCTTGACACTCGGCCCGCCGCGCGGTCTGGCGTTCGGCCATGACAGTGGATGTTCTCATCGTCGGCGCGGGACACAACGGCCTCGTCTGCGCGGCGTATCTGGCGGCGGCGGGCCACTCGGTGGCGATGCTGGAGCGGCGCGACGTCGTGGGCGGGGCGGCCGTCACCGAAACGTTTCATCCGGGCTTCCGCAATTCTGTGGCGTCCTACACCGTTTCGCTGCTGCAGCCGAGAATCATCGCCGATCTCGACCTCGCCCGACACGGCCTGACGATCATTCCGCGCAAGGCCTCCAACTTCTTGCCCCTGCCCGACGGGCGGTCCCTTCTCACCGGCGCTGGCAGGACGCAAGCGGAGGTGGCGCGCTTCTCCGCAAGGGACGCAGAGCGCCTCCCCGAGTACGAGCGCCGACTTGAAGCAATAGCCGACGTGCTTCGCGATCTCGCGCTCAAGGCGCCGCCCAACCTCGTCGTGCACGGGTGGCGCGCGGCCTTCGAGGAAATGCTCTCCGGGATCGGCGCAGCGCGACGCCTTGGGCGCCTCGACCTTGTCGGCAAGCGGGATGTGCTTGATCTTTTCGCCAAGTCTGCGGGGGACTGGCTCGATCACTGGTTCGAGAGCGATCCGATCAAGGCGGTGCTCGGGTTCGACAGCATCGTCGGCAATTACGCGAGCCCCTACACCCCTGGCTCGGCGTACGTGCTGCTGCATCACGTGTTCGGCGAAGTGAACGGCGTGCGCGGCCAGTGGGGGCACGCCATCGGCGGCATGGGCGCGATCACCCAGGCCATGGCCGCATGCTGTCGCGAGCGGGGTGTGACGATCCGCACCGGCGCGGGCGTGCGCGAGGTGATCGTGGAGAACGGACGCGCCGTCGGCGTCGTCACCACGCAGGGCGAGACCGTGCGCGCCCGCGCCGTCGTCTCCAATCTCAATCCCAAGCTGCTGTTCCAGCGTCTCGTGGCGCCCGCGCACCTGCCGGACGATTTTCGCGAGCGAATCGACCGCTACCGCGTCGGATCGGGCACCATGCGCATGAACGTCGCGCTTTCGTGCGCGCCGCGCTTCACCGCGCGCCCCGAGCCTGGCGACCATCTGACCGCCGGCGTCATCATCGCCCCGAGCCTTGCATACATGGACCGCGCCTACGCGGACGCGCGCGCGCACGGATGGTCGCGTGCGCCCATCGTGGAAATGCTAATTCCCTCCGTTTCGGACGACACGCTTGCCCCGCCCGGCCAGCACGTGGCGAGCCTGTTCTGCCAGCAGGTGGCGCCCACCCTGCCCGACGGCGCATCCTGGGACGCCCATCGCGAGGAGGTCGCCGACCTTATGATCGCCACCGTGGACGCCTACGCGCCCGGGTTCGCGCAATCGGTGATCGCACGCCAAGTCTTCTCCCCATTGGACCTTGAACGCACGTTCGGGCTGGTGGGCGGCGACATCATGCACGGGGCCTTGAGCCTCGATCAGCTGTTCTCCGCGCGGCCGGTGCTGGGCCACGGCGATTATCGCACGCCCATCCACGGTCTTTACCAGTGCGGCGCCGGCACGCACCCCGGCGGCGGCGTGACGGGGGCGCCGGGACACAATGCCGCGCGGGTGATCGCCGGGGACCTGCGGCGGCGCCGCTTCTGATCACCTTGGCGCGCGGGCCGGCGCGTGCGAAACCGTGCCGATGCCCCAACCCGACGCGCTCGCCCGCCCCAGCCACGGGGCCGAATACGCCGCCGGCATATCGCTCGCGGCCGAAAAGCGTGAGAAGGCGCGCGACGCGCGGCCTCTGCGCCGCCTCCTGCCGTATCTGTTTCGGCGGCGCGGGGACGTGGCGCTTGCGGGGGTGTTCCTCGTCGTCGCGACGATGGCGAGCTTGGCGATGCCGCTCGCATTCCGGAACGTCATCGACCACGGCTTCGTCGTGGGGGCTGCGGATGCGGTGGACCGGGCGTTTCTCGGCCTCGGCGGCGTCGCCGTGGTGATGGCGATCGCGTCGGCCGCGCGGTTCTACTTCGTCTCCAAGATCGGCGAGCGCGTGGTGAGCGATCTGCGCGCAGACGTGTACGACCACCTGCTGTCGCTCTCGCCCGGTTACTTCGCACGCGTGCGCACCGGCGAGGTGCTCTCGCGCCTCACCGTGGACGCCGCACTGATCGAGACGCTGATCGGCTCATCGGCGTCGATGGCGACACGGGCGATGCTCACGCTTGTGGGCGCGGCGGTGATGCTCGCGGTGACGAACCTCCAGCTCGCCGGGCTCCTCCTGCTTGTGCTGCCTCTGGTGATGGCGCCGATCCTGTTGTTCGGACGGCGCGTTCGGGGACTTTCGGTGGCCGCGCAGGATCGCGTGGCCGATGCATCGGCGGCCGCGGCGGAAAGCATCGACGCCATCGACACCGTGCAGGCCTTCGGTCGCGAGGACGACATGCGCGCCCGTTTCCGCAGCGCGGTGGAGAACGCCTTCGCCGCCGCCCGCCGGCGCATCCAGGCGCGCGCCCATCTCACAGCGGGCGCCATCGGTCTCATGTTCCTCGGCGTGACGCTGGTGCTGTGGCTCGGCGCACGTTCGGTGCTGGCCGCCGAGATGACCCCCGGGGCGCTCGCCCAGTTCGTGCTGTTCGCGATCCTGGCGGCGGGCAACGGCGCAATGCTGTCGGAGGTGTGGGGCGACGTGCTCAAGGCCTCCGGCGCGACCGACCGCTTGACCGCCATCCTCGCCGAGACGCCCGACATCGCCGCGCCGGCCAACCCCGTGGCTTTGCCGACGCCGGGTCGCGGGGCGCTTCGCTTCGAGCGCGTAAGCTTCGCCTATCCCGACAGCGGGGAACGATCAGCGTTGCGTGAATTCTCGCTCGACGTGCGCCCCGGCGAGACGGTGGCGCTCGTGGGCCCGTCCGGCGCGGGCAAGAGCACCGTCTTCCGCCTGCTGCTGCGCTTCTACGATCCGCAGGGCGGCGGGGTGTTCCTCGATGACGTGGAGGCCCGTAGCGCCGACCCCCGCGCATGGCGACAGCGCTTTTCCTACGTCTCGCAGGACGCCCATCTCTTTTCGGGAAGCGCCGCCGACAACATCCGTCTCGGACGCCCCGACGCGGACGCCGAGGCCATCGAGCGGGCGGCGCGCCGCGCGGAGGCATGGTCGTTCCTTGCGATGCGTGGCGGCCTCGACGCATCCGTGGGCGACCGCGGGCGCGCGCTGTCGGGCGGCGAACGCCAACGGCTGGCCCTGGCGCGTGCGCTGGCGCGCGATGCGCCTGTGCTGCTGCTGGATGAGGCGACGAGCGCGCTCGACGCGCAGAACGAGCGGCTGGTGCAGGCGGCGCTGGCCGAGGCGCGCAAAGGACGGACAACGCTGGTCATCGCGCACCGCCTCGCCACCGTGCTGGAAGCGGACCGCATCGTGGTGATGGATCAGGGCCGCGTAGTGGAACAAGGCGCCCACACGGAGCTGGTGGCCCGGGGCGGCCTGTACGCCCAGCTGGCGGCGATGCAATTCATGGACGCCGCGTGACCGAT
>JANRIM010000064.1:0-9330 GCA_033764865.1 Hyphomonadaceae bacterium
GGCAGGCGCGTGTTGTTGCGCTGCGGCGCGGCCATGGCCCAGAGCTCGTCGAGATCGCCGGAGCGCGTCTGGTCGGCGCCCGTCAGCAACACGGCGTGGAGGCGGCCCAGCGGGATGCCCTTGCGCTCCAGCGCGTCGGCCGCGCCCGATCCGGCGTCGATGATGAACAGGCGGCCCGCGGCGGCCACCGCAAGGCACGGCTTGGGGCCGCGCGTGTCGCCGAGGCCGGGGCCCACGCCGCACACCACTGCGCGCAGCGCGTCGTCGGCGAAGAGGCTCGCTTCGTGTTCGGCCTGCAGATCGACCTTGAAGCCTTCGTACGCCTTCGCGAGCGCTTCCTGGCCTTCCTCGGTCTGCGAGCCGAGCACCCAGCCGCCCCAGAAGAGCGCGGTGAGCGCGACGAACGCGACAGACGTCGTCCCGATCGGATTCATCTCAATACCCCGCAACCGTTCTGTTATATGGTCCAGCACTGAGCCATCACCTGTTGCGCCTATCGAGAAACCGATTCTGCGTACAGAGGGTTAATAAGTTGTTCACAAGAGTTTTCGGTTCCTTAGCCACGCTCCGCGCGCGGCCCATTCCCGATCTCGCCGCGACGCGTCTTGCCCAAATGGGCGCGCGGCAATGGCCGTTGGATTCGGCGGGTGATTCGTTTGCGGAGTCCATGGCGCCGGCGGATCGTTTCGGCCTCGTCGGGCGCAATCATTACGCGCACGCCCGCAATCCGCCGTACTGGCGCGCCGTCGATGGCGCGGTTGATGCGCTGTACGTGCGCGAGAGCGTGGGCCTGCGGTTGCAGGCGGTGGACGCGCGTCTGCGCGCGGTGGGCCTGCGGCTGCATCTGTTCGACGCGTGGCGCCCGCGGGCGGTGCAGGCCTACTTCCACGATGTGTGGATGCCGGCGGAACTGCGCGCGCGCTGGCCGGACTGGAGCGAGGAGGCGATTCGCGCCGAGGCCGGGCGGTATTGGGCGGCGCCCACCGTCGATCCCGCGTCGCCCGCGCCCCACAGCACCGGCGGCGCCGTCGATCTCACCATCGCCTGGGCAGACGACGGCGCGGCGCTGTTCATGGGCGGCCTGTTCGACGATCCCACGCCACTCTCCCACCTCGACCGGCTGGAGCGGGCCTACGACGACGCGGGCTCGTATTCGATGGAGGAGGCGCGCGCGAACCGGCGCCTGCTGTACTGGCTGATGATCGAGGGCGGTTTCGCGTGCTACGCCGACGAGTGGTGGCACTACTCTTACGGTGACCAGATGTGGGCCAAGCAGACCGGCGCGCCCGCCGCGCTCTATGGCGCCGTCGACGCCATCGCGGATCGCGCGCCGTGACGCGCAGACGTGCGCTGGTGTTCGACAGCGGGGTAGGCGGGCTCTCGGTGCTCGACGCCATCGTCGCCGCCGGCGCCGCCGTCGATCTCGACTATGTCGCCGACACCGCGTGGCTGCCCTACGGCGCCAAGAGCGACGAAGCGCTGCGCGCGCGCGTGCCGCAGTTGCTGGATGCGGTGGTGCGCGAATGGGCGCCCGACGCTGTGGTCATCGCGTGCAATACCGCAAGCACCATCGCGCTCGACGCCGTGCGCGCGCGGCTGACGATCCCGGTCGTCGGCGTCGTGCCACCCATCAAGCCCGCCGCGGCGCAGACGAAAACTGGCGTGATCGGCGTGCTGGCGACGCCCGCCACCATCGCGCGCCCGTACACCGACGATCTGGTGGCGCGGTTCGCCGCGGACTGCACGGTGATCCGGTTCGGCTCCACGGCGCTGGTGGCGGCGGCGGAACGGCGTCTCGCCGGCGGCCCGGCGGACGCGGGCGCCGTCGCGGAGGCGATCGCGGGATTGTTCCATGCGCCGGGGGGCGATCGTCTCGACGTGGTGGCGCTGGCGTGCACGCATTTTCCGCTGCTGGTCGACGACCTGGCCGCCGCGGCGCCGCGCCGTGTGGCGTGGCTCGACTCCGGAGCGGCGGTGGCGGCGCGGCTGATGGCGGTGCTCGGCGTCGGGGCCGATGACCGCGGCGTGCGGCTGCGCCGCGCGGGCTTCACCGGCGCCGCCGCGACGTGGGAGGCTTTCGAGGCCCGCGGCTTCACCGCGCGCGCCGTCATCGGCGCGGAACCCGCCTTCGCGGTGCGCCCCGCGGACGACGCCGGCCTCGCCTGAAGAGCCCAGGCCTTACGGGAGCAGGCCTCATGGGGGCGGGGGGACCGCCGCGTTCGCCTGTGACGAGAATGCAACGACGCGCGCCGGCGCGCGCGCGCAGTCAAACCGGCGCTTGCCGCGTGGGGCTGGCGCGTTACGGATGGGTGACAGGGGGGCGGCGCGGCAGGAGACACCGAGATGGCGGAACGCGTTGGGCAGAAGGAAATCGGTCTTCATTCCGAGATCCGCAGTTTCGGCGCCCTTCTCGGCGGCGAATACTATTTCGTGATGCCCTATCTGCAGCGCCCTTACGAGTGGGGCGAAGCGGAAGTGGCCGATATGGCGGGGGATTTGCTGCTCGCAAGTGACGGCGGCTACCTCAATTACTTTCTGGGACACATCGTCGGCGTGCGCAACGCGCAGGGCCAGATCGAGATCGTCGACGGCCAGCAGCGCTTCATCACCACCACCATCCTGTTTGCGTACTTCCGCGACCGGGTGTCGGCGCGCAACGGCGCGCTGGCGGCGGCGTTGCAGGATTGCGTGATGAAGGCCGGCCGCGTGCGCGTGACGCCGCGCCCTTCCGATGCCGCGTTCCTCGAAACCTGGGTCCAGACGCCGGGCCGCATCGACGCGCTCACCAAGGACTGGGGCAAGGAAGAACCGCCGTACCAGACCGTGACGGACGCGCAGGCGCTGATGGTGCAGGCGGCGCGCACCATCCTCGGCAAGCTCGACAGGCTCGGCCACGAGGCGGTGGACAAGCTGGCGTGGTTCGTCCTCGAACGCGCCGTGGTGGATTTCATCATCGCCGACAACCGCACGCTCGCCGCGATTCTCTATCGCGGCATGAACATGCGCGGAAAGCAGTTGTCGCCGGCGGACCTCATCAAGCTGGAGGCCATCGAAGGCACAGGGCTGGAGCCCGAGGTGAAGGAATCCGCTGCGCGCATGTGGGAAACGGTGGAGGACCGCCTCAAGCGGGACAACTTCGCCTTCCTGCTGGAGATCATGCCGCTGCTCGTGTCTCGCCAGGCCACCGTGCGCCCCGGCGACCTGATGGAATGGCGCAAGCACACGTTCCAGACGGTCGACGCCGAAACGCTGCTGCTGCAGCTTCTGCCGGTGTACGCCGACGTCTTCGAGGAGGTGATGTCGGGGGAGGTGCGCTACGCCCCGAAGGATCGCGGCGAGGAGCAGGCGCTCGCCACCGTCAACCGCCTGCTGAAGGGATTGCTCTTCCTCCTGCCGGGAGACCGGCACTGGGTGGCCCCGGCCATCAGCGCCGTGCACGCCCATCGCGAGCGGCCGCACTTCCTCGCGTCGTTCTTCAAGGGCCTCGACCGCCTCGCGTTCGCCTGTTTTCTCGACGCCGTGCGCCATGAGGATCGTGCGGCGCGGTTCGCCGAGGTGGTGCGCGCGGGCGCCGACGAGACGCAGCTTTCGCACGCGTTCTCGCTTCGCGCCGCCGAAGCGTCGGGCATGCTGCGCCGGCTGGGCGAGCCGTTCAAACGCCACACCTGGCGCCGGCGCGCGGTGGCCGCGCGCATCAACGCGGCGTTTCCCGCCGGCTATTCGTTCCGTCCGGAGGCGGACGTGACCGTGGAGCACATCCTGCCCACCAGCGCGAGCCCGGCGTGGGCGCAGCGGGGCTGGACCGCGCACGCCGCCAACGCCTGCGCCAACATCATCGGAAACTTCGTGCTGGTGACCTACGCGCAGAACAACCGCGCCGGCCAGAAGGTGTTCGAGGAAAAGCACAACATCTACTTCAACTGGCCGGGCGCGCCGGTGCACCCGATCACGGAGGATGTGCGCCGCAACGTGGAGTGGACGGAGCGCCACGTGCGCGCGCGCACGGAGCGGTTGATCGCCATGCTCGCGGCGGACTGGGATCTGGCCTAGGCCCCGCGCCGGCGCTCACTCGCCGACGCGCGCGAGGAACTCGGGCGTGCGCGGCGCAGGATCGAAGCCGCTGGCGTCCGAGAACGCCAGCGCGCGCGTCTTGCGCGGTCCGAGCGGGACTTCCGTGCGCTCGGTGGTGGCGAAGGTCCGGAAATCCCCGGCCACAAACGGTTCGTAACGCGGCGACATGTGCACCACGAGCACCCGGCCGTCGACCGCGCCGGTCATCGGCGCCTCCGCCTCCGCCTGGTTGCCCGCCGCGTCGCGCAGCACGTACATGCGCAGGGGCGGCAGATCGGGCATGTCGCGCCAATGGTAGGCGAACTCGTTGTACGCGTGGCGGTGGTCCACCAGGACGGCGGTGTAGGGCCGGCCTTCCGCCGCTGCTGCGCGCGCGCGCGCCGCCACGAGCGCCGCGGTCTCCGGCCAGGCGTTCATCCGCTTCAGGCCGTTCTCGATGGCGCGGCCCAACAGCGGCGCGCGATAGGCGGCCGCGGGCGCCAGCGCCAGCGCGAGGAAAATGGCGAACAGGGCGGCGTGGATCACGTTCGCCCGCATGAGCGCGCGCCCCTGCGCGAACGCGCCGGCCACCAGCACGATCGTCGCCGGATAGGCGGCGGCTGCCCAGTTGCCGTGGGCGCGGCTGATCAGGGCCTGTCCCACGATCACCAGGAGCGGCGGGGCCACGAAGGCGAGCAGGAAGCGGGCGCGGTCGTCGAACGCCGACTGCCCCCGCCAGAGCCGCCACGCCGCCATCGCAAGCAGGATCGCCATGACGCCCGCGATGGCGACCTGGTCGCCCAGGAACGCCCCCAGCTGATCGACGTTCAGGAGATCGCCGCCCCAGTCGGCGTTGGCGGCGGTGTGGGCCACGGTCTCGAAATCGTGGGTGGCGTTCCAGTAGACGTTGGGCGCCAGCACCAGCGCGGCCACGCCCGTCGCCGCCGCGCCCTGCCATGAAAGCACCGCCCGGCGCGCGGGCGCCGAAAGCA
Source organism: Hyphomonadaceae bacterium (assembly GCA_033764865.1). Classification (GTDB taxonomy): domain Bacteria; phylum Pseudomonadota; class Alphaproteobacteria; order Caulobacterales; family Aquidulcibacteraceae; genus VFBF01. Next base: position 5,043 of record JANRIM010000064.1, read on the forward strand.
GCGCCGCCAGCGCCAGGCACAGCGGGAAGTACAGCATCGCATACTTCGCCAGCGACCCCAGTCCAACGAGTGCCCCGGTGGCCAGCGCCCAGCGGAGGTCCCGCGTCTCCTGCCAACGCCACGCAGCGAGCAGGGCCGCCGACCAGAGGGGCAGGAGGAGGGCGTCCGTCGTGATCAGCGCCGACGACAGCCATACGCCCGGGATCAGCAGCCAGCTCACGCCCGCCCACCAGCCGGCGGCGGGGCCGTACAGTCGCCGCCCGAGGGCGAACAGCGCCGCCGCCGCGCCGGCGTGCGCCAGGGGCGCGGCCAGGCGCACGGCCCACGCCTCGTTCCCGAACAGGGCCGTGGTCGCCGCGATCGCCCAGGCCACCAGCGGCGGCTTGGAGAAGTAGCCCCAGTCCAGCGTGCGGGACCACGCCCAGTACTGGGCCTCGTCGGGGTGCAAACCCAGCGGGGTCGCGATCAGCCCCCCGACCCTCAGGAGCGTCAGGCCTGCGACAAAAATGATGAACGTCCGCAGCGACATCCACATCGGCAGCCCCGGAACGGCGGCCGGCGACGCGGTGGACGGGCGGGATGCGACCGCGTGATCGGCCATGGGGCGAAGGGTTCCGGGGAGAGGTGTGAGCGGACATAAGGCCATCGCGGCGCCGGCGCCACAGGGCGCGGCATTCCGGTGCATGCGCCGCCCAAATCACCCCTGTTCAAGAAAGCTTCACACAATTGTTAAGCGAACGTGAATTTCGGCCTCTAGGCGTCCGCCTTGTGGCGAAGACAAGGCGCATCGGTTGCCGCCGGCCACGAGATTTGTCTGTCTCCCAGGGGGTCATGAAATGTTTGGTAGGAAGTTCTGGGGCGGCGTCGCCCTTACGGCGCTCTCGGTCGCCGCCAACGGCGGCGCAGCCTTCGCGCAGTCGACCGGCTCGCAGGAGTTCGAGGAAGAGATCGTCGTCACCGGCACCCGCGTCACCCCCACCATCGGCGGCGTGATCACCAACGAGAACGTGCCGAAAGCCCGCGCCTCGATCGGCGAGGAGTACATCGCCACGCAATCGGCCGGCCAGTCGGCGCTGGACCTGATCAACCTGATCCCCGGCGTCAACTTCACCAACAACGACAGCTACGGCTCCTCGGGCGGCAACATCCGCATCCGCAGCTTCGACGGCAACCGCATCTCGCTGACGTTCGACGGCATGCCGCTGAACGACACCGGCAACTACGCGATCTTCTCCAACCAGCTCCTCGACAGCGAACTGCTTGGAGGGGTGCAGGTGAACATGGGCTCGACGGACGTCGACAGCCCGACCGCCTCGGCCACGGGCGGCACGATCAACTACTTCCTGCGCCGTCCGGGCGACGAACTCAGCCTCGCGTATTCGCTGGCCGCCGGCCAGAACAACTACGAGCGCGGCTTCCTCGGCGTGGAGTCTGGCCCGATCGGCCCGTTCGCCACGAACCTGCTGCTTGCGGGCTCCCTGCAGGAGTACGACAAGTGGCGTGGTGAGGGCCAGCTCGAGAAGCGCCAGATCAACGGCCGCGTGTACCAGCCGATCGGCGAGAACGGCGACTTCGTGAGCGTCGCGTTCCACTACAACGAGAACCGCAACAACAACTACCGCGCCCTGAGCCTCGCCGATTACCGGCAATTCGGCCGCGACCGCGAGTTCGACGTCGTCTGCGTCCGCCCGACCCCCGGCGCCGGCGCGCAGACCGACCCCGACTGCACCAACTTCTTCGGTCGCCAGGTCAACCCGTCGAACACCGGCAACATCCGCGGCAAGTCGCGCTTCACGCTGTCCGACAGCCTGACGCTCACCGTCGACCCGACGTTCCAGTACGTGCTCGCGGACGGCGGCGGCCAGTTCGGCCGCATCTTCGAGAACCCGGCGGCCAACCTGACGGACGCGCCCTCGCGCATCCTGCCGGGCAACGCCGGCGTCTCGCGCGACCTGAACGGCGACGGCGACGTGCTGGACCGCGTGGCGTTCTTCACGCCCAGCGTGACCAATACGCGCCGCTACGGCGTCACCAGCTCGCTGATCTGGGACGTGGCGGAAGACCACCGCATCCGTTTCGCGTACACCAATGACTACGGCCGTCACCGCCAGACGGGCGAGTACACGTTCCTCAATGCCGACGGCACGACCACCAACGTGTTCGGCGGCAAGGACGGGCAAGGCGCCCGCGTGTTCAACGCGGACAACTACCACCTGCGGACGCGGGACCGCTTCTCCATCGCCACGCTGAACCAGCTGTCGGTGGAATACCGCGGCGAGTTCATGCAGGACCGGCTCACCCTGGTCGCCGGCCTGCGGGCGCCGTACTTCGAGCGCGAGCTGAACCAGTACTGCTACACGCAGATCAACACCTCCACGGTGCTCTGCTCCTCGCTCACACCCACCACCACCGGCGCCACGGCGGGCTTCGTGCGGTTCGACTTCAACCGTGACGGCGACACCGCCGACTCGGGCGAGAACGTCGACTACCTTCGTCCGTACAAGCGGGACTTCGAGTACGACAAGATCCTGCCGAACATCGGCGTGTCGTTCCGCCTCGCCGACGAACACCAGATCTTCTCCAGCTACGTCCAGGGCCTCTCCGCCCCGCGGACGGACCAGCTCTACACCGAGGACCGCAACCTCGTGGAGCCGGAAGAGACGCAGGCGTTCGACATCGGCTACCGCTACTACGGCGCCCGGTACCAGGGTCAGTTCGCCGTCTTCCTGAACAGCTACAAGGACCGGATCCAGACGGCGTTCGATCCGGACTCGGGCCTGAACATCGACCGCAGCATCGGCGATGTGGACGTCCAGGGCGCCGAAGCCTCCCTCGGCGGCCAGATCTTCGAAGGGTTCAACCTCTACGCCAACGCCACCTACCTGAAGGCGGAGCTGCAGAGCGATCTCTTCGTGAGCCGCGCGGCGGGCGCCGACGGCGTGCTGCGCACCGCCGACGACGTGCTCGGCTTCCTGCCCACCAAGGGCAAGCAGCTGACCGAAACCCCGGAGTGGACGGCCGGCGTGCGCGGGAGCTACGAGTTCGGGCCGTTCGCCATCGGTCTGGAAGGCAAGTTCGTCGACACCCGGTTCATCACCGACGTGAACGACCAGGAAGTCGACGCCTACACCGTGTTCGACCTCGACTTCAGTTTCGACCTCGAAGAGGCGCTCGGCGTGAAGGACAGCGTGTTCCAGATCAACATCAACAACCTGTTCGACGAGGATTACCTGGGCTCCCTGGGCTCCACGTCCAACGCCTTCGCCACGACCTACCGCGGCGTGACGACGGCCGCGAGCACCTTCACCCCGACCCACCAGCCGGGCGCGCCGCAGACCATCGTGGTCTCGTTCCGCAACCGCTTCTAGGGTTCGGCCCAAACTGCATGATCGGGGCGGTCCTTCGCGGGGCCGCCCCGTTTCTTTTTGCGCAGCGCCGCATGGTCGGGACGCCGGCTGCCACGCCCCATCGCCGGCCGATCGCCCCTGCTGCGCCCGCGTCGCGCGTTCCGCACGCCTTGCATTCCGGGGACAAGCCCGTACCTAGCGACAGATGAGCGATCCCTTCATTCCCGCCGAGTGGGCGCCGCACCGCGCCCTCTGGACCGCGTGGCCCTCCCGCGCCGATCTGTGGGAAGACAACCTGGAGCCGGCTCGCGCCGAAGTGGGCGCCATGATCGAGGCGCTGGCGACGGGGGAGCGCGTCCGCGTGCTGGCCGCCGGCCCGGAGGCTGTGGCGTCCGCGCGCGCGGCGCTGCCCGCGAACGTCGACGTCATCGACATGCCCTTCGGCGACATCTGGCTGCGCGACACCGGGCCGATCTTCGCCGAGACCGAGGACGGGCGCGTGGCGCTGGGCTTCCGCTTCAACGGCTGGGGCGGCAAGTACGTGCTGGACGGCGACGCCGACGTGGCGGGCGCCGTGGCGACGGTGGCGGGCGTGCACTTCGTGGGCCTGCCGTTCGTGCTGGAGGGCGGCGCCGTGGAGATGGACGGCGAGGGCACCGTGCTCACCACCCGCCAGTGCCTGCTGAACCCCAACCGCAATCCCGGCTGGACGCAGGCGGACGCCGAAGCCGCGCTGAAGGGCGCGCTGGGCGCGCGCAAGGTGCTCTGGCTCGACGAGGGCCTCGCCAACGACCACACCGACGGCCACATCGACAACCTCGCCCGCTTCGTGGCGCCGGGGCGCGTCGTCTGCCAGGGCCCCTGGTGGAACGATCCCAACACCAAGGTGCTGGACGCGATCGCGCGCGCGCTGGAAGCCATGACCGACGCCGAGGGCCGCA
>JANRIM010000065.1:0-4300 GCA_033764865.1 Hyphomonadaceae bacterium
AGCAGGCGCGTGCGACGCTGATCCCGGCCCTTCATAGCGCGCGCCAGCGATCCCAGCGCGATCCGGCGCATGGCGTCGGCGGCGCCCGCGAACAGCACCTCCACCTGCGTGTCGTAGAGGCGCGCGCTTTCCTCCGTCAGCCAGCCGCCGGACTGGAAGTGGAAGTTCTGGAGGAAGTACGCAGGATAGCGGCCCACCGTCTCGTTGGTGCGCACCTCCACGCCCGCGCGCGCAATGCGGCGCGCGTCCACGCGCGGCACGTCGGCGAAGAAGCGCGCGCTGTCGTCGAAGGCGCGCAACAGGCGGCGCAGGCTGAACTCCCGCGGCGCGGGGTACAGGCCGGCCTCGATGTTGGCGCGGTCCTGGGCGAACAAATCAAGGAAGGCGTTGCGGATGCGGGTGCGATCGCCCGCCGGCGCCTGCGGGCGGAAGCGCGGCTCCCCCGGGCGGTCGAACGGTTGGGCGATCCGGCGCGCCGCCAGATAGTGCGCGGAGTACCACGCCACCCGCGCGCCCTGTTCGATGGTGTATCGGGCGCGATCGGCCAGCGTGCTCATGTCTCGCTCTCCTCGGCGGGGGGTGGGGTCGTTTCCGTGGGGTCTGGCCATGTCGTGATCCGTCGCATCAGTCCACGCATCTTGAGGCGTCCCTCCGGCCGCGTCCGGCCGCGCACGGAGACGCCGGCCCTGTGTACGCTCTCGGGGTCGCCGCTGATCAGGGGGTGCCAGTCAAAAAGGTCGCGCTTCTCGGCGATGAGCCGGTAGGCGCACGTCTTGGGGATCCACTTGTACCGCGGCACGTTGCGGGGCGTGAGCTTCACGCAATCCTTCACGATGCTCTTGCGCGCCGCGTAGTCGCCGCACCGGCACGAGTGTCCGTCCAGCAGCTTGCAGGCGACGTCCGTGAGGTAGATCTCGCCCGTATCGGCGTCCTCCAGACCGATGAGGCAGCATTTGCCGCACCCGTCGCAGAGCGACTCCCATTCCGTCTCGGTCATCTCCGCGAGCGTCTTGGTTTTCCAGAAGGGCTCCGGCGCCGGCGGCGGCGGGGCCTTGCGCTGCGCCCGCTTGCGCGGCGCGGCGGCCTTTGCGGGAGCGGCCGGCTTTTTCATCGTTCGAGCACGCCCGCCACTTCCACGTGGGGAGACCAGCGAAACTGGTCCACCGGCGTGACCCTGGTGAGGCGGAAGCCCGCGTCCACAAGCACCCGCACGTCGCGGGCGAAGGTCGCCGGATCGCAAGAGATCGCCGCCACCCGCGATGCGCGGGAGGCCCCGATCTGTTCGGCCTGGAGGCGCGCGCCGGCGCGCGGGGGATCGAACACCACGGCGTCGAACCGCTTCATCTCAAGAGCCGCCAACGGCGCGCGCAGGAGATCGCGCCGCTCCACCGTCACGCCCCGCAGGCCGCCCACGCCATCGGCCGCCTTCTTCAGCGCGCCCACCATATCGGCGTCTCCCTCCACGCCGTGGACCTCCGCCGCGGCGGCCAGGCGGAGCGCAAACGTGCCCACGCCGCAGAACAGGTCCGCGATCCGCTCCGCGCCCGCCAGCGCCTCCACCACGATGGCGCCCAGCGCGCGCTCCCCCTCGGCGGTGGCCTGGAGGAACGCGCCGGGCGGAGGGCATACGGACGCCGCGCCGATGCGCACCACGGGCGTGCGCCGCGCCACCAGCGTCTCGCCGTCGAACGCAAGCCGCGCGAGATCGAGCGTCTCCGCCAGCGCCGCCGCCTGCTCCAGCCGGGCCCGATCGAACGTCGCGGGCTTGCCCGCGCCCTTGAGCGTCACGTCGAGGCCCGTATCGGTGACGAGGCACTGGATGGCCAGTTCGCCCCGTGCGGGCGCGAACGCCTGCGCAAGGCTGCGCAGGTGCGGCAGGGCCGCCGCGAGCGCCGGTGCGAGCACCGGGCAATGGGCCACCGGCTCGATCCGCGCGCCGCCCCGCTCCATGAACCCGAACAGCACCATCCCGCCGGCGCGCTGGGCGTGGAAGGTGGCCCGCCGACGCCCCTCGCCCCAAGCCGACACGATGGGATCCACCGGCGCGTCCAGCCCGCGCCGCGACAGCGCGCGCGTCACCTGCTCCCGCTTCCACGCAAGGTACGGCGCGTCGGCCCAGTGCTGGAGCTGGCATCCCCCGCAGCGTCCGAAATGCGCGCATGGCGCCGGCACGCGGTCGGCGCTGGGCGTTTCGACCACCGTGCCCGTGGCCCGGCCGCCGAGCACCCGCGCCCGCACCCGCTCGCCCGGCAGCGCGTAGGGCACATAGACGGGTCCATCCTCGCCCACGCCCACGCCTTCGCCCCGCGCGCCCATCTCGGCGATGTCGAGTACGGCGTCCTGCGCTGCGGCGGGCGCGGGGCGGGCCCCGCCCCGGGGCCTCGGACGCGGACGGGCGGAACGATCCAGGCGCTTCATGAATGGAGGAGGGAACTGGGCTTCATGCGGCGTTCAGGCTGACTTTGCTTTTCTCACCGTGGACGGCCGGCGGGGTTAGCCCGCCTCGGCCGCGGAAACGGAGACTTACCATGCGCGCACGAGCCATGCTCGCCCTTGCAGCGGTGACAGGAGCGCTCGCCGCCACCGCCGCCCCCGCGTCAGCCCAGAGCACCTACCAGGGCGGCGCCGTCAATGGGGACGCCTACTGCGCCCAGGTGCGCCAGAACCGCATGATGATCGGCGGCGCCATCGGGGCGGCGGTCGGCGCGGTGCTGGGCAACAACCTGGCGGCCCGCAACGCCCAGACCGAAGGCGCGGGCCTCGGCGGCGTCGCCGGCGCCGCGACGGGCGCCATCATCGGGCGCAACACCGGCGCCTGCAGCGTCGCCGCCCAGCGCCGGGTCGCCCAGCAAGGCTACCAGCAGCCCTACGCCCAGGACCCGTACGCCCAGGCCCCCTATGCCCCCTCGGGCTACCGGGAACCCGCCTATGACGGCCGCGGCTACGGCCAGCAGACCGGCTACGCCGGCGACCGCTACCCCCTCGCCGGCGGGCGCGACTACCGCAACGAGGCGCCCGGCGGGGGCGACCCGAACTGCCGCTGGGGCACGGTGAGCACCCGCGATCCCGACGGGCGGGAAGTGCGTGACAGCATCTACATGTGCCGCGGTCGCGACGGCGTGTGGCGGCCGCAGCAGCCCTACTGAGGCGAGCCGTCCACCGTCAGGGGCCGCTTGAACGAACGGGACCCCGGCCGCAAGGCCGGGGTTCTGCGTTGGGGGCTTCCGCGTTGGGGGCTGGCGTGGGCGACACCGCGTTCACGGGCGGCGCGCGAGCAGAAGAAACTCGATCTGGCCGTCCCCGCCCCGGACGGGGCTGTCCACGAGTGCGCGGAGCGTGAAACCGGCGAGGCCGTCGAGGCCCCGTGCGGCGGCCTCCGCCACGGCCCGCGCCGCCTCCGGCGTGCGCACCGTCACGCCCGGCCCCGCCTCGTACTGCGGCTTGACCAACGCGATGAGCGCTGCGTCCGGCGCGGCCAGCGCGAGCGGGACGGCCAGCACCTTGGCGAGGCCGATGAAGCTCGCGTCGCACACCACCAGCCCTGGCGGGCCCGGCAGGTCCGCAGCAGTGAGCGTCCGCGCGTCGCGGCCCTCCAGGACCCGCACCCGGTGGTCGCCGCGCAGACGGGGGTGAAGCTGGGCGCGACCCACGTCCACGGCCGTCACGTGCGTTGCGCCGCGGGCCAGAAGCACGTCGGTGAAGCCGCCGGTGGACGCCCCCACATCGAGGCATATGGTCCCCGCGGGGTCGACACCGAAGGCGGTGAGCGCGTGCGCAAGCTTCAGCCCGCCGCGCGAGACCCAGGGGTGCGGGGGATCGAGGGCGAGCTCGGCGTCCTCCGCCACAAGCTGCGCGGCCCGCACGACGACCTCACCGTCCGCGCGCACGCCGCCGGCGACGATGGCGGCCTGCGCCAGCGCGCGCGTCTCGGCGAGCCCACGGGCCACAAGCAGGCGGTCGGCGCGGATGCGGGTCATGGCGAATTCCTGTTGCGCGCCGGGCGGGCGGAGGCAAGTGTCCCCGCCAACCCGACCGAGCGCGGGGCAAGGGAGGACATCGATGACCGAGATTTCGAGGCGCCGCCTCATGGAAGGCGCGGGGGCCGCGGCCGTGGCTTTGGCCATGCCAGCCTGCTCGCCCAGGGCCCCGGCCCCGGCTGCGCCCGCGGGCGACGTGCTGGGCGATCTCGACGCGCTGGGCGTGGCCGAGAAGATCAAGGCCGGGGAATTCACGGCCGCGGAGGCCGTGGAGGCGGCCATCGCCCGCGCGCAGAAGATGCAGCCGACGCTGAACTTCCTCG
>JANRIM010000054.1:0-11302 GCA_033764865.1 Hyphomonadaceae bacterium
CTGGCGGCGCGAGGCGACATCGCGCTGGTGCGCCTGCCGGTAGGCGCGGCGGATGCGCCTGCAAGCGGGCAAGACGCGCTCGCGGTGGTGGACGGCGGGTATGTGCTGGCGCCGGGACGCCGGCGGCTGGCGCGTCTGCCGCGCCGGCTGATGATTCACGCCTGGAGCGTCTGACCCATGCCCCCGGTCGCGGCCGCCGTGGTCGCCGTGGGCAACGCCATCGGCGCGATCGCCGGCGCCGTGGGCGCGTTCGTGGGCGGGGTCACGGGCTCCGCGGTGCTGGGGGTGGCGGCGGCGGGCGCGGTGGCGTCCGGCGCGAAGCTGCTGCTGCAGGTCGGGCTCAACCTGGCTGTCAATGCGCTGCTGGCCCCGCGGGCGCCTGCGGTGGCGGTGGCGGCCCGCCAAGCCAGCGTGCTGGAGCTCACGCTGGGCGAAAGCCCGCGCCAGGCGATCTTCGGCCGCGCGGCCACCGGCGGCACGCTGCTGCGGGCGTTCAACCACGGGCCCGATTTCGAATGGGAGACGCTGGTCATCGCGCTGGCGGACCACCGCTGCGACGCGCTGGAGGGCTTCTACGTCAACGACACGTACGTGGCGTTCACCGGCGACGGCCTGGTGGGCGGCGACTACGAGGAGAACGGCGAGCGCTTCCTGCGCGTGAACTTCCACGACGGCCGTCCCGGCCAGGCCGCGAGCGACTTCCTGCGCTCGGTGGCGCCGGACCTGTACGGGCCCGGGGACAACATCTCCGGCGTCGCCTACGTCGATGTGAGCTACAAGGTCAACGAGCGCATCTGGGCCTCGGGCCGCCCGCGCTTCCGGTTCGTGGTGCGCGGCAAGCGCTGCTACGACCCGCGGCTCGATTCCACCGTGCCCGGCGGGTCCGGTCCGCAGCGCTGGGACGTGCCCGACACCCACGTGTGGACCGCGAACGCCGCGGTCTGCCATTACAACTTCGTGCGCGGCGTCTGGACCAACGGCCAGCTGCTGGTCGGGCCGGGCAAGAGCGCCGAGGAGGCGCCGCCCGCCGACGTCATCGCGTCCGCCAACGTGTGCGACGAAAACATCGACCTGCGCGGCGGGGGCACGGAAAAGCGCTACGCCGTGGGCTGCGTGATCGACGCCGACGAGGAGTGGATCGCCGTCGAAGAGCACTTCGCCGCCGCCATGGCGGGCGACGTGGTGGAGCGCGCCGGGGCGCTCGCCATCGATCCGGGAACGCCGGTGGGCGTGGTGTTCAGCTTCACGGACGACGATCTGCTGGTGGGCGCCGAGACGCGCTACCAGGCGCGTCTGCCGCGCGACCGGCTCGTCAACACGGTCACCGCCACGTACGTCGCGCCGGACCAGCTGTGGGAGACGGCCACCGCGCCGCTGCGCCGCTCACAGGCCGACATCGCCGCCGACGGCGAGGTGCGCGAGGAGACGCTCGCGCTGCGCTACGTGACGAGCGGCACGCAGGCCCAGCGCATCGCGGAAATCCAGCGGCGCAAGGCGCGGATGCAGGCGCAGGCCACGGTGGCGCTGGGCCCCCGCGCGCTGCGCCTGGAGGTGGGCGACGCCGTCGGCTGGACCAGCCAGCGCTACTTCGGGGGCGAGGTGCGCAAATTCATGGTCGTGGCGGTCGCCCACGACGACGCCTGCAACGTCACGCTGGCGCTGCGCCAGACCAGCGTGGCGGCGTTCGCGTGGGACCCCGCCGTGGACGAGCTGGAGCCCGACCGTCCGGCCTATCTGCCGCCGGGCGCCGCGCCGCCGGCGGCGCTGGAGAATTTCGACGCGGGGCCCGTGGAGATCACCGGCGCCAACGGGGTCTCCGCCAACGGCATCCGCGCCACCTGGGACGCCCCGCCGCGGGACTTCTCCATCGTGTCCGTGCTGCTGGAGTATCGCCCCGTCGGATCGACGGCGTCCACGCGCGTGCAGGTGGATGCGCTCGCCGGGGTGTACGTCATCGATGTCGTGCCGCTGGTGGATGTGGACTACGAAATCCGCGCCACGCCCGTGACGATCCCGCGCCGGCCGGCGCTGACCACGGCCTGGCGCGTCATCCCGCTGGTGGCGCCGGTGACCCCGCCCGTGCCGCCGCCGGCGTTCACGGGCTACCAGAACCGCGACCTCATCCGCTTCGTGTGGACGCCGTTCGCAGACACCTCGCTGCGCTATGAGATCCGCGCCGGCGAGACCTTCGACCTCGGGCGATACGTGGACAACGTCGCCGGCGGCTCCACAACCGTGCAGTGGCCCATCGTGTCGGAAGACGACGAGGTCCTGTTCTGGATCAAGACGGTGCACCGCTCCGGCATTTACTCCGCCGACGCCACGCTGTGGGTGGCCACCGTCGCCAATCTCGGCGACCGCAATTTCGTGCTGGCCGAAGACCTGCAGGCCGACGCGTTTCCGGGCGTCGTGCACGACTTCACGCCCGCCGAGGTGGGCGGCCAGCCGGTGCTGGAGCTGGTGGCAGCCGACGTGGGCCTCTCCGCGCGGCGCGGCGACTACTACGCTGCGGTGGCGCTGGTGGACACCTTCCGCGCGCGGGCCTGGATCGAGCAGCGCGCGTCGTCGTTCCTCAACGACGTGCCGGCGTGGGACGACACCGAGGCCACCTGGGACGAGCTGGGCGACGCCGACTGGTCGCCCGACATCGGCGATCCGGGCGCAGCGCGGCTGGACAGTTTCATCGCGCTGGCGGCGGACCCGCCCGCCAGTCTCATCGAGGGGTTTCGCCTCGACGGGGACACGACGGGGATCAACGGCGCTGCGCCCACCGCGACGGGCGGCCTCAGCTACGCGCCGGCGCGAACGGCGCAGGGCGCGCGCATCGCCGAGGGCGGCGCGCTCTGGTACGCGCTCACCACGGGCGCGGAGTTTTCGCTGCTGTTCGATGTGCGCATCGACGCCCTGCCGGCGACCGACCGCGTGCTGGCGACGTTCTCCAACGCCGCCGGCGTCTGGCTGCAGCTGACCTGGCGCGCCGGCGCCGGCGCCGGCGTCGGGGCCTTTGAACTGGACGGGTCCGACGCCGCGCCCGTCACCGTGGCGGCGACGCTGAGCGACGACGACACGGTGTCGATCGGGCTGTGGCAGAGCGCCGCCGCGCGGGGTCTCGGTCTCGCCAGCCGGCGCGATGCGACGTTCCGCAGCGGGACCGCCGCCACGACGGCGGCGCCCTCCTACACCGGGCTCTCGCTCAACGGCGGCTCGGTGGAGAGCGTCGCCTGGGAGGACACCGAAGCGACCTGGGACGCGCTCGACACCAGCTGGAACGAGACCACCGATGTGGCCCCGGTCCTGCCGGCGTTTCCCGGCGTGATCGGCGACGTGGCGCTGTATTCGGGCGCGGCCACGGGCGCGGCGTTCGCGGCGCGCTGGGACAAGCGCGGGCCGGTGGGCTTCGAGGACTACCAGCCGTTCATCGCCGGCGACTACGGCTTCCAGCAGGCCAGTGTGTGGCTGCGGCTCACCGCGCCGCAGGCCTTCGCGCAGTCGCTCTCGCTGACGCGCGCGCGGGTCAACGTCGACGTGCCCGACGTGGTGGACAGCGGCGAGGTCTCGCTGCCCGCGGAGGGCGCGTGGGTCTCCTACAACCGCGCCTTCTACGGGCCGCCGGAACCGACGGCCACCCAGCGCAGCGGCGCCGCGCGGGGCGTGGTCGTCATCGAACAACGCGAACGCACGCGCTTTTTCGCCCGTCTCTATCGCAGCGACCTCGCCAGCCCCACGGGCATGGCGGGCGCCATCACGTGGGCCGCCAACGGCTTCTAGCCGCGCAGCCCGGAACACCACCAGGACACCATCATGGCCCAGACCTACGCGGACGCGCCGTCCACGGAGAAGATCCGTGAATCGCGCCCCAAGCTGCTGCAGCGGGACGACACCATCCTCAGCTGCTTTTCCGGCACGGCGTTCCCCACAAGTCCGGCGCCCGTGGAGGGACAGCTGTGCAGGCGCACGGATCTCAACGTGCTGTTCCAGTACTCCGGGACGGCGTGGGAGGCGCTCCTGTTCATGGGCGCGGGCGCGCTTGTGTTTCCCACGGTGACGGCGGCGCGGGCCTACGACTACGCCGCCATCGCGCCGGACGGGCTGCAGGTGGTGCTGACGGGGGACGCCGCCGCCGGCGACCGCGGCGTGCGGTCGTTCCGCTGGGACGCGGGCTCGACCGCCACGCACGACGGCGAGCTCGTCTTGCGGCCCACGGTGGGCGCGGCCGACACCGGCGCGGGCCGCCTGCTGTTCGTGGGCGCGGCGGACGCGCACGCGGCGGCGGCGATCGCCTCGTTCACGGCGCTGCGCGCGAAGACGTGGAAGGGCGCGGCGCGGCCGCCGGCGCTGTTCGTGGCCAACGGCCACGCAACCGGCGTGGGCGGCGGGCTGTTCGAGCTTGACGCGTCCGACACCTCCACCGCCGACGACGCGGGCCTCACCATCGTGGATGCGGCCGGCAACCGGTGGAAGCGCTGGCGCGAGCCCTACGTCCGGCCGGAGGATTTCGGCGCCCGCGGCGACGGGACCACCGACGACACCGCCGCGTGGGCAGCGGCGCTGGCGAGCGGGCGGCTGGTCTCGGGCGACCGGCGGCGCGTCTACGCGGTGACGGGCAATCTCGCGCTGCCCGACATCACCGACGTGCGCGAGGCGATCTTCAAGCAGCTTTCGCCCAACAACGCCGGCCGGCGGACGCTCTACTTCGACGGCGGTTCTCTGTGCCGGCTCATCGGCGTGGGCGTGGACCGCAACGGCAACGGCCTCAACGGCACGATCGGCGACGCGGCGGCGGCGTGGATCGCCAATTGCGACCGCGTGGAGATCGACGACTTCGAGGCCTACGGCAACGACATCGGCAACGGGCTGGCGATCGTCGACTGCAACGGCCCGCGCATCCGCCGGCCCTACATCCACGACATGCGCCACGGCGATTCCGCGAGCGCCAATCCCGGCGACGACCGCATCAACGGCGTGTGGCTGGTGCGCGGCGAGGGCGCGCAGATCGTGGACCTGCGCATCAAGAACCTGCGCGGCCAGTGGACCAGCCAGGCTGCGATCGCGCGCTACACCCGGGGGCTTGCGGTCAGCGGCGCGGCGAGCGTGTCGGTCATCGGCGGCGACGTGGACGTCGTGGACCAGGGCGTCGACATCACCGGCTCCGACAACCCGCGCCGGATCGTGGTGCAGGGGGTGCACGCGCGCAATTGCTGGACGTGGGGCTTCAAGGCGGCGAACACCGCCACCGAGGTCACGCTCGACGGCGTGCACGCGTATCGCTGCGGCCTCGCGGGCGTCGCCATCAGCGGCAACGGCGCGGCGCTCACGCCCTACACGGGCCGCGTCATCGTCAAGAACTCGCAGTTCATCGAGACCGGTCACGGCGGCAACTGGGACGCGTCCGATCCCGCCGGCGTGAAGATCTTCACGGCCGGCTCGCCGGCGGGCAACCCGCAGTCCGTGCTGATCGAGGGCAACGTCTTCGCCGGCGGGACCAAGATGAAGTACGCCGTCGACAGCGACGTGGTGCGCAGCGCCGACGGCGACGTCTGGGTCGAAGAGAAAAACAACATCGTCCGCGACGTGACGGCGGCGCGGTCGCGCGGCGTGCATCAGGGCTATGTGCGCCGGCTGCGGTCCACCGCGCAGTCCATCGCCCACGACACGGTCACCAAGGTCAGCTGGGACCAGAGCGCGGTGGACCGGTTCGGCTCCGGCACGGCGAACCCGTGGGAGCTGCGCATTCCGCGCGCGGGCCTCTGGCAGGTGCAGGCGTTCCTGGAGTTCGCGTCCAACGCCAACAACATCCGCAGCATGCGGGCGTTGCTGGGCTCCGGCCTGGTGGGCCTGAATTTCATTCCCGCCAACGCCACCAGCACCACGCAGATGCAGGTTATGGGCCAGTTCGCCGCCGAGCCCGGGGATATCCTCGAGATCGACTGCTACCAGAACAGCGGATCGTCGCTGAACGTCACCGGGTTCGTCATTGTGATGCAGATCGAACACGGCCGCGGACGCACGTGATCGCCCCACCAATGAGCGCCGCGCCATGACCGCCGCGCTCTTCCTCGTCACCGCAGCGCTGCTCGCGCTCGGCGCCACGCTCTCGCGGGCGCCGCCCCTCGTCCGCGGCGCTCTCGCCGCCGGCGCCCTGCTCTGCGCGGCCGCCGCGCTCGGCGCATTCGTTCAACCCAAGGAGATACAGCCATGAAATCCACCGAAACCATGATCGGCGCCGCCGTGCTCTCGGCGCTGGCGATCGTTGTCGCCGTCGCGCTCCTGCCGGCGCCTGCCTGGGCGCAGGCGGCTGGACTCCCCGTGCGCGAGGTCGCGACCGGCGCGGTGGACTTCTTCTGGCCGATCGTAACGGCGGGCGCATTGTGGTTGGTGCGCAGGATTCCGTCCCAGCTCGCCTGGGTGCTGACGGCGGGACGCGTCGAGCAGCTGCTCGCCGCAGCGCGCACCTACGCCATCAACGCCATCCCGGGCGCCAGCCACGACCGCCCCTTCACGCTGCCCGTCGGCAATGAGGTGGCGCGGGTCATGGTCGAGTTTTCGCTCGCCCACGCGCCCACCCTCGTCCAGCTGTTCGGGCTGACGCGGTGGCGCGAAAAGGTCATCGCGCGCTTGCAGTTCGAGGCCGACGTCTCGGTGCCGGCGCCCGTGCCGGCCACGAAGTAGTCGCGTCATGTCGGGCGTCGTGCCCTGGCTGCGCATCGCGCGGCTGCTGCTGGAGATCGTGGCATGGCTCGTGCGCGAGTCGGCCCGGCGCGAGGGCGAGGCGGCGGTGCGCGCCGCGCTCGCCGGCCACTACGAAAGGACAGTCGATGAACTCCTGGCGAAAGCCCGCGCCGCTCATGGCGGCGTGCCTGGCGCTGACGATCCCCGCGTGCGCGACGACGACGGGTTCCGGCGCGACTGACGGGCCCGATCCCACGGCAGTGGCATGCGCGGCGTTCGCGCCGGTGACGTGGTCGGTGAAGGACACGAGCGAGACCATCGCGCAGGTGCGCCGCCACAACGCGGCGTGGACGGCGCTGTGCGCGGACAAGACGGGAGGACCGCGGTGAGCATGGCCGATGAGGACAACGACGTCACCTCTCGTGAGGCCGCGCGCGAGCCGTGGCACTTCGACCGGCGCGTGAACATCGCGCTCATCGTCACCATCCTGCTGCAGACCGCGGGCGCCGTCGTGTGGGCGGCGAAGCTGGAAGAGCGCGTGGCGCATCTGGAGCTGATGGAGGCGCGGGCGGTGGGCGAGGCGGAGCGGCTCGCGCGTGTGGAGGAAAAGATCGGGGCGCAGAACCTCGTGCTTGATCGCATCGACCGGCGGCTGGAGCGGATGGAAGAAGGACGTCGCCGATGAGCACGCGCAAACGCCGCTGGGGTTGGCGGCCCGACCTGCCCGACGCCCGCGACCACGCCTCGCCGCTGCGCGCGACCCGCGCGGCCGACCTGCCCCGCACAGTCACGCTGCGCACCCGTGCGCCGGCGCCGATGGACCAGGGCTGGCTGGGCAGCTGCACGGCGCAAGCGGGCGCGGTCGCTTACGCGATGACGGCGCCGGAAGCGCCGCCGATCTCGCGGCTGAAGCTTTACTGGGACGCACGCGCAGCCATCGGCGCTACGGGCGAGGATTCCGGCGCGTACCTGCGCGACATGATCAAGGCGCTGGCGAAGCGCGGCGGCGCGCGCGAAGAGCTCTGGCCCTACGTGCAGAAAAACTTCGCCACCCGTCCGCCGCGGGCGGCGATCCGCGACGCGGAGAAGCGCCGCGTCGTCGCCTACCAACGGCTCAAGCCGCATCAGTACCGCGCGTGCCTGGCCACCGGCGCGCCCTTCGTGATCGGCTTCACGGTGTACGAGAGCTTCGAGAGCGCGGCGGTGGCGACGACGGGCGTCGTGCCCATGCCGGGCCGGGGGGAGCGCGCGCTGGGCGGGCACGCGGTCTGCGTGATCGGCTACCGCACCACGCGCGCGGGCGTCGTGCAGTACGAGGTGCGCAACAGCTGGGGGCCGGCGTGGGGCGTCGCCGGCTCGTGCTGGATGCCCGCCGCCTACATCGAGGACCTCAACCTCGCCGACGACGCGTGGGTGATCCGGGCGTGAGCGTGCGCCTGGTCGCCGGACCGCCGGCGTCCGTGCGCGCGGCGGAGCCCGGGCTTGGCCCGACCATCGCCACGTGGCTCGCCCTGCGGCGCGGCGCGGACCCGCTGTTCGCGCCGGAGCTCGTGTGCGTGGAAGACGCCGACGGCCGCATCACGGTGCACGTGATCGCAAAGTACGCCGAGGCCTATGCCCGCAAGCGCACGATCGAAGCGACCGGGCGCACGGTGTCGATTGTTAGGGTGGTGTGATGACAAACGATGATCCCTGGATCGATTGCGTCGTGGTCGGCGACGCCACGCTCTACCTCGGCGACTGCGCGAAGATCGCGCCGATCCTCGGCCCGTTCGATGCGGTCGTGAGCGACCCGCCCTACGGCCAGGCGCTGAAGACCAACGTGCGTCGGCGGGGGAGCGACGCCAAACGCTACCCTGACCGCATTGTCGGCGACGATGCGCCGTTCGATCCGACATGGATGCTCGATCTCGCGCCGGCGGCGCTGATCTGGGGCGCGCACCAGTTCGCGCGTCGGCTGCCGGAAGACGGGCGCTGGCTGGTGTGGGACAAGCGCGTCGGCAAGGTCGCGTCAAAGACGCAGGCCGACGGCGAGATCGCGTGGGCGAACCGCCACGCGCAGGGCCGTAGCGGCGTGCGTATCTTCCGGCTGCTGTGGGATGGCCAGTGTGTCGACGGCGCCGCGCGCGAGGACGTGGGGCCGGGGATGCCGCGCGTCCACCCGACGCAGAAGCCGACGGTGCTGATGCGCTGGTGCCTCGCCCAGCTCGCGCTCGAACCCGGCGCAGCGGTCGTCGATCCCTACATGGGCGCGGGCGCCACGGGTATCGCGTGCCTCGACGCCGGGATGCGTTTCACCGGCATCGAGATCGAACCTCAGTACTTTGCTGCCGCAGTAGAGCGGATCTCGGCAGCCGCGCGCCAGCCCCGGCTGTTTGCAGCGGCACTGGTGGAGCGACTGGCGCCTGACTCGACGACCGATCTTTTGTCGCTGACGGCGCGTCTCCCGCCCACGTGGGCGCGCGCCCGAGAGCAAGGCGGCTTCTCACCGATGGCGCCGAAGGGGCCGGCTTCACCGACCGCGGCAAGCCAGATGATGGTCCCCCCCGCCTCATTGATCGGCCCTGGCCCTGCGGTTCGCGGCACGATTCGCCATGGACCTCGCCCGCTTGGCAGCGTGGCGCCCGAAGCGCGGGCCCTGCGCGCGCGAACACCATGGGCCGGATCAGGCCGCCAGCCGCAGCACGTCGTCGCTCGCCGGACGCTGCAGCGCCAGCGCCTCCTCCGGGTCGCCAGTGAGCCAGGCGTCCCAGTCGGCGCGCTCCAGCACCACGGGCATCGCCTTGGGATGGACCGGCGCCACGACTGCGTTGGGCGTCGTGGTGAGGAACGCGAACAGCCTGTGCTCGCCATCGACCGGCGCCGCCTTCGTGCCGCGCACCCCTGTCCACGGCCGCCATATCCCTGCGAACATAATGACGTCGCCATCGGCGCGCTCAAACCAGCGGTCGCCCTTCGGCGGGCCCGCGCCCCATTCCGCGAAGGCCGTCACCGGCACGAGGCACCGGAACTCCGTCTTGAGCCACGGCGTCCAGTAGCGGCTGGCGGCGTTGCGCACGTTGGTGACGACGCTCGCCTGCACTTTCGGGAAGCCCCAGCGCATGGCGTCGGGCGTCATCGCGCCGGCGTCATCGAGCCGCGCCACCAGGCCCACGCGGTCCGGGAACATCTCTTCGGAAATGTCGGGCCAGCGGATCTTGACCTTGCGGTGATCGAACACGTCGGGCAGCAGTCCCGCCTTGATCGCCGCAGCGCGATAGCGGTTGCACATGGCCTAGTCCCGCCCGTGGCGGCCGAGTATCCAAACCACCTCGCCCGCGCCGCCAGGATCGGTCTCGCCGGCGTCGCCGTCGACGACGATCTCGTCGATCACGCCGCGCCCTTCCACTAGCACGCGCCGGTCCGCCGGCGCGCCTTCGAGCGCGGCCGCCAATTCGGCGGCGGTGATTTCGCCCGGCGCCGGCGCGGTGCGCAGCACCGGGATGAGGCGCCCGCGCGCGCCTATGCGCACCGCGCGCGCGGCATCGATGCTTTCGAGGGCGGCCAGTGTCTCGCCGACGGTGCGGGGGCTGTCCTGCGTCATGCAGTCCGGAGCGTGGCACGAACGGGCGCCAGCGGGCAATGCACAGGCTGCAGGCGAAGCGTTCGCCGCTCCCATGGGCAAGGTTCGCTATAGCGCCGGCGCCGATGGTGCGGCGGCTCCCGCCGCCGGCAGGCTGGATGGTCCCGTCGGGACGCCCTCCGGCGTACGGAGGCGGTCGATGGAGGACGAAGACTGGCTGCACGTGGCCCGGGCGCGGGCGGCGTTGCACCTTGGCTGTGACGACGATGGGGAGGCGGCGGCGCGCCTGGCGCTGGTGTGGGGGCCGGACGTCTCCACCGCCACGGCCGTTGCGCTGAAGCGCAGCGCGCGGCGCCTGGCGCACCTGGCCAGCGTGTGCGCCCGGGCGGCGGCTCGGCTCGCGGCGCAGTAGGACGACGGTGTCAGCCCGCAGAACGCGGGCGGCCTCGGGCCGGTCAGCCGCTGAGCGCCGTGACCGCCAGCGCGAACGCCACGCCCCCGCCCAGCACGATGGCGAGCACAAGGCCCGACCGCCCCTCGAGCCAGCGTCCTCTCACGGAAGTCGCGTCCGCTTCGCCCAGGCCTGCGGATCGATCTCGACGCGCACTTCCCCGCGCCGCGCGCCGCACCGGTCGCAGCGCAACCGCTGCGCCACGTCGCGGAACCGGGCGGTCGGCCCGAGCCGCGCCATGGCCTCCGCTATGGGGATCGATCGCCCGCCGCGGCGGCATGCCTGGCACCACGTGGCGAGCGCCACCGCGCCCTGACTTTCGTCCAGTCGCACGCCTGGCTCCGGGCTGTTCCACGCAACCATGGCCCCTCATCTCCGGCATCCACGAACACCTCCGGAACGGGCGGTGTCCACCGAACTGTCCACGAACTGTCCACGGCTTTCCGCTGTTCAACGCGCCTGCGCTTACAGCCCTTGGGCCCCATGGTGAGCCCGCCGGGATTCGAACCCGGGACCCTCTGATTAAAAGTCAGATGCTCTACCGGCTGAGCTACAGGCTCGCGCAGGGTGGGGCCGGGCGCGAGCGAGACGGCTAACGCGGCCCGCCCGCGATGGCAAGA
>JANRIM010000154.1:0-13071 GCA_033764865.1 Hyphomonadaceae bacterium
CGCCAGCGGGGGCGGGCAGGGCGCCCGCGAGCGGCGGCGCGAGCGCGCCACCCATGCCGGCGCCCCCCGCGAGCGCGCCGGCGCCGCCAGGGCCCGTGAGAAGGCCCGCTGCGCCCGGCGCGCCGGCGGGATTGATCATGCCGGCCACCAGCGGGCGCAGCACGAAGAAGATCACCGCCATGCTGGCGATCAGGGCGGCGAGGATCTCCACGCCGCGCATGATGTCGTCCTTGCCGAAGGAGAACATGGATGGCTTCTCGGCTTCGGCGCCCTCGGTGGGCGCGCGCGCGAACTTGAGGTTCACCACCTCCACCTTGTCGCCGCGGGCCTCGTCGAAGCCCACCGCCGATTTCACCAGCGCGGTGATGCGCGCCAGCTCCTCGGCGTCGCGCGCGGCCCATGTCGATGGCTGGCCCTCCGCGCCCGGCGTGGTCACGCCATCGACCGCCACCGCCACGGAGAGCCGCTTGATGCGCCCGCCCTCGATGATCTCGGTCTTGGTGGTGTTGGAGATCTCGTAGCGGACGTTTTCCTCCGTGCGCTCCGATTCCTCGCCGCCGGCGCCGCTGTCGGAGCCTGCGCCGTCGGGGACGTTGCGGCTGGCGGAGGCGCTGCCGCCGCCCGGGCCGCCGCCCTTGCTCGATTCCTCGGTGGAGGTCGTCTCCCGCGCCACGCGCCCTTCGGGGTCGAACGTCTGTGAGGTCTGGGTCACGCGGTTGAAGTCCACGTCCGCGCTCACCTGCACGCGCGCAGCACCCGGCCCCACGACGCTTTCCACGATGTTCTGCACTTCCTTGCGCAGGCGCTCCTCGATGCCCACGCGCCGTTCGTCCATGGCTTCCGCGCCCGCCGCGCCGGAGGCGTCGTCCTCGGCGGCGGCGAGGAGGCGGCCGTCGTCGTCGGCGATGGTCACGCGGTTGACCGCGAGCCCGGGCACGGCGCTGGCCACCAGGTTGCGCACCGCCCGGACCTGCCCCGCCGACAACGCCCCCCC
The DNA here is from genome assembly GCA_033764865.1 of Hyphomonadaceae bacterium. Taxonomy (GTDB): domain Bacteria; phylum Pseudomonadota; class Alphaproteobacteria; order Caulobacterales; family Aquidulcibacteraceae; genus VFBF01. The sequence continues at coordinate 995 of JANRIM010000154.1, forward strand.
CGCCACCGAAAGCACGATGGAGGCGGTGGGGTGGTCGCGCTCCTGCGCGAAAAGCTGCTTCTCGGGCAGTACGAGATGCACCCGTGCGCGCTCCACGCCCTGGATGGAGGCGATGGTGCGGGCGAGTTCCCCCTCCAGCGCGCGCAGGCGGTTGATGTTCTGCTGGAACTGCGTGGCGCCGAGCGCATCCTGGCGGTCGAAAATCTCGTAGCCCACGGAGCCGCGCGACGGCAGGCCGTCCTCCGACAGCATCAGCCGCGCCGAAAGCACCTTGGAGCGCGGCACCATGATGGTGGTCCCGTCGCCCTTGAGCTCGTAGGGGATGTCGGCGGCCTCCAGGCGGGAGGCGATCTCGCCGGCTTCGCCCATCTCGACGTTGGAGAACAGCAGCGCCTTCTCCTCGCCGCCAACCCGGAAGACGAGCGCGAACACCGCAGCCGCCACCACGGCCGTCAGCCCCAGCGCCGCAAACAGGCGCATCGGCCCAAGCTTCAGCAATGCATCGGTGAAGGCGTTCACGGTCCCGTCGCCACAAGTCCTGCCGTCGCGACGGAAGCGTCACGCGCTAGGCAGAAATTGCCGGTCGCCGTGAAAACATGGTTAAGACGGTGCAAGAGTTTTCGGGCGTAGGCGATCTTTCCGCCAACGCCGCCCGACAAAGCTGGCCGGCGACGACGGCCGACGACCGCCGGCGGAGGCGCGGGGCCCCGACGCCGGCGGCGCGGCTTAACGCTTCGTTAGCGATGCGCGGTCCGGTCCACGCCCGCGAAGTAGTCGGGGTGGGCGATGTCGTCGAGCAGCGCCGGCTGCACGGGGGTCCAGCCAAGCCGCTCCCGCGTGAGCGCGCTGGAGGCGGGCGCGTCGAGGCCTGCGAACGTCGCAAACCAGCCGAAGTGCGTGGCGGCCTCTTCGGGCGACAATCCGATCATCGGAACGCGGAGGCGTTGGGCGATCCGCGCGGCGATCTCACGGAACGGAACGCCTTCTTCCGCGACGGCATGATACTTCGGCGCCTGCGCGCGGTCCTCCAGCGCGAGACGGTAGACGCGCGCCGCATCCAAGCGGTGCACCGCCGGCCACCGATTGCTCCCGGCGCCCACGAAGGCGGACACGCCCTTCTCCCGCGCGATGGTCATCGCCGTCGGCACGAAGCCGCGCTCGCCCACGCCGTGCACGGAAGGCGGCAACCGCACCACGGCGGCGCGGACGCCGCGCGCGCGCAGGGCGTCGGCCGCCGGCTCGGACTCCCGCGGATACTGCGCGCTCGGGGGAATGGAGGGGTCCGTCTCGGCGGCCACGGGCCCGGACGTCAGCAACGCGAGGCCCGACGTGACGAGGAAGGGTCTGTCGGACCCCGCCAGCGTTTCGCCGATGGCGTCGATGGCGCGGCGATCCTGCGCGGCGTTCTCCGCGAAGCGCGAGAAGTCATGGTTGAACGCGGTGTGGACGACGGCGTCGGCCTCGGCGGCCGCCGCGCGCAGGCGGTCAAGGTCGTCGAGCCCGCCGAGGACGCTTGCGGCGCCCTTCGCGGCCAGTTGGGCGGCGGCCTGCGGCGTCCGCACGAGGCCCGTGACGCGATGGCCGGCGCCGAGGAGGTCGTCCACCACGGCGGCGCCGACGAACCCGGATGCTCCGGTGACGAATATGCGCATCGATGTAGTCCTTTGCAGAGAGGTTTCCGGCGGGCTCACGCGAAGCCGCCGTTGGCCAGCACGAGCTGGCCGTTGATCCATTCGCCGTCGCGCCCGCACAGGGCCGCGATGGCGTTGGCGACGTCTTCCGGCTCCCCGATGCGGCCGTAGGGCGTCGCTTCCGCAGCCTGCTGGCGCACCGCCGGGGGCACGCGGAACAGGCTTGTGTTGGTGGGGCCGGGGGCCACGGCGTTGACGGAGATGCGCCGGCCCGCAAGCTCCCTGGCCAGCGATCCGGAGAACATCTCCTGCGCGGCCTTGGTGGCGGCGTAGGGGCCGTGCGTCGGGCGCTTCTGCGTGATGGAGGTGGAGCTCAGGCTGATGATGCGGCCGCCGTCCCGCGTGCGGCGCGCGGCTTCCCGCAGCACGTTGAAGCCGCCCTTCAGGTTGGTGGCGATCATGCGGTCGAAGGCCTCGTCGGTGAACTGCGCGAATGGCGCCACGTTCATGATGGCGGCGTTGTTCACCACCACGTCCACCCCGCCGAACGCCTCGACGTGCGCGTCGAACAGCGCGCGCACCGCCGCGGGATCGGCCACGTCCGCCTGGCGGAAAATCGCGCGCCCTCCCGCCGCCTCGATGTCGCGCACCACGCCGGCGGCGAGATCGCGGTTGGTGAGGTAGTTGACGGTGACGGCGAAGCCGTCGCGCGCGAGGCGCTTGGCCGTCGCTGCGCCGATGCCGCGCGATGAGCCGGTGACCAGCGCCGCGCGCGCGGATCCGGCCGCGGGGCGGGGCGCTTGCGCGGCGGCGCCTGCGGCAGTGAGCGGAACGGCTGCGGCGAGCGCCAGCAGCGTGCGGCGGGACGTATCGGTCATGGGTGCGATCTCCTGTGTGGCGGCATGGGTGTAGGCGCGACGGCGGGGGAGGCGCTTGCCGGATCGGGGCCAAGAATTGCCCGATCCTCGCCGTGCGCACGGGTGCTTCAGGCTGACGGCGCGGGCCGCATGGATGCGGACTAGGCGAGCGTGACGCCGCCGAGCCGCTCGAGCGTCGCCCACAGCGTGGCGGCGACCTCGGCGTCGCGTGCGGCGGCGGGCGGTTGCGTCACGCCCGGCAAGCCGCGCATGCCCATGAAGTCCCTGGGTCCGTAGTAGCCTCCGCCCACGGCCTGCGGCGCCGTCGCGGCGTAGAGGATCGGCAGCGCGCCCTGGGCGGGGTCCTGCCACATGAGCGGGATGTTGCGGAACCGCCAACCTTCGGCGCTGTCGGGCCCGGGGCCGTCGAGAACGATGTTGGTGCGCGCGACGCCCGGGTGCGCCGCAAGGCTCGTCACGCCCCAGCCGGAGGCCTGGCTGCGTCGTTCGAGCGCGAACGCCAGCAGGAGGTTGGCCAGCTTGCTGTCGTTGTAGGCGCGGGCGTGGTCGTAGCGCGCTTCCTGCTGGAGATCGTCGAACGCGATCCGCCCCGTGTGTCCGCGCATGCTCGCCATCCACACCACGCGCGCGCCCGCGCCCTTACGCAGCAGCGGGAAGAGCCGCGCGGTCAGGGCGAAGGGGCCGAGCACGTTGGTGGCGAACACCCGCTCGAAGCCGTCGACGCTCACTTCCCGCTGCGCACGCGCCATGACGCCGGCGTTGTTCACCAGCAGGTCGAGGCGGTCTCCGCCCGCCGCCATGCGGGTGGCGAAGGCCTCGACGGAGGCGAGATTGGCCAGATCCAGCGGCTCGAAGCGGACGGCGGCGCCCGGCGCCGCAGCGCTGATCCGGCGGACGGCCTCCGCGCCGCGGGTCTGGTTGCGTGAGGCGATGGTGACGTCGGCGCCTGCGCGCGCGAGGGCGAGCGCCTGATGGTAGCCAAGCCCGCTGCGGTCGCCCTGCGGATAGCCGTTGGCGCCGGTGACGATCACGCGCCGCCCGGTCATGCTGGGCATGTCCTCGGCCGTCCAGTCGGGGACCGACGGGTCCCTGGCCGCGCATCCGGCGACGGCGCCGACCGCGATCGCGGCCGCCGACCCGTACAGGAACCCGCGACGCGAGGGGCCTGCCGCGTGCGCGCAGCGTGACTCCGGGTGAGTGTCTTCAGCCTGTCGCATGCGCGCCTCCATCGTCGCCGACGGCTTACGCGCAGGTCCGCGGGGCGGGCTTGCCCGATCCCTTGGAAGACTTGCCCGATCCTGTGGGGCCTAGAGCGGCACGACGCGCCCCTTCAGCGCCGCGGCGTCGCGCTTGGGCGGCGCCCCGAACATGCGCGCGTACTCCCGGCTGAACTGCGACAGGCTCTCGTACCCCACCTGATAGGCGGCGCTGGTGACGCTGGCTGCGTGCACCACCATGAGCTTGCGCGCTTCCAGCAGGCGCAGCTGCTTCTGGAATTGCACCGGCGTGAGCGCCGTCAGCGTCTTGAAGTGCTGGTGGAAGGAGGAGGGGCTCATGCGGGCGGCGTCGGCCAATTCCTCCACGCGGATCGGGCGGGCGAAGTTCTTGCGCAGGAAGTAGATGGCGTCCGCGATGCGCCGTGTGTGGCCTTCCCGGCGCGCGATCTTGCAGACCTCGGCCCCGTTGGGGCCCGTCAGCAGCCAATAGTACACCTCGCGCATGATCGCGGGATACAGGACCGGCACGCCCTCCGGCGCCGCAAGCAGCCGCGCCAGGCGCACCAGGCACTCCTTCAGCGGATCTGACAGTTTCTCCACGAACACGCCGAGGCCGTCGGCGCTGGGCGTGGGGGGCGCGGGCAGCTGGGCCATCACGTCGTGCAGCGCCGCCACGTCGAACTCGATGGTCATCCCGAGGAAGGGCGCGTCGGGCGTCGCCGTCGTCACCCGCCCCAGGGCGGGCAGCTCCACGCTCACCGCCAGCGCAAAGCCCTCGCCGTAGTCGAATGCGTCCTCGCCCACCGTGATCTGCTTGGCGCCCTGCACCACCACGCACAGCGCCGGCGTGTAGAGCACGTGCTGTGGGTTGTCGGGCGGTGTGTCGCGGCTGTTGCGCATCACCACCACGCGCTCCATCGGCGTCAGGTAGACGCCGTCAGCGCCGCCGCGTGCGTCGATGAACGTCTCAAGCGCGGTCTTCAAGGCGGACATCGGGGGCTCCCACGGGCGTCGTCTCGGTGTCGGCCAGTAATGGGGGCGCGGGGCGCAAGCGTCCAGCCGCGCTGGAGGATCGGGCAAGTTTTTCACGGATTTTGGCACACGCTGCGGGCGGACCATGCGCATCTGTGCGCAGCGACCGCCTCCGGTCGCGACACGCAGGCGAGACGATGACGCGCTGGACCACGAAGGACATCCCCGATCAGGCAGGCTGCAGCGCGGTGGTCACCGGCACGGGCGGGCTTGGGCTTGAGGATGCGATCGCGCTGGCGCGCGCCGGGGCGGAGGTCGTCGTGGCGGGACGCGATCCCGCGAAAGGCGCTGCGGCGCTCGCCCGCATCCGCGCGGCGGCGCCGTCGGCCCGCGCGCGGTTCGAGCCGCTCGATCTCGCCAGCCTCGCCTCGGTGGCGGCGTTCGCCGCGCGCATGCGCAGCGAGCGCGACAGCCTCGATCTCCTGATCAACAACGCCGGCGTGATGACGCCGCCCCGGCGCCTGGAGACCGCCGACGGGTTCGAACTGCAACTGGGCGCCAACCACCTCGGCCACTTCGCGCTCACCGCCGGGCTGCTGCCGCTGCTGCGCAAGGGCCGGGCGGCGCGGGTGGTCTCGCTGTCGAGCGTCGCGGCGCGCGAAGGGCGCATCGATTTCGACGATCTCCAGGCGCGCACACGCTATCGCCCGATGCCGGCGTACAGCCAGTCGAAGCTCGCGTGCCTCATGTTCGCGCTGGAGCTGCAGCGGCGCAGCGCGGCGGCGGGGTGGGGCGTGACCGGCGTCGCCGCGCATCCCGGCATCGCACGCACGGCGCTGCTGCACAACGCGCCCGGCCGCTGGAGCGGGCCCGGCGTCGCGCGGTCGGCGTTGTGGTTCCTGTTCCAGCCGGTGTGGCAGGGCGCGCTGCCCACGCTGTTCGCCGCCACAGCCCCGGACGCAGCGCCCGGCGGCTACTACGGCCCCGACGGCGCAGCGGAGATCCGCGGCTATCCCGCGCCCGCCCGCATCCCGCCCCGGGCGCTCGACGCCGACGCCGCCGCGCGGCTGTGGGCGGTCTCCGAGACGCTCACGGGCGTACGCTTCGGCTAGCGTGGGGATGACGGCGGCGATGGCGTGGGCGCCGGCGCGCCGGCGGTGCGCCAGAGCGAGTACAGCACCCCGCCGCCGATGAGGGACAGCGTGACGGCGAGCGACCAGAGCGCCGGAAACTTGCCGCCGGGGAACAGGTCCCCGAGGAAGATCTTAGAGCCGATGAACACCAGCGTCATGGCCAGCGCGTACTTCAGGTACTTGAACCGGTGCACCATCGCCGCGAGCGCGAAGAAGAGCGCGCGCAGGCCCAGGATCGCGAAGATGTTGGAAGTGTAGACGATGTAGGGATCGCTCGTGATCGCGAAGATGGCGGGCACGCTGTCGATGGCGAAGATGAGATCCACGATCTCCACGAACAGCAGCGCCAGCAGCAGCGGCGTCGCAAACCACCGCAGCCTGCCCGTCTGGGGGTCGGGAAGCCGCACGCGGAACTTGTTCCCGTGCAGCGTGGGCGTAACGTTCATCCGGTGCTTCAGCCAGATCAGCACCTTGTTCTTGTCCATGTCGGGGTCGGCGTCGCCCTTGCGCAGCATCAGGACGCCGGTGAGGATCAGGAACGCGCCGAACAGGTACAGCACCCAGGAAAACTGGCTCACCAGCGCAGCGCCCAGGCCGATCATCAGCGCGCGCAGCACGATCACGCCGATGATCCCCCAGAACAGCACGCGGTGCTGGTAGAGGCGCGGGATGGCCAGATACGTGAAGACGAGCGAGATGACGAAGACGTTGTCGAGCGCCAGCGTCTTCTCCACCGCAAAGCCCGTCAGGTAGAGCTGGACGGCCGTCCACGCGCGCTCCGCGCCGCTGACCGCGAGCAGCTGCGCGTCGATCGACGCGCCGGGATCGTCGGTTTTGTAGAGATGCCAGATGACGCCCGCGAAGCCGAGCCCGATGGCGATGTAGAGCGCGGAGAGCCGCAGGGATTCGCCCACGCCGATCTCATGGTCCTTCCGGTTCACCACGCCGAGATCGAAGGCCAGCAGCGCGACGACCGCACCGATGAAGGCAAGCCAGATCCACGTTTCCTTGCCGAGAAACGGGGCGGACAGAAACGACGCGGCGAAATCCATGGGACGTCCCGTTGCAGCGGTGGGGGCGGTGGGGCGGAACGCTGCGTCAGCGGGCGCCGCCGGTGGAGACGGCGGCGCCCGCGTCGCAGGCGTCGGTGCGGATCAGAAGTCGAACAGGTCGGTCAGGCGGGACTTCCCGCGACGGTCGCCGCGATGGCGGCGGTCGTCGTCGTCCTCGTCGAAGCCCTGGCGCGGTTCGTACGGGCGATAGCGTTCGCGCGTCGATGCGGACGCATCCTGCGCGCGCACTTCCTCCGTCACGAAGGCGATGAGTTTTTCAAGTTCGCCCCGGTCGAGCCAGACGCCGCCGGTGGAGGCGCAGACGTCGAACTCGATGCCGTAGCGCACAACCTGGCGCATCGGCTGGCCGTCGATGGGGGATTGGATCAGAGGCATGTCATGGCTCCTGTGCTGCGTTATCGGGATCGGGCGCGCAGGCGACGGCGGCGTTCGCCCACGGTCGTTCGTCTCGGCCCGTCGACGGTGCGCGTCGCCATCGCCAGCAGGCGGTGGAGACGGTCCTTCAGGTGCAGGCGCATCTTCTTCAGCGTCGCGAGGCGGGCCCAGTTCGGGTGCACGCGCGCGCGCTCCTCGTCGATGGCGGCCTCGATCGCCGCGCGCCGGTAGGCGAGGACATGAAGATATCGGGGGGACATGACGCTCCTCTCGTTCTGGTGTGGCGGGAGCGGCGTTGCGGATTTCGGGTGTGGATACGCCGAGCCGACACCGGGATGCTCCCGATGCGGTCCGACATCACAGGCGCGCCTTGCGGCGTCGCATGTCAGAGGGGCCCGGCCCGCACGTGAAGGAAGTGGCGAAGGTTCCGCGCCGTTCAAGGACGCCGTCGCGCGCCAAACGGCCGATAACGCAAGTGTTATCGGGGGCGCCGCGCGTGCAGCCGGGCGGCGCGGGCAGGGCGCCGGCCAGAAGCCGCAAATCCCGCACATGGAGCGGGGGTTCAAGGCCGCCGCCCGCGAAGAGTCCGAGGACCAGTCGGAGCTCGATCTTTAGGGGAACGCTCTCCCTCCCCTCGATGGGGAGGGTGGCGCGCGCTTTGCGCGCGACGGGTGGGGCGCGCGCACGATGCGTGGGCGTGAGACTAACGATGGCGCTGTCGCCTTGCGCGCCTTTCGGCCGGCCAACGCCACGATCACCCCACCCGACCTTCGCTGCGCTCAGGCCACCCTCCCCATTGAGGGGAGGGAGGTCACCACTCGTTGAGCGTCAGCGTGACCGCGCTCCCGTCAATCCAGCACGGGCGGGCGGAGAGCGCGGCCAGTGCGAAAAAAGTTTCCGGTGCGCGCCAACGCTTGGCCGCGCCGGCGCCTGGTGGAGTGCGCCCCGCCCAATCCGACACCCCCAGAACCTCGCGTATGCTCGCGCCCATGAACCCGCAGACGCCGCCCCCCTTCGACATCATCGCCTGGCTCATCGCCCTGCTCACCGCGCTGTTCGGCGCGTCGTCGGCGTGCGTGCGGCGCGTGGCGGCGATGCGGGGGCGGACGCGGGGCGGGTTTGCGCGCATGGCGCGGCGGTGGCTCTCGCGTGGCCGTGCCCTGGCCTACGCGGGCGAGGACGACGCCACCGTGGAGAAGCGCATCGCGCGCATGGAATGGATCGCGCGCGATCCGGTGAGGGCGATGCGCCACCTGGCGCGGCGCGCGGACGGGTTGCTGCGGGCGCGGCTGGGGGGCGTCTTCGCACCCCCGGCGTTCGCGCCGCCGGCGCTGGCGTGCGCGCCGCTCGTCGCGGCGGTCGCTGGCCCGGTGCGCGACGACACGAGTTAGCGAATGTCACGCCGCCGAAAGGTCATGCCACGGTACGCCGCGCGAGGGCTCTCGCCGGCGCCGGACGCGCTGGGCGGGGCAAAAAGGGGCGGGCGCGCAGGGGCGCGAGAGCGGGGCTCGATCGCGCCAAAAGGCCGGGCATCGCCGCCCGGCCCTTTAACGTTTTCAGGTCTCGCCGACCCGGTAGTGCTGGATGCGCGTGGTGCGCAGGCCCGGCAGGCCGTGACGCTCGATCGACTTTCTCCAGCCGTCGAACTCCTCGACCGTGAGGCTGTAGCGCTTGCACGCGTCCTCCAGAGACAGCAGCCCGCCGCGGACGGCGGCGACCACTTCCGCCTTGCGGCGGATGACCCAGCGTGTGGTGCCGCTGGGGGGCAGATCGTCGAGGGTGATCGGGTTCCCGTCCGGGCCCATGACCACCCCATCATAGCGGCGTTGCTTCTGCATCGCGCCTACTCCTTGGGTTAGTTGAGCCGTTATACACAGAGGGCATGAAAATCCGGCTAAAAGCCGAAGTTAAGCGAGATTAATGAGGCGTTTCATTTTGGAACGGGCGCGAACTCATCTTCGCGCCCGTCCTCAATACTCGCCGCTACCGCTTAATTCTCAGCAACTCTTCAAGCATTTCATCCGCGGTGGTGATGATCTTGGAGGAGGCGGAGTAGGCGCGCTGGGTGGTGATCATGCTGGTGAACTCCTGGGCGAGGTCGACGTTGGAGGCTTCCAGCACGTTGCTCTCGATGCGGCCCGCGCCGCCGGCGTCGGACTCGTTGATGTTGTAGAGCCCGCTCTCCAGCGTCGTGCGGAACACCCCGCCCCGGTCGGGCAGGAGGCCGTTGGGGTTCAGGAATGTCGCCAGCGGAATCTGGTAGAGCGCGCGCGACCGGCCGTTGGAGAACTGCGCCGTCAGGTAGCCGCTGTCCTCCACCACAAGCCCCGCCAGGTTGCCGGGCGGCACCCCGTCGGCCACCACCGTCGTCACCGAGTAGCTGGTGGCGAACTGGGACAGGCTGTCCTCCAGGTCGAAGGTCAGCGTCTGGTCGGCGGCGCCGGTGCTTGCGTCCCAGTCGATCAGGAACGGCCCACCCAGCGGCCCCGTCACGCCCTGGACGGCGCCGGTGCTGTCGAAGGTGATCGTCCCGTTGGCGACCCGGCCGCCCGCCGTGCCCACCAGGGACGCGGGGCGCGTGTAGACCTCCACCTGCCAGACGTTCGGCGCGGACTTCAGGAAGCCCACCGCCACGGTGCGCGGCGCGCCAAGGCTATCGAAGATCTCGATGCTGCTCTCGAAGTGCGGGGCGATGACGCCGGAGGCGAGGTCTCCGACGTCGTAAGGCTGGGTGACGTCGGCGTACTGGGCCTGGGTGGAGTCGAGGTTGGCGGTGAGCGTCACGTTGGCGGTGGGCTCTGCGGTGGAGAAGACGTCGGCCACGTTGATGGGCGACAGGGTGGAGAGGCTCGTGGGGCTCGACGCCACCGAACCATCCGCCTGGATGGGCCACCCCTGCAGGTAGAAGCCCTGGGCGTTCTTCAGGTATCCCGCAGCATCGACGCTGAAGGAGCCGGAGCGGGTGAAGGCCACGCTGCCGCCGTTGGTGAGGGGGAGATCGTTTTCCGAGACGACGAAGAAGCCGTCGCCCGCGACGGCGAGGTCCGTCGTGGAACGGGACTGCTCGAGCGACCCCTGCACATCCACGAGGCGGCGCGTCGACGACAGGACGCCGCCCGCATTGTAGGTGGAGCCGTTCGTCTGGCTGTTCAGCATCGCCGTGAAGTCGGTGATGCCGCGCTTGTAGCCGACGGTGTTCAGGTTTGCGATGTTGTCCGAGATCACGGCCATCGCGCTGGCGTTGGCGGCGAGGGCCGAAACGCCCGACCGCATGGCGGTATAGATACTCATCGGTCTGCTCCGGTTAGTTCCTGATGGTGAGAATGGACTCGAAATTGCGCTGGCCGCTGACGGTGATCAGCGTGGGGGAGGCGGTGGCGAAGTCGATGCCGGTGATCGTCTCCGTGACGTTGATCACCGGCGCGATGGCCTCGCCGTCGGAGTCCGACGCCGTGATCGCCAGGCGGTAGACCCCGTCCTTCTGGGCGACGCCTGCGGCGTTCTCGCCGTCCCAGTTGAAGACCTGGCCGCCCGACGCCGCCGGAACGGTCATCGCGAAGACTTCCTTGCCGCCGGCGTCGCGCACCGACAGCTTGACGGGGCCGGAGGCGCCGGAGACGTCGTAGGCCCAGGAGGCGGCGCCGTCGGCGAGCGTGGTCGCATCGGAATCGAGCACGGCGCTCTTGCCGATGTAGGCCACCGCCGCCGCCCCGCTGGAGGCGGCGCTCTGGTCGAGCAGGGATTTCAGCTGATCGTTGGTCTCGATCTGCTGCTCCACCTGGCTGTACTGGACGAGCTGTTGCGTGAACGCGGCGGAGTCCACGGGATTGAGCGGATCCTGGTTGGAGAGCTGCGCCGTCAGCAGCGTAAGGAACGTGTCGAAGTTCTCCGAAAGCTTCGCGCGCGAGAGCGCTGTGGCCTGCGCGCCGGCCCCGGTGATCGCGTCGATGGTCATGGGCGCTGCTCCTAGACAGTGACGTCGACGCGGATGCCGCGCCAGGATTCAAGGCCGAAGGGCCGGCTGGCGGGCGCGCCCGCGGCGGAGGCCTCGGCGGCGCCGGCGGCGTCGCCGCTCTTCGCGCCGGCGTCGCCGCTCTCGTTGTCGGCGAAGGCGCTGCGCCGATCGGTGAGGTCGAAGGACAATCCGCCAGAGGCGAGCTCGAGGCCCGCCGACTCCAGCGCCCGCTCCAGCTCCCGCGACGAGCGCATGAGATCGGACAGCGTGGCGGGGTTGTCCGCCGCCACCACCGCCGTCACGCGGCTGTCGGGCCCGACGTCGAGCTTCACGTTCACGCGGCCCAGCTCCGCGGGATCGAGGCGCACCTCGATGCTCGTGGACTGGCCTTCGAAGCGACGGATGACATGCTGCGCCACGGTCTGCGCCACCGTCGGCGGGCGGTAGACCGCCGACGGCGCAGCCTCAGCAGTGCGGCGCGCATCATGCGCAGCGGCGGTCACGTCGGTGAGCGCGGCAGGCGTGGGCGACGTCTCGGGCCGCGCTGACGCGGGCTGCGCGGCGGCGAGTGTCGCGGCGGCGGCGTCGGGTCGGGCTTGCGGCGTGGACGCCGGCGCCGCAGGCGTTGGGGCCGCGGGCGACTTGGCGTCCGCAGCAGGGGCGGCGTCCTCGGTGCGTGCGGCGCGGCCGCGGGTGGAGGCGCGCAGCGGCTCCGCGACGGCGTCGACGGCGGCGGCCTTGGGCGGCGCTGCGACCGGGACGGCGAGCGCTGCGGCTTCGGGCGCCGCCGGCTTTGCGGCGACGGCTTGCGCCGCAGCCTCCGCGGGCGCGTCGCCCGGCGTT
>JANRIM010000069.1:0-47245 GCA_033764865.1 Hyphomonadaceae bacterium
CCGCCTCCACCGCATCGCGCTCGCGATGCGCGGGTGGCTGTGGGCGTTCGCGGCGTGGGCGCTGGAGGTTGTGGGGGATCGCTGGCTCGACCGGTCGACGCGGATCTGGATCCGCGCCGAACTCGCCGCCGCCGAGCGCGACGCGCGCAAGCTCGTCGTGATGATGGCGCTCGCGCAGCTCGGCCCGCCGCCCGGTGCGCCCGCTGGCGCCTATGCGAGCGCCGCCCCGCCCGGCTTTCGCCGACAGGACTCCCGCGCCAGCGTGGAGCGCCTCGTCTGCGGCTGGATTCCGCGCGCACGCGGCTCCATCCGCGCGCGGCTCAAAGCGTTTCACGCGCTGCTCGATGCACTCGACCGGCACGCCGCGCGCGTCGCCAAGCAACTGCAGCGCGGGTTCCGCCCCGCAGCGCTCGTGCTCGTGCGGACGTTTGCGACGGCGTGCGCAGATGTGGCCGACGTCGCCGCGCCCGCACACGACTCGTCGTGAGGAGGACCGCGGACCTCCGGTCCGCTTCATCGTTCAAAAAACTGCGGGCCGGAGGCCCGCGCTCCGGCCCGCGACCCTCACCGGCGAATCCCCGATTCGGCGGACGCGCCCGCACGCCGGACGACGCCAAACGTCGCATGTTGTTATACGTATGAATTCATTGGCTTTTCGCGCCACCACCCGTTTCTTGACACTCCCTGTCACGCGCCATAGTTTCCGCCCGCGTTTGCGAAGGGCGGCCGAACGACGGTGCGCCATCAGTGGCGCATCGACCGTTTCATGGCCGATACCGACCCACCCCCCGGCGGCGCTCCGAACGATACGGACGCGCTGCGCGCCAGGGTGGAGCAAGCCCGGGCCGCCCACGCCCGCAAGCTCGCTCCACGGCAGGACACGAGCGCCGCCAGCCTGGCGATGCGGTTCGGGGGCGAATTCGGCGCGGCGGTGCTGGTCGGCGCAGGGGCGGGCTACGGCGTGGACTACTGGCTCCACACCAACCCCTGGGGTCTCGTCATCGGGCTCACCGCGGGGTTCGCCGCGGGCGTCGTCAACGTGGTGCGCGTGGCCCGCAGCTACGCGAGCGCCAATCCGGTCGATCCCAAGGCGCCGTCCGTTCCGGACGACGCCGACGACTGAGCGATTGAGGCGGCCGTGGCCAACGACCCGATGCACCAGTTCCAGATCGAGCGGTTCGCGCCGTTCGCGATCAACGGGATCGATGCGTCCTTCTCCACCGCGAGCCTGTTCATGGTGGCCGGCGCGGGCCTGGCGACCCTGTTCATGACCCGCGCCATGGCGCCCAAGGCGATGGCGCCGGGCCGCCTGCAGGTGGCCGCCGAAACCGTCTACGGCTTCATCCACACGATGGTGAAGGACACCACCGGCGAAGAGGGCGTGAAGAAGTTCTTCCCGCTCGTGTTCTCGCTCTTCATGTTCATCCTGATGGCGAACATGCTGGGCATGTTCCCCTACTGGTTCACCACCACCAGCCAGATCGTCATCACCGCCACGCTCGCGCTCATCGTGTTCTCCACGGTGCTGATCGTGGGCTTCGCCAAGAACGGGCTGGGCTTCCTGAAGCTCTTCGTGCCCTCCGGCGTGCCGGCGCCCATCGTGCCGTTCGTGACGCTGATCGAGATCATCTCCTTCTTCTCCCGCCCGCTGAGCCACGCGGTGCGCCTGTGGGCCAACATCTTCGCGGGCCACGTGCTGCTGAAGGTGTTCGCCAGCTTCGTGCCCATGATGGCGGCGGCGGGCTTCGTGGGCGTGCTGGGATCCGTGCTGCCGCTGGCCATGACCGTGGCGCTCTACGCGCTCGAGTTCCTGGTGGCGTTCCTCCAGGCCTACGTGTTCGCCCTGCTCACCTGCATCTACCTCAACGACGCGCTTCACCCGGGCCACCACTAGACACCGCCCGTTCCCCCCGCCATCACCGCCGAAACAGACCAAGGAGCTTGAAATCATGGACGCAACTGCAGCAGCATACATCGGCGCGGGCCTGGCCTGCCTCGGCATGCTCGGCGCCGCGATCGGCGTGGGCTCGATCTTCGGCTCCTTCCTCGAAGGCGCGATGCGCAACCCGTCGGCGGCGCAAGGCCAGTTCGGCAACCTGATCTTCGGCTTCGCGGTGACGGAAGCGCTGGGCATCTTCTCGCTGCTGATCGCGCTCCTGCTGCTGTTCGTCGTCCCGAAGTAAGGGGCCGCGCACCCCATGGCCGCTGAAGCACCCCACGGTGCGGACGGCGCCGCGCATGGGGGCGAACACGCCGCCGGCGCGTTCCCCCCGTTCGACGTCAGCCTCTTTCCGCACCAGCTCATCTGGTTCGCGATTGCCTTCGGCGCGCTCTACTACCTCATGTCCCGCGTGGCGCTGCCGCGCGTGGCGGAAGTGGTGGAGGCCCGCGCCGCGAAGGTGAAGGCCGATCTCGACTCCGCCGCCGCCGAGAGCGCCGCCGCAGAGCAGGCGCGCATCGACGCCGAACGCGCCACCGCCGAGGCCCGCGCCCGCGCCCGCAAGATCGTCGACGACATGCGCGCCGAGATGGCCGCCGGGCTCGCCGACGATCGCGCCAAGGCGGAAGCGGAGGTCGCCGCCCGGGCCGCAGCCGCGGAAACGCGGATCGCCGCCGCGCGCGGCGAGGCCATGGCCAGCGTCGGCGCCATGGCGTCAGACCTCGCGCGCGACATCGTCGCCCGCCTCACCGGGCCGGCCAGGGGGAGCGCGTGATGTTCGAAGTCGACGCCACTTTCGTCGCGTTCCTCGCGCTCATCATCTTCGCCGGCGTGCTCTGGTACCTGAAGGTGCCGGCGATGATCACCGCCGCGCTGGACCAGCGCAGCGCCGACGTCGCCCGCGAACTCGCCGACGCCCAGCGCCTGCGTGAAGAGGCAGCCGCCCTCAAGGCCCGCCACGAGGCGCAGCTCGCCCGCGCGGAGACGGAGGCCGCCGCCATCGTCGCCAACGCCAAGGAGCAGGCCGCGGCCATCGCCGCCGAGGCGCGTACCCAGATGCAGGCCGAGATCGCGCGCCGGCAGAAGCAGGCCGAGGACTCCATCGCCCGCGCCGAGCAGCAGGCCGCCGCCGACGTGCGCGCCGCCGCCGCCGAAGCGGCCATCGAGGCCGCGGAGAAAATCCTCCGCGGCGATCTGTCCGCCGACGCGCAGGCGCGCCTCGTCGATCAGGGCGCCAAGGAACTCGCCGCGCGCTTCGCCTGAAGCGCCAGGGGGGTCAAGGGGCGGCTCACGGCCATGCCACGTCCGGCGGAGACGGCGGGCAATCCTTCAGGAACGGCGCGTCGCCCTTGAGTGCGACATAGTCGTGCGGCGTCAGGCCGTCGGGCGAGGCGAACGCAGCGGCCACGGACCCGGCGTCGTCGAGCGTCAGCGTCGCGTAGCCCAGGGTCACATCGCCGCCCGCAAGCGTCTCGCCGGCGGGAAACGCGCATGACGGCGTCCACACGTGCAGCACGCCATCGAAGACCTGCGCGCGGCGCTGGTGCAGATGGCCCGACGCCACGAAACGCACGCCGGCGTCGGCGAACCGGCGGGCGTAGGCGGGCCGCTGCGCGGGCGCCATCGTCCACTCCGGCCGCGGCGCGCCGTCGGGCCCGTCCAGCCACAGCGGCTTGTGGGTGAACACGCCGATGGGCCGGTCCCGCGCGAGCATGAGTTCGTAGGCGAGCCAGTCCTCCTGCTCGGCCTCCTCCGCGAGGCCGGAGCCCACCAGAAGCCCGTTCAGCCCGATCAGCCGCCACGGACCCAGATCGCGCGCCCACCGGTCTGCGCCGAACACCGCGCGATAGCGCGCCAGGCGCGCAGCGTCGACCGGCTGGTCCACATGGAGCGCGCCGGTCTCTTCGCCCACGTCGTGGTTGCCCGGAATGATCGCCAGCGGCGCGCGCACGGCCTCATGCACGAACGCGGCGAAGCGCAGGTCGTCGACCGCGTCGGCCCCGTTGATCGTGAGGTCCCCGCAGTTGACCACGAGGTCCGGGCCCGCGTCGTTGACCGCCGCGATGGTGCACGCCACGTTGGCGTGGAAGAAGCCCTGGACGGGCGACAGATGCGTATCGCTGATCAGCGCGATCTTGTGCATGGGCTCGAGCCTAGCACCGCGTCGCGACAGCGCCGTGACGCCTCAGCCGCCCTACTCCGCAGCGGCGCGCAGCGCCTCCTCGGGCCGCCAGCGCAGCTTGGGCTGCCGGGCGGCGCGCGTCTCGTCGAGACGCCGCAAGGGCGCCAGACGCGGCGCGGCCTTGAAGTGCGCGGCGTCGGTCTTGGCCCGCTCGGCCAGCGCGATGAGGACATTCGCGAAGCGGTCGAGCTCGGCCTTGGATTCAGTTTCGGTGGGCTCGATGAGCAGCGCGCCGTGGACGACGAGCGGGAAGTACGTCGTCATCGGGTGATAGCCTTCGTCGATGAGCGCCTTCGCGAGATCGACCGTCTCCACGCCGTGGGGTTTGAGCGTGCTGTCGTCGAGCAGCACCTCGTGCATGCACGGGCGGTCGCCGAACGGCGCGCCGAAGTGGCCCTTCAGCCGCGCGAGCAGATAGTTGGCGTTGAGCACCGCGTCCTCCGCCACCTGCCGCAGACCGTCGGCGCCGTGGCTGAGCATGTAGGTGAGCGCGCGCACGTACATGCCCATCTGGCCATGGAAGGCGCACATGCGCCCGAAGGGACGGGCGTCGGGGTCGGCGCCGCTTTCGGTCTCCACCAGACGCAACGTCTCCCCGTCGCGCACGAGGTACGGCACGGGCGCGAACGGGGCGAGCGCCGCGGACAACACCGTGGGCCCTGCGCCCGGCCCGCCCCCGCCATGCGGCGTGGAGAAGGTCTTGTGCAGGTTGATGTGCATGGCGTCGACGCCGAGATCGCCTGGGCGGACGCGCCCGACGATGGCGTTGTAGTTGGCCCCGTCGCAGTAGAAGTAGCCGCCGGCGGCGTGGACCATGTCGGCGATCTTGCGGATGTCCGGTTCGAACAGGCCGCAGGTGTTGGGATTGGTCATCATGATGGCGGCGACGTCGGGTCCGAGCTTCTCGGTGACGTCGACGAGATCGACCCGCCCGTCGGCGTCGCCCTTGATCTCGTCCACGATGAACCCGCACGCGGCCGCCGTCGCGGGATTGGTGCCGTGCGCGGACGACGGCACGAGCACGCGCTTGCGGGTCTCGCCCTCGCCGCGCGCCACGATCGCGGCCTTGATGGCGAGCATGCCGCACGCTTCGCCGTGGGCGCCGGCCTTCGGCGAGAGCGCCACCGCCTCCATGCCCGTCAGCGTCACGAGCCAGCGCGACAGCTCCTCCATCAGCATCAGCGCGCCCTGCACAGTCTGCTCCGGCTGCAACGGATGGAGATCGGCGAAGCCCTCCAGGCGGGCCATCCGCTCGTTGAGACGCGGGTTGTGCTTCATGGTGCACGATCCGAGCGGGAAGAAGCCCAGATCGATGGCGTAGTTCTTTTGGCTGAGGCGCACGTAGTGGCGCACGGCCTCCGGCTCTGAGAGGCCCGGCAGCGGCAGCGGCGCGGTGCGCTTCAGGCCGCCCAGGCGGTCGCTGCGGCCCTTCGGCGCCGGCAGGTCGACGCCGGTGCGCGTTTCGGAGCCGATCTCGAAGATCAGATTCTCGGCCTGCAGCAGGCCGCGGTTTCCGGATACGGTCGTGGTCATGCGAGCACCTCGGCAAGGGCGGCGGCGTAGGCGGCGATGTCTTCGGGCGTGTTGGTTTCGGTGGCGCAGACGAGCAGCACGTTCTCGAACCCCGGCGCGCCCGTCAGCCGATGGTACGGGACGCCGCCCATCACCCCGCGGGTGAGCAGCGCGTCCACCACCGCATCGGCGCGCTTCGGCAGGGCGAGCGCGAACTCGTTGAAGAAGCGCGGCGTCAACAGCTCCACGCCGTCGATGGCGGTGAGCGCATCGGCGAGATCGCACGCCGCCTCATGGTTCAGCGCGGCGAGCCGCTGCAGGCCGGCGGCGCCGAGCAGCGTCATGTGCGCCGTCCACGCCAGCGTGCACAGGCCGGAGTTGGTGCAGATGTTGGAGGTGGCCTTCTCGCGCCGGATGTGCTGCTCGCGCGTCGACAGCGTCAGGACGAAGCCGCGCTTGCCGTCGGCGTCCACGGTCTCTCCCGCGAGGCGACCGGGCGCCTGGCGGACGTACTTCTCCCGCGTTGCGAACAGGCCCACGTAAGGCCCGCCGAACGAGAGCGCGTTGCCGATGGACTGGCCCTCGCCCACCACGATGTCGGCCCCCATGGCGCCAGCGGGCTCGATGAGCCCGAACGCCAGCGCCTCGGTGAAGCCCGCCACCAGCAGCGCGCCCGCGCCGTGCGCGGCGGAGGCGATGGCGCGCAGATCCGTGATCGTGCCGAAGACGTTCGGCGATTGCACGATGACGGCGGCGGTGTCGGCGTTGACCGCGCGGGCGACGGCGGCCTCGTCGTCCACCGCCGGCGGCAGCGCCACGATGTCGAGGCCCGCGCCCGCGCACGCGGTTCGCACCGTCGCGAGGTAGTGGGGATGAACCCCGCCCGAAAGCACGATGCGCCGCCGCCGCGTCACGCGCGCGGCCATCAGCGCCGCCTCCGCCATGCCGGTGGAGCCGTCGTACATGGAGGCGTTGGCCACCTCCATGTCCGTGAGCATCGCCACCTGCGTCTGGAATTCGTAGAGCGCCTGCAACGTGCCCTGCGCGATCTCCGGCTGGTACGGCGTGTAGGTGGTGAGGAATTCGCTGCGCTGGATCAGGTGATCGACGCTGGCGGGCACGTGGTGGCGATAGGCGCCGGCGCCGACGAAGAAGGCGGTCCTGCCCGCCGGCAGGTTGCAGGAGGCCAGCAGCGTCATCAGCCGCTCCACCTGCAGTTCGCCCTGGTGCGCCGGCAGCGCCACGGGCCGGTCGAGCACCGCTTCGCGCGGTACGCCGGCGTAGAGATCGTCCATCGAGCGCGCGCCCACGGCCGCCAGCATCGCGGCGCGGTCGTCGTCGGTGAGGGGAAGGTAGCGCATGCGGTGTCTCCGTCGCTCTCCCTTGGGGGAGAGCGTTGTTCCTCAGGCCTTCGCGAACGCCGCGTAGGCCGCTTCATCCATGAGCGCGTCCAGCTCGGCGGGCTTGGTGAGCTGGATCTTCACGAACCAGCCCTCGCCCTCGGGCCCTTCGTTGACCTTCTCGGGGTTCGTGGTCAGCGCCTCGTTCACCGCCAGGATCGCTCCGCTCACCGGGGCGTAGACGTCGGAAGCGGCCTTGGCGCTCTCCACCACCGCCATCTCTGCGCCTTGCTCCACCTGCGCGCCGACGGCGGGCAACTCCACGTAGACGACATCGCCCAACTGTTCGGCGGCGAACACGGAGATGCCGCAGGTGGCGACATCGCCCTCCACGCGCACCCACTCGTGATCCTTGGTGTAGCGGGAAGCCATGGGTCTCAGCCTTTCCTGTAGCGATGGGGAACGAAGGGAAGCGCGACGATCTCGGCCGGGCGCGCTGTGCCGCGCACCATGAGATCGATGCGGGCTCCGGGGACGGCGAGCGCGGTCTCCACGTAGCCCATGGAAATCGGCGCGTTGAGCACGGGCGAGAAGCCGCCGCTGGTGACCACGCCGACGGCGCGGCCCTCGTGGTGGATCGCGACGCCCTCGCGCGCGGGCGCGCGCTCCAGCGGGCGGATGCCGACGCGCTTGCGCGCGGGCCCTTCGGCCAGCTCCTGCAGGATGCGCGCAGCGCCGGGGAAATCGCCGGCGGCGCGGCGACGCTTCTGGATGATCCACGCAAGGTCGGCCTCGACGGGGGAGATCGTCTCGTCCAGCTCGTGGCCGTAGAGGCACAGGCCCGCCTCCATGCGCAGCGAGTCCCGCGCGCCGAGGCCGATCGGCTTCACCTCCGGATGGGCCAGCAGCGCAGCGGCGAGCGCGCCGGCGTGCTCTGCGCGCACCAGGATTTCGTAGCCGTCCTCGCCGGTGTAGCCGGACCGGGTGACGGTGAGGCGGCCGAACACGTCGAACCGCTTCACCTGCATGAAGCCCATCGCGCCGAGCTCGTCGCCGATTACCGCCCGCGCCACGGTCTCCGCTGCCGGGCCCTGCAACGCCAGCAGGCAGCGATCGTCGGCGCGCACCAGGGCCGCCTCCGCGCCCGCGGCCTGCGCGATGAGCGCGAAGTCCTGCTCCTTCGATCCCGCGTTGACGACGATGTAGAGATCGCCCGCCGCCCCCGGTTCGGCGGGCCGCGCGATCATCAGGTCGTCCAGGCACCCGCCCGCCGCGTTGAGCAGCGTGGTGTAGCGCACCTGGCCCGGCTTCAGGCCCTGGATGTCGCCGGGCACGAGGCGTTCGACGATTGCGGCCACGGCCCGGTGGGCGGCGTCGCCGGCCAGCCCGTGGCCCTTCGGGAGCGCGAAAAAACACGGGCCCATGTGCGAGACGTCGAACAGCCCGGCGTGCGTGCGCGTCCACTGGTGTTCGGGGATCAGCCCCTCGAACTCGAGCGGCATGTCGTAGCCGGCGAACTCCCCGAACTTGCGGGCCGAGGCGCGCCAAAGGCCGTCCAGCGGCAAGGTTTTGAGCGGTCCGGTACTGGCCATCGGGTCCTCGGATTCGGGGCGGCGTCCGGCACGGCGCCGGATACCCCCGCTGTCCTTGGGCCTGAGAGATTCACGCCGCCCTGGGGCACGGCGCTTACTCCGTCGGCGGCGCAGCGCCCCTGACCGGGGGCGGCGCACTTTCCAGCGTTGTCATCCTCCCGCGGTCCTTTGCCCTGAGCGTTTCCGGGGCGGTTGCGCCTTCGGGGCCGGCGTCGCCGCCAGTCTCTCCCGCGAGATTCGTCTGTATGGCCGACCGGGGGCGACTCGCGCCGGCGCCCGTTCGTTGCGGCGCAACATGGTCGGGCCCCGCACCCCTGTCAAACGGCCAGTGGCGCGGCGCGACGTCCGCGCGCACCGGCGGCCTTTTCGCCCGTTTTCGACCCGCCGGGCGCCCACGCCTGAGGCGCCGCAGGCCGACGTGCTCCGCTCCGTGCCCGCGCCCCATATCCCACCGCCTCACGCCCAAGTGACCGCCGCAGACCCCGCTTCACTCCCGTGTGATCGCGGGAACCCGCTGCGGGGCGAATTGTTCAGAACGCGTTCACGCGCCGACGGCGATCCCGGTCGCGTCTGCAACAACGTCAGGAGCTTCCCCATGATCCGGTCTTTCCTCGCAGCGTCGCTCGCCGCGACCGCCCTCATCGCCACGCCCGCTTTCGCCGACGACAATGACGACCGCGGGGCGTGGCGCGACGCGCGCGGCGGTTACAGCCAGGGCGTCACGCGCGCTGAAGCGATCGACATCGCGCGCGGGTACGGCCTGCACCGCATCGAGGAAGTCGAGCGCGACGACGGCGAGTGGGAGATCGAAGGCTGGACGCGCAACGGTCGCGAGATCGAGATTGAAATCTCCGCCCGCACGGGCCGCGTCCTTGAGGTGGAGATCGACGACTGACGCGAAGACACAGCGCCGCTAGACGCCGGCGGCCCTGCGACGCGCGAGCCATCGCCCCGCAAGGCCGCCGGCGAGCGCCACGTGCGCCGCGAGAAAGGCCGTGATCTTCGGAGGGTTCGCGGTCGCGGCGAGGCGCGCGAGGTCGTCGTCGCCGGCGGCGTTGACCTGCACGAACTGCGCGATGGTCTCGGCGTAGTCGGCAAGCCCGAACGCGAGGAATGCCACCGCCGCAAACGCGCCAAGCGCGCGCACCACCGGCCCGGATGCGCCCTGCGCGATGCGCACGCCCCCGATGGTCCCCGCCGCCGTCAGCACGCCGATGAACGCAAGATCGAGCCCGATGGCGAACTGCGCCGCCGGCAGCGCGCCCGCGGCCCGCCACGCCGCCTGGATCTCATCCACCCGCGCCGCGGAGCCCGCCACCTGATGGTCCAGCACGCCCCCCGGCGAGGCCGCCGTCACGAGCCCCCCGTTGGTGAGCGCGAGCACCGCAAACAGCGCCCAGCCCACCGCAAACAAGAGCCAGAACGGCCCCAGTCCCCGATCCTCAGCGCGCATGCATGCCTCCCCGCGGTTCCAAGGACCGGTCCATCGGCGCGGTTGCCCGCCGCGCCCTGCCATCCTAAAGGGCTGGGACGTTTCCGGTGGAGAGAATTCCATGCTTCGTCCCGCCCCTGCGGTTCTGGCCGCAATGATCGTGGGCGCCGCCGCCCTCGCCGCCACGGCATGGCCGGCCCCGGCCGAAGCCCGCCGCGGGGGCCGCGACGGCGAGGTCGTCGCCGCGACGGTGACGCGCGAGGCGGCGATCGAGACGGCGCGCGGGCTGGGCCTCATCCGCGTGCGCGAAGTGAAGCTGCGCGACGGCCTCTGGAAGGTGGAGGGCTGGTCCGCCGAGGGGCTGGACGTCGAGGTGGAGATCGACGCGGGCAGCGGCGCCGTCGTCAAGCACGAAATCTACCGCAGCCGCCGTTGAGCTACATCCGCGCCGGCGCCGCAAGGCCCAGCAGATCGAGCGTCAGCTCCAGCTGACGCAACGTGGCCAGCGCCAGTGCCAGCCGCGAGGCCCGCACGCCTTCATCCTTCTCCGGCAGGATCGGACAGTGGGTGTAGAAGCCCGAGAACGCTTGCGCGAGCGCGAAGGCGTGCTCGGCGAGGAAATGCGGCGCGCGCTTGTCGTAGGCGCTGACGAGCGCGGCGTCGAAGGCGTCGAGCGCCAGGATCAGCGACCGTTCGCTGGCATGGCCGGCGTGGATGGCGCCGCCCGCGAGCCCCGCCTCCCCCGCCTTCCGCAGCACCGACTTGATCCGCACCGCCTGGTACAGGAGGTACGGCCCGGTCTTGCCCTCGAAGCTCATGAAGCGGTCGATGTCGAACACATAGGACGTGCCGCGGAAGCTGGAGAGATCGGCGAACTTGATCGCCGCCACCGCCACCTTGTGGGCCACGTCCTCGAATTCCTCCGGGGAGAAATCGGCGCCGATGGCGTCCGCACGCAGCCGCGCGCGCGCCTTCTCGCGCGCGCTCTCGATGAGATCGGCCAGGCGCAGCACGCCGCCGGCGCGCGTCTTGAAGGGCTTTCCGTCGGGGCCGTTCATCGTGCCGAAGCCGATGTGCTCAAGGCTCTCGCGCGGGGCGTAGCCCGCCAGCGCAGCGGCGCGGAACACCTGTTCGAAATGGTCCGCCTGGCGCTGGTCCACCACGTAGAGACACAGGTCGAAATCGAAGTCCCGCCGGCGCTCCAGGATGGTGGCGAGGTCGGTGGTGCCGTACATCGCCGATCCCTCCGAGGAGATCACCAGCAGCGGCGGCGGATACGGCGCCTCGACCACGGAACCGTCGTCGAGCTTCTTCTTGCGCGTCTCGCCGTTGGAGACGTCCACGACCTGCGCGCCGTCGTCGAGCTTCAGCAGGCCCTTCTCCCGCAGGTCCGCCACCATGCCGGGGATGAGGGGGTCGACGTCGGCCTCGCCTTTCCAGAGATCGAAATCCACGCCCAGCGCCGCGAAATCCACCTTCTGCGCCGCCATGGACAGAGCGCGATAGTGCGACCACACCGCCCGGTAGGCGTCGTCGCCGCCCTGCAACCGCGCAGTGGCCTTGCGCGCACGGTCGCGGAAGCCCTCGTCGGCCTTCGCGCGCGCCGCCGCCTCTGGATAGAGCGTCAGCAGATCGTCGAGCGTGGTGGCGCGCAGCGCGGCCTGCGCCGCCGGCGAATCGACGGACCCGTGGCGATCCTCGAAGTCCGCGATGAGCAGGCCCATCTGGAAACCCCAGTCGCCGAAGTGGGCGTCGCCCCACACGGCGTCGCCGCGAAAGCGGAACAGGCGCTTGATGCTCTCCCCGATGATCGAGGCGCGCAGGTGACCCACGTGCATCGGCTTGGCCACGTTGGGGCCGCCATAGTCGACGATGACCCGGCGCTGCGACGCCACCGCGCCGGCGCCCGCGCGCGGATCGGCCGCGATTTCGCCCGCCCGCGCATCGAGCAGATCGTCCGTCACCGCGATGTTGATGAACCCGGGGCCCGCGATCTCCACGCCCGCGACGCCCTCGGCCCCCGCAAGCCGCGCCGCCACCGCTTCGGCCACGGCCCGCGGCGGCTTGCCCGCCGCCTTCGCCGCCGCCATGGCGCCGTTGCACTGGAACGCCGCGAGGTCGGGCCGGTCGGACCGCTTGACCGCGCCCAGCGCGGGATCGAGGCCCTCGGCGGCGAACGCAGCGGCGACCCGCGCGGTGAGGGTGTGTGCGAGATCGGTCATGGGGACGCTTTAGGGCAATTCAAACCGGCGCGGAATGACCGCCCATGCCGACCGCCCGAGGGGCCTGCGCGCGCTACTGCGGCGGCTGCTGGTTCGGATTGCCGGCGCCGACGTCGACGCGGAAGCGTTTGCCGGCGCGGTTGTACTCCAGCTGCTGCGGCGTGAGATCGAAGCCCACGAGGATCTCGAAGTTGGCGCCGGAGACGGTGTCGTTGGCGCGCGGGATCACGATCCGCTCGATGATCTGGGGGCCGGCCATGCGGTCGGCGCCGCGCGGGAAGGTGATGGGCACCTCGAAGTACTGCTTCTCGATGGGCGCGAGGTTGGCGCGGGTGACGGCTACCCAGTAGCGGTAGACCCGGGTGGCGCCCTGCGCGGCGGGGCCCTTGCCGAAGGCCATGTCGATCTCGAGGCTCATCTCTATAGGGTCTGCGCCGGTGTAGCGGCACAGGCCGCGCACGCCGCGCATCTCGGCGGTGAAGGCGACGTTGGAGAACCGCTCCTCCGGCCCGGAGAACTCCACGAGCCGGGCGGAATCGTACAGCACGCCCATCAGCGGGCAGGGGCCGGCGTTGGCGTCCGGGTTGGAGCCGAGGAGGCGGTCGAGGGCGGTGCGTTCACGGGCCGGCGGCGGGGCCCCGGGATCGACCTCCGGGGACGGCCGGTCATTGCCTGCGCACGCGGCGAGGGGGACGGCCGCGAGGGCTGCAAGCATGTGGACGACCTTCATGGGTTCCCCTCTGGACCGGTTCTGCTGCGGGGCCACCGGCGGGCCGGTGGGCGTGATACAAGCGGCGGCCCTACCCCGCAACACGATCACGCCGTAAGGATGGCCGATGGACGGTTCACCTCACTCCGCACACGCCCGGCCCCCCTTGCGCATCCTGCTGGCCGCCCCGAGGGGGTTTTGCGCAGGCGTCGACCGCGCGATCCAGATCGTGGAGCGGGCGCTGGAGAAGTGGGGCGCGCCGGTCTTCGTGCGCCATGAGATCGTCCACAACCGTCATGTGGTGGAGCGGCTGGAGCGGCTGGGGGCCGTGTTCGTAGAGGAGCTGGACGAAGTCCCCACGGACCGGCCCGTGGTGTTCTCCGCCCATGGCGTCCCGAAGGCGGTGCCCGCCGAGGCGGAGCGGCGCGCGATGCTCTACGTGGACGCCACCTGCCCGCTGGTTTCCAAGGTGCACGTCGAATCGGAGCGTCTGCACGCCCTGGGCCGCGAAATCGTGCTCATCGGCCATGCCGGCCACCCGGAGGTGGTGGGCACGATGGGCCAGCTGCCGCCCGGCGCCATCACCCTGATCGAGACGCTGGCGGACGTGGCGGCGTTCGCCCCCCGCGATCCCGACAACGTCGCCTTCGTCACCCAGACCACGCTCTCGGTGGACGACACCGCCGAGATCGTCGCGGCGCTGCGCGCGCGCTTTCCCGCGATCGCGGCCCCGCACAAGGAAGACATCTGCTACGCCACCACCAACCGCCAGGACGCGGTCAAGACACTGGCCCGGGAAAGCGACCTCGTGCTCGTGATCGGGGCGTCCAATTCATCCAACTCCGTACGGCTGGCGGAGGTGGCGCTGCGGGCGGGGGCGAAGGCGTCCCACCTCATCGAAAGCGCCGACGACCTCGACTGGGCCTGGCTGGAAGGCGTCGGCGCCGTCGGCGTCACCGCGGGGGCCAGCGCGCCCGAGGACCTCGTGGAGGGCCTAATCGCCGCGCTCTCGGCGCGCTTCGAGGCGCGGGTGGAGGAAGTGCGCGTGACCGACGAGAACGTCGTGTTCAAGCTGCCGCGCGTGCTGGCGTGACGGCGCCGGACACCGGCGAGATCGTCACCCTGCTGGAGATGGTCTCGCGCGACCTGATCCAGACGCTGCGGCGCACGGTGCGCATCGGGCTTTCCGGCGCGCAGGGCTCCGGCAAGACCACGGCGGCGCGCGCCTGGGCGAAGCAGAACCCCAAGATCGCGCACTTCTCGCTCGACGACGTCTATCTGGCCACCGCAGAGCGCAAGGCGCTGGCGGCGTCGGTGTCGCCGCTGTTCAAGGTGCGCGGCCCGCCGGGCACGCACGATCTCGAACTCGCCAAACGCACGCTGCTGAAACTCGCCGACGCCCGCGCGCGCGACCGCACGCCGTTGCCGCGCTTCGACAAGCTGGCCGACCACCGCGTGCCCGCCGCCGAATGGCCGCTGTTCGAGGGCACCCCCAACGTGCAACTGGTGGATGGCTGGTGCATGGGCGCTGCGCCCGAGCCCGCCGACGCGCTGGACATGCCCGTCAACGATCTCGAACTGGACGAGGACGCCGACGGCCGCTGGCGCACGCACGCCAACGCGCAGCTGGAGGGCCCCTACGCGGCCTTCTTCGACCGGTTCGACGCCTTCGTGCATCTGGCCGCGCCGTCGTGGGACGTGGTCCCCCGCTGGCGGCTGGAACAGGAGGCGGGCCTGCGCGGCGTCGCCGTGGACGCGGTGCCGCCGGAGGTCCGCGCCAACGTGACCCGCTTCTGCCACCACTACGAACGCCTCACCCGCCACATGCTGGCGGGCGGACGACGCGCCCAGTGGGTCGTGCGGCTGGGCGAGAACCGGGAAATCCTGGGCGTGGACGGCCCGCTCTAGCGGGCGCCGGAGAGAAGCCTCGCCGCGACGTCGCCGGTCTGCGTCAGGGGCGCGCACATCGGGCGCATCGTTTCGATCGTCCGCGCGAACGCGATCGACGCCGGATCGACGCCATAGAGCCGCGCGATCTCCGCGCTCAGCGCGGGGCGTTCGTCCTCGGCGACGGTGACGCGCCAGGCGCCGCCATCGCGCCGCAGACGCACCGGTCCGACAACGAGCAGGCGGGCGTCCTCGCGATGGAACGCAAGGCCCGAAGACACCGCCGCCACGCCGAACCGCGCGCCCGCGGACGTGACGCTGGGCAAGGAGCCTCCGCCGAAGACATCGAGCGTGTCGAGATAGGCCGGGGACACATGGCCCGGTTGATGGCGGCTGACGGCGTAGAGATAGCGCGCGGGCGCAGCGGCCGTGGGTTGACGGGCGGGATCGACGATGAAGCGAGGCCCCATGGGCGGTGACGCAAGCGTTTCCTTTTCCCGCGCGCGGCGCACCGCGGTTTCCGCGCGCGAGATGGTCCTGCCAGGACCGGGATAGCGTGGCAGGCCGTAGCAAATTCCCTCCACGGGCGGCGTCGGCGCGAAATCGCCGGCGGGCGCGCACAGTCCGGTGCGCGCGTCGATCACGTCGGGGTTGGGCAGGGCGTACCGGCGTAGAACCGCACACCGCGCCTCATCGGCGGGGCCGGCGAAGAAGAAGCGCAGCGTGCGGGGGCGCGCCGGGCCGCCCGGAGCGTGACGCCCGGCCGCCATGGCGTCCATACCGTCGGCCCGCGCCACGGCGAGAATCACCACGGGGCCCTCAGGCAGCGCCTCCGCACCCGCGCGCTGCGCCGCCGCCGGCCCGGCGCCGGGTCCCGCGGCCCCAAGGCACAAGAGCGCAAGCGCCGCCGCGCGCCAGACGCCATGCCGTGCCGCCATCGCCTGCTCTCCCGTCGCCGCGCGCGGCCCTCGCCGCTGCGGCGCGCCCATGGTATCTGCCCGGCCATGGCGGTCTACACCGACCTCACCGACGACGAGCTCGCCACGCTGCTCGGCGCCTACGACCTCGGCGTCGCCCGCGCGTTCAAGGGCATCGCGGAGGGCGTGGAGAATTCCAACTTCTATCTCGAGACGGACGCCGGGCGCTTCATCCTGACGATCTTCGAAAAACGCGTGGCGAAGGACGATCTGCCCTTCTTCATGGCGGTGATGGAGCGGCTTGCGCAGAAGGGCTTTCCGGCGCCGCAGCCCATGCCCACGAAGGGCGGCGCGCTGCTCGGCGAGGTGCGCGGCAAGGCTTGCGCCATCGTGACGTTCCTCACCGGCGTCTCGCCGCGGCGGCCCAACGTGGCGCAGTGCCGCGCCATCGGCGTCAAGATCGCCGAGATGCATCGCGCGCTCGAAGGCTTCGCCATGACGCGGGCGAATGCGCTTTCCGTGGACGCTTGGGGGGCGATCCTGCGGCCGCGGCTGGCGCTGGCGGACAGCCTCAGCCCCGGCCTCGCCGCGCTGATCGAGACGGACCTTGCGGCGCTGGAGGCCACATGGCCCACGGGCCTGCCGCGCGGGATCATCCACGAGGACCTTTTCCCCGACAACTCCCTCTTCCTCGGCGACGAGGCGCGTGGCGTCATCGACTTCTACTTCGCCTGCGAGGACATGCTGGCGCTCGACGTGGCCGTGGCGCTCAACGCCTGGGCCTTCGAGCCCGACCGCAGCTTCAACCTCACGAAAGGCCAGGCGCTGATCGCGGGCTACGAAAGCGTGCGCCCGTTGAGCGCCGCAGAACGCGCCGCGTTGCCCACGCTCGCCCGCGGCGCCGCACTCCGCTTCTTGGCCACCCGCCTCCGCGCCTGGGACGACACACCCCACGGCGCGCTCGTGCGTCCGAAGGACCCGCTGGAGTACGCCGACAAACTCGCATTTCACCGGCGGGCGAGGAGCGCGGCGGACTATGGCGGTTAGCCGCCAAGTTGTCCGAACGCGGCACGCCCTCGGCCAGCTCAGCGCACTCTTCGCGTCCCTCGCCGCCGGGCGGGATACTCGTCTGCGGTCATCCGTGGGAACGCTGCGTCGGTCATGGCCTTGCGCTACCCCAACGGGGGCGAGGTCGGCTACACCGCCGTCATGACCCAGCGAATCGACATCTGGACGGACGGCGCGTGCAGCGGCAATCCGGGGCCTGGCGGGTGGGGCGCGATCGTCGTGATCGACGGCGCGGAGACCGAACTCTCCGGCGGCGAACGCGCCACCACCAACAACCGCATGGAGCTGATGGGCGCGATCGCGGCGTTGGAATCGCTGCCCGCCGGCGCGCGCGCGACGCTGCACACCGACAGCCAGTACGTGAAGAACGGCCTCACCCAGTGGATCCACGGCTGGAAGAAGAACGGCTGGAAGACCGCCTCGCGCGAGCCGGTTAAGAACGTCGATCTCTGGCGGCGCCTCGACGCCGCCGCCGGCGCCCGCACCGTGGAGTGGAAGTGGGTGAAGGGCCATGCCGGCGACCCCATGAACGAGCGCGCCGACGGCCTCGCCCGCGCCGCCATCCGGACCCTGCGCTAGATAGCTCTTGCATTTCGTTCACTGTTGAACCATATTGGTTCAACGATGAACTAATGAGGTCCGCCATGCCGACGCGCCGCCACATCCTGGAATTCTTCACGGCGAGCGCCGCACTGGCGGCGCTTCCCGCCTGCGCGCCGTCCGGCCTGCCCGACCCGGCCGCCGCCTGGCGGACGCCGGGCGCCGGCGAGACCGATCCCCGCCGTCACGCCCTGGCCCACGCCATCCTCGCCCCCAACCCGCACAACATGCAGCCCTGGCTGGTGGCGCTGCCCGGCCAAGACGAGATCGTGCTCACGGCCGACCTCACCCGCCTCCTGCCCGCCACGGATCCGCCGAACCGCCAGATCGTGCTTGGCTGCGGGGCTTTCCTCGAACTGCTCGACCTCGCCGCCCGCGAAACCGGCCACCGCGCTGAAATCACGCTGTGGCCGGAGGGCGAGCCGCAACCGGTGCTGGACGCCCGGCCCGTGGCGCACATCCGGCTGGTGAAGGACCCCGCCGCCCCGCGCGATCCGCTGTTCGCCCAGATCACCGCGCGCCGCACGAACCGCCAGCCGTTCGATCCCGCCCGCGTCCCGGCGGAGGGCGACCTGGCCGCCGTGGCCGCCGCAGCGTCCGGCTTCGCCACTGGCTACCGCACCGACCCTGAGGGCGTGGCGCGGATGCGCGATCTGGTGTGGCGCGGCTGGACCCGCGAGGCGCGGACGCCGGCGGCCTTGAAGGAGAGCGTCGAGGTGATGCGCATAGGGGCCGCCGAGATCGCCCGGCACCGCGACGGCCTGGTGCTGGAGGGGCCGGCGATCGAGGTGATGAAGGCCACCGGCCTCCTGACCCGCGACGCCCTGCTCGACCCGAACTCCGACGCCAACAAGCAGGGCGCGACGATATGGAAGAAGCTGGCCGACACCGCCCCCGCATTCATCTGGCTTCGCAGCGCCGACAACACCCGCGCCACCCAGATCGCCGCCGGGCGGGCCTACGCGCGCATGAACCTGACGGCGACGGCCCGCGGCCTCGCCATGCATCCATGGAGCATGGCGCTGCAGGAATACCCCGAGATGGCCGACCTGTACGCCGAACAGCAGTCGATGCTGGGCGGGACGGCTGCGGCGCCGGTGCAGATGCTGGCGCGCATCGGATATGGCAAGACGGTGAAGCCCACGCCCCGGCGCGGCCTGGACGAACACCTGCGCGCATGACCCAGCCGAGCTTGCAGTATCCCGAGAGCGACCCCCCGTTGGCGCGCGTGCTGAACGAGATCGCGATCATCGCGCAGCTGTCGCGGGCGGCGATGGAGCGCGGCATGCCTGAGGGTGTGTCGGCGGCGGGGTTCGGCGTGCTCAACCACCTTGCGCGCCTACCGGGAGAGTGGAGCCCCGCGCGGCTGGCGCGCGCCTTCCAGGTGACCAAGGGCGCCATGACCAACACGCTGCAGCGGCTGGAGGCGGCGGGGCTCGTGCGCGTGGACGCCGACGCCGCCGACGGGCGTGCCAAGATCGTGCGGCTGCTGCCGAAGGGCCTCAAGACGCGGGAAGAGACCATCGCCCGCCTCGGCCCGGACCTCGCCGCGCTGACGCAGGCGCTGCCGGAGGGCCTGCTGGGCGAGCTGGCGCCGCGCCTGGCCGTCCTGCGCGCGGTGATGGACCGCGCGCGGGACTGACCGCAGCGTTACAGCTGGGCGAGCAGATAGTCCGCGCTGGACACCTTGAACTCCCCGCCGTCCTCGACGTTGAGTTCCGCCACCACCCCGTCCTTGACCAGCATGGAATACCGCTTGGACCGCGGGCCCATGCCGAAGCCTGAGGCGTCCATGTCCAGGCCGATCGCCCGCGCAAAGGCGCCGTTGCCGTCGGCCAGCATCAGGATGTCGTCGCCCACCCCCTGATCCTTGCCCCAGGCCCCCATCACGAACGCGTCGTTGACGCTGGTGCAGGCGATCAGGTCCACGCCCTTGCCCTTGAGCGCGCCCGCCTTGTCCCGGAACCCGGGCAGGTGCTTGGCCGAGCACGTGGGCGTGAAGGCGCCCGGCACCGCAAAGAGCGCCACGGTCTTGCCGGCGAACACCTCCGCCGAGGTCATGGGCTTGGGCCCGTCCGCCGTGGCGGCGATGAAGGTGGCTTCGGGAAGCTTGTCGCCGACGCTGATCATGGGGTGCTCCTGCGGGGATGGCGGGGTTCGGGAAATCGCCGGGCGCTTCTACACGGTCACGCGCGCGCGCCAAAGCCGGAACGATTGCGCTTGCGGCGGCTGCGCCCGCCGTTATGCAGGATGCATGGACGGCTCTCTCACCGGCAAGATCCTCATCGCCATGCCCGGCATCGGCGACCCTCGCTTCGAGCGGTCGGTGATCGTGATGTGCATGCACACGCCCGAGGCCGCGATGGGCCTCGTGGTCAACAAGATCAAGGAAGAGATCACCCTGGGCGACGTGCTGGAGCACCTCGGCGTCGACGCGCCGGGCCCCATCGCGCAGCGCCCGGTGTTGGAGGGCGGCCCGGTGAAGCCGGACCGCGGCTACGTGCTGCACTCGCCTGATTTCGACGCCGGCGACGCCACCCAGATCGTCTCGCCGGAGCTGTCCCTCACCGCCACGCGCGACGTGCTGGAGGCGCTGGCGGAGACCGGCGCGACGCCGGAGCGCTACGTGCTGGCGCTGGGCTATGCGGGGTGGAGCGCAGGGCAGCTGGAAAGCGAGCTCCACAACAACGTCTGGCTGGTGGGCGAGATGGAGCGCGGCATCGTGTTCGACGACGCGCACGACAAGAAATGGACCCGCGCGATCCGCGCCATCGGCATTGATCCCAGCATGCTCACCGGCGAAAGCGGCCGGGCGTAGACGCCGGCGCGTTGCTATCCGCGCCGGATCGGCGCGGGCGCGTTGGGGTTCAGGAGCGGGGCGAGATCGGTCCAAGGAATCTTCACCTCGAAGCCGCCCAGCACGCGCGGGCCTATGCTTTCGCTGGGGAACACCAGCACCAGCGCGTCCTCGGTGATCAGCCAGTTCTTGGTCTTGACGGCGGTGTCGGCCAGCTCCGCGTCCGGCAGCTCGCGCGCGCCGCCGCGCTCCACGATCTGCTTGAGCAGGTCAGCGCGGGCGCGCTTGACCAGTTCGGCGCGCCACTGCGCCGGCGGCGCGGCGAACACGTCCGTCTCCTTCAGCGGCTCGCCCGTGGCCATCACCACGGTGACCACCTTCTCGCTGTCGCTGGGATGGGCGGCGCCGAGGGCGTTTTCCATCATTGCGAAGCGCACGCTCACCAGCTCAGCGCCGGCGTAGGCGATCTTGTAGTCCACCACTTCGCTGGTCTGGTCCTGGGCGCCGTAGACGGGGCGCTGGGCCATCAGCTCGTTGAAGCGCTTGATCTGGGGCGTGTCGCCTTCAATGCGCGGATAGCGGATTTCCTTGGTGATGGCGAAGACGCCGAACTCGGAGAATTCCGACGCATCGGCCGGCAACGCCACGGCGCGGTTGATCTCCACCGTCTGGAACAGGTAGCCGCCGTCTTTTTTCACGGCCTCCTGCGCGGCGCGCGCGCGGGCTTCGAGGGAGGTCTTGATGCACGTCTTCTGCTCCGGCGTGAGCGGGAGCTTGCCATCGCCGACGCCGCACGCCAGCCGGGTGGCGTCCAGCCACTGCGTCTGGCCCTGCGCCATCGTCTGGGCGCCCTCCGTGGACGCCAGCGCGCCCGCCGCCTCCACCAGCTCCTCCCTTATCTGGCCCACCAGCGGGGACAGGTCCGGATCGCCGCACAGCGCCTGGACGTACCCCGTCTCGGCGCCCGTGCACGGATCGGCGGCGGCTTCCACCAGCGCGCGGGCGGACTCCGCGGCCTTCGCAGCGGCGCTCTCGCCGTCGCCCCCGCGATCTGCGCCGCACGCGGCCGCCGCAAGGCAGAGCAAGGTCGCCGCCAGGCGGACGGCTCCGCGGTCCCGCCGCCGGCCTTGGGCCGCGATCGGCGCGATGGACGTCTCCGCCTTCATGTACTCCTCCAGACGTGTCCCGGCGCGGGGTTGCCCAAAGACCATATCCGCGCTCCACGTCAAACCCATGGCGCACCCCATCGCATCCTCCGCCGCCCGCTTCGCGGACCTTGGCCCCGATTTTTCCGACCCCGTCACGCCGGCGCGGTTCCCAGCGCCCGTGCTACGCTGGCGCAACGACCGCTGGGCCGCGCAGATCGGGCTCGATGGGCTGGACGCGGCGGCGTTCGAGGCCCACTTCGCCCGCTTCGAGCCGCTGCCCGGCAACATGCCCCAGCCGCTGGCCATGCGGTACCACGGCCACCAGTTCGGCGTGTACAACCCCGACCTCGGCGACGGGCGGGGGTTCCTGTTCGCGCAGCTGCGCGACCGCGAGGGCCGCCTGCTCGATCTGGCCACCAAGGGCTCCGGGCAGACGCCGTGGTCGCGGGCGGGCGACGGACGTCTGACGTTGAAAGGCGCGGTGCGCGAAATCCTGGCCGCGCAGATGCTGGAGGCGCAGGGCGTCTACACATCGAAGCCGTTCGCCGTGTTCGAGACGGGCGAGGCGCTGACCCGCAACGACGAGCCCTCGCCCACCCGGGCGGCGGTGCTGACGCGGCTGGGCCACAGCCACATCCGCTTCGGCACGTTCCAGCGCCACGCCTACGAAGAGCGCCCCGACCGGGTGGCCGCCCTCGTGGCGCATTGCGCGGCGGCCTACTATCCCGATCTGCTCGAACTCGACCCCGCGGCGCAGGCGGAGGGCTTGTTGCTGCACGCCATCGCCGCCAGCGCGCACCTGTGCGCAGGCTGGATGGCGGCGGGTTTCGTGCACGGCGTGCTGAACACCGACAACATGAACGTCACCGGCGAGAGCTTCGACTACGGGCCCTGGCGGTTTCTCACGCACAGCGACCCCGGCTTCACCGCCGCCTACTTCGACCAGCAGGGGCGTTACGCCTTCGGGCGCCAGCCGCACGCCGTGGGCTGGAATCTCGCGCAGCTGGCCACGGCTCTTTCGCTGGTGGCGCCCGCGGCGACGCTGGAGGCTGCGCTCACCCGCTACGCGCCCACCTACCAGACCGCGCTGCGCGAAGCGATGTTCGCGCGCCTTGCCCTCGAGCCGGGGGACCTGGACGACGACATCACTTTCCTTGCGGGGTTGTTCCAGTGGATGACGGACAGCGGCGCGCCGTGGGCGCAGGTATTCCACGACTGGTTCGCCGGTCCCGCCAGCGCCCACCGCGCCGACGACAGCCCCATCGGCTCCTTCTACGGCGAACCAGAGTTCCTGGCGGTGCGCGCCGGGCTGATGGAGCGCGCGCCCGTGCGGCCGGAGCGGCTCGACGCGCGCCTCTTCCAGCGCCCGCACCCGCCCACGCTGGTCATCGAGGAGGTGGAGGCGCTCTGGGCGCCCATCGCCGAGGACGATGACTGGGAGCGGTTCGAGGCCAAGATCGACGCGATCGAGGACCTGCGGTGCGCGCTCGATCTCACGCCCCGCTGGGTGCGCGCCATGCCCGCAGCGCCCGCCGCCGACGTCTAGCTGTCACGAACCCGCGCTATGCGCACCGGGCATCGTCAGGGACCGACCATGACCACACACGCCCCCCATCTGCGCGACCTGATCGCCCAACGCCTGTCGCGCCGCGCGGTGCTGGGCGCCATGGCGGGGGCGCCGTTGCTGTCGCTCGCGGACGCCGCCGGCGCCCGCGCCGCCCTGGCGGGCCCGGCCCCCGCCTTCGCCTCCGTGCCGCCCACCACCGCCGACGCCGTCACCGTGCCCGCGGGCTACACCGTCCGCACGCTCATCGCCTGGGGCGACGCGCTGCACGAGGGCATGGCGCCGTTCGATCCCGATGTGCTCACCCGCGCTGACCAGGAACGCCGCTTCGGCCAGAACAACGACATGTTGGCGCTCTTCCCCGCCGACTACGCCTTCCCGTGGCCGAAGAACCAGCGCCGCCACCTGCTGTGCGCCAACCACGAGTACGTGGAGCCCGCGCTCATGTTTCCGTCGGTGGCGAGCCCCGCGGCGTTCACGCGCGCGCAGATCGAGGCCATGTGGGCGGCGATGGGCCTGAGCGTGGTGCAGGTGGCGCATGACGCGGACGGCGCGTGGCGCGTGGTGCGCGACGGCGGGGGCGGGCTCAACCGGCGCGTGACGCCTTTCACGCCCGTGGTGTTTTCCGGCCCGGCGAACAAGCACCCTTGGATTGCGCAGGCGGCCGCGGCGTTCAACGCAGCAGAACCGGGCGCGCCGGACGGCGCGGTGGCTTGTGGCACGCTGGCCAACTGCGCCGGCGGCATGACGCCCTGGGGCACCTATCTGTCGTCGGAAGAAAACTTCAATTTCTACTTCTGGAACGCCGATCCCGCCGCGTTGACCGAGCGCCTCGCGCAGCCAGCCTATGCGCGCGACGCGGCGGTGTTCGGCTACCGCCCCGATCTCCAGAGCCCGCCCACCGGCCCCGCGCCGTACAACCTCGCCGCTAATCCCACCGGGCCTGCGCTGTACGGCTGGGTGGTGGAGATCGATCCCTACGATCCCGCGTGGACGCCGCGCAAACGCACCGCGCTCGGCCGCCGCAAGGGCGAGTGCGCCACAACCGCGCTGACGCGCGACGGGCGCGTGGCGGTCTATTCCGGCGACGACCAGATCGACCAGTTCGTCTACAAGTTCGTGAGCCGGCGCCGCTTCCGGCCGGCGGACCGTCGCGCCAACCGCGACCTGCTGGACGACGGCGTGCTACACGCCGCGCGGCTCGAGCCCGACGGAACGGGCGTGTGGATTCCGCTCACGCTGCGCGCCGCCAACGCCGCCGCGCGCGAGACGGGCGGCGTGGCGCCGTTCGCCGACGAGGGCGACCTGATGGTGCGCGCGCGCGAGGCCGCGCGGTTGCTCGGCGCCACCCCGATGGACCGGCCCGAAGACGTGGAGGCCGTGCTCGACGACCGCTGGACGGGCCTCGGCCCCGTGCTGATCGCGTGCACCAAGAACGCCGTGCCCGGCCCCGCGCGTCCCGGCAGCCCCCGCCGGCCCGACCCCGCCGCGCCCGGCGCGCCCGTCGCCAACGTCACGGGCCACATCCTGCGCCTCGACGAGGACGACGGCGATTGCGGCGCGCGGCGCTTCCGCTGGGACGTGTTCGTGATGGCGGGCGATCCTGACGCCGCCGCGGGCGCCGCGGTGGCCACCACGCTGGACGGCCGCGCCACCCTGGCCGGCGACCGCTTCGCATGCCCGGACAACGTGTGCTTCGACAGCGCGTTCAACGTGTGGATCACCACTGACGGCTCGGACGCCGTCTTCCGGGACTGCAACGACAACGTCGTCGTCGCCCCGCTCACCGCCGCCGGCGCGCGGCCCACCAAGCGCTTCCTCGTGGGCCCTGTCGGCTCCGAGATCTGCGGCCCCTTGCTCAGCCCCGACGAACGGGCGTTCTTCTGCGCGATCCAGCATCCCGGCGACGCCGACGGCGCGGGCGTGGGCATCGGCGAGCTGCGCTGGGCGCAGGGCCGCAAACCGCCCTCCACCTTCCCCGACGGCGGCTGGCCCCGCTCCGCGGTGGTCTACGTCACCAAGGACGACGGCGGGAAAGTGGGGACGTGAACTGCGCCTAGCGCGCGCGGGGGACGAAGCCTTTCGGGCACAGGGCGCGGGCGACGTGGGCTGCGGCGCGCACCTGGTCGGCGTCGCGGGCGCGCAACTCTTCGGTGAGCGCCGACCAGGGCGTGATGTTGTCATGCATCATCAGCCGGTTGTCGCGGTTGCCGGGGCGCCACCCCGAGAGCAGGCGCTCCGCCATCCAGCGGCCGTGCTCGATCTCGGCGAGACGATCCATCGTCGCGGGCTCGATCGGGGGGTTGACCTCGCCGTGGCGCTCGTCGGCGCGCGCGGGCCGCCAGCCCGCGTCCCAGAGCTTCACCAACGCTGAATCCACCGCGGCGCGATTGGCGTTGCGGTAGGTCTCGGGCACGGTGTCCCATGTCTTTCCCATGGCTTCGAGCGTGCGCATGTCCACGTCGCGTCCGGCCATGTTCTTCTCGTAGAGCCGCTGCGCGAGCGCCGCGCCCCGGTCCAGGAGGCCCTCCACCACGAGCGCGCGGGTCGCCACGTCCTCCACCGCGCCGAAGGCCTGCAGGTAGGCGTCGAGCGCCTCCGTGCGGTCGCCGGCGGCGAACTGGCGGGAGAACTCCGACTGCGTGGTCTCCTTCAGGAAGATGGGCGCCGCCCACACCCCGCGCAGGTTCGCCGTGCGCATGAGCCCGAGCGCGAGCTGGATGTTCTGGCCGTCGTCGCCGGTGTCGACGATCACCGCCGCCGGGGGGCCGCGCTCGGCGTCGACGGCGTCGATGAACCGGCCATCGAGGCTGGCGCGCGTCCAGTCGAAGGGGTGGAAGGCGATGTCGGCGCGCCACACGTCGTGGGCCTGCGCCTGTGGATACCGAGCGGCGAACTGTTCGGCGGCAAGCTTCGCGTCAGGCACCACCACCGTCACCCGCGGCGCGCCGAACCGCACCGACCACAGGCTCATCAGCGCGCGCACGGCGATGGCCTCCGCCCCGGGCGCGAAGCCGAACAACACCAGATGCAGTCGCTCGCGCCCCTGCTTCTCGGCGAGATCGAGGATTTCCCCGCCATGGCGCGCCAGAAGCGCGCGCGCGGCGATCTCCTCCAGCGAGAACGAGCGCGGATCGAGCCCGGAGAGCCGGGCCTTGCGCTTGTCGCCGCCGGCGGGACCGTCCAGCTCGCGCTGCGCCAGCATGCGCATCTCGCGCGCCTCCATCAGCAGCAGCGGCGCGGCGATGGCGACGTGGGCGGCGACCTGGCGACGCTTGCGCGGCGGCGTGACGGCGCGCAGCGCGGCCTCCACGCGCAGGTTCTGCGCGTCGTCGTCGGTCAGCGCCACCACGTGCGCGGCGTGGCCGGCCCGCGCGGAGCGCAGCGTGTCGGCGTGGGTGGCGTCGCCCTCGATCAGCACGATGCCGGACTGGCGCAGCGACCAGCCGGTCTCGGGGGCGAGATCGCGCGCGATCAGCACCACGGCGTCCCCAGCCTCCCGGCACGACCGGGCGAGCGCGAGCGCTGCGGCGCCCTGCCCCGCGATCACGACGTGGCCGGCCGCCCCCATCATCCACAGCCGCGCGAACGAGCGACCCACCGCGCCGGAGAATCCGAACAACAAGCCCACCGCGGTCAGCGCCACGCCGGTGAAGCGCGCGACCTCGTGGTAGACGTTGCCGTCGCGCGCGGCGTTCTCGAAGCTGCCGCTCATGGTGAGCGCGCCGAGCGTGCGGTAGACAGTGTCGGACGGCGGGAGGTTGGCGCCGCCCATCAGGCCGAACACGACCCACGATGCCGCGAGGATGAGGATGATCGTCCATTTCACCAGCGGCTTGCGCTGATGGGCGACCTTGGTGAACCCCGCGGCGCGCATGGCGCCGAAGTTTCCGTTGCGCGCCGCCATGGCGGACCTCTCGTGGTCTTTTACCCCGCCCCGACCCTCGCGCGCTTGACGCAGGCTGGCAAGCCGGCTGATCTGGCGTCGGCTGGTGGATTGTTTGGGACGTGCGGGGACAACGCGCGGTCGTCGGGGGGTCATGCCTGGCGACGCCGGAGGGAATCGAACCCCCGACCTTGTCCTTAGGACGGACCCGCTCTTCCAGCTGAGCTACGGCGCCGCAGGGCGTCGGTTATGGCGGATCGTGGGCGCGGCGTCGATGGCCGCGTGGGCTGGAGGGGTGCATGGGACCGGGACCGGGCGGGCGCGCGGGCAATCGCGTGTGGGCGGCGTTGGCGCTGTTGGCGGCGTTGAGCGCCTGCGGGCCGAAACTCGACGGACTTGAAAAGGGCGAGACGGGCAAGACCGCCGTCGTCCGCGACGGCGACACCTTCGAGATGGAGGGCGGCCTCGTCGTCCACCTTGCGGGCGTGGAGGCGCCGCGCGGGGAGCAACCGCGGGCCAAGGAAGCGCGCGCGGCGCTGGAGAAGTTCGTGGCCCATCGCACCGTGCAGCTGGCCTACGGCGGCGAGAAGCGCGCGCGCGAGGCGGCGGTGGCGCAGGTGTTCTCCCGCACGGAGGGCGGGCGGTGGGTATGGGTGCAACAGGCGATGCTGCTGGCCGGAGAAGCGCGCGTGCGCACGCGGCGGGGCAATGAGGCGCGCATGAGCGAGCTGATGGCCGCCGAGGACGGCGCGCGGCGCGCGCGCCGGGGCCTGTGGGCCGACCCGGCCTACGCCGTGCGCCCGGCGGCGTCGCTGGCGAAGGGCGAGGCCGACATCGCCGCCGACGCCGATTGCGTGGCGGAGCGGGCTGCGTTCGCGGCCGCGCGCGCCGCGCGCGAGGAGGCCAGGGCGGAACCGCGCGAGGAAGGCCGCGAGGGCGAGGAAGCAAAGGACGAAGCGCGGATCGAGGAGCGTCCGCGCCGGCCGCGGCGGGCCCGCGATTTCCATATCGTGGAGGGGCGCGTCGCGTCCGTCGCCGAGCGGGAGCGCGCGGTGTTCGTCAACTTCGGCGACGACATCGCCCGCGACTTCGCGGTGCTCATCCCGAAGGATGCGCTGGAGACCTGGCCCGGCGGGCTGGCGTCGGTCACCGCGCTGGAGGGCAAGGCCGTCCGCGTGCGGGGGGACGTGCCCCGCTGCGCCAAGCCGCTGATGCGGGTGGACCACGCGGCGCAGCTGGAGATGGTGAAGCCGTAACGGCCCGGCGGGCCGCGCGTATTGAGGCGAAGCTCGTTTCGCCGTGAGGCCCGCCCATGTCCGTCTACGCCGACCGTGTGCACGTGCGCTTTGTGGGCGGCGCGGCCGGGCCGTGGGCGATCCGGTCCGTGACGCTGGCGTCGGGGTCCGTGGGCCTTGAGCCGGCGGCGCGACTGGCGATCGCCGACGGCGCCGGGGAACGCATCGAGGGGGTCTGGACGCTGGCGGGCGTCACCAGCCACATGCGCTACACCACCAGCGCTGAAGCGCAGAAACTGCGCGCCGTCCAGCCGCCGCTGGGCAGGGCCGCGGCGACGCGCGCGGCGCTGATCCCCATCGGGAAATCACCCGCCTGGTGGTCGCTCGCGCAGGACGAGCGGCGCGCCATCTACGAGGAGCGGTCCCGCCACACGACCATCGGCCTCGACTACCTCCCGCGCATCGCGCGCCGGCTGCATCACTGCCGGGATCTCGGCGGGCCGTTCGACTTTCTCACCTGGTTCGAGTTCGCGCCCGAACACGAGGCGGCCTTCGACCACATGCTGGCGCGCATGCGCGCCAGCGAGGAGTGGACGTACGTGGACCGGGAGGTGGACGTGCGGTTGACGCGCGACGCGTAGCGGACGGCCCGAAGGACCAATGGCAAAGGGCCGGCGCTTTCGCGCCGGCCCTTCCCTGTTTCCTTGAACGCGCAGCGCGGCCGTATCAGGCCGCGACCGCTTTCTTGCTGGCCAGCGACTGGCTCATGCGCGCCATGGCGGTGTCGCGGTCGGTGTTCTCCACGGCGGCCAGCTCGCGGACCATGCGGTCGAGCGCGGACTCGTAGAGCTGCCGTTCCGAGTAGGACTGTTCCGGCTGGTCCCCGCCGCGGTGGAGGTCGCGCACGACCTCGGCGATGGAGATGAGGTCCCCGGAGTTGATCTTCGCTTCATACTCCTGCGCCCGGCGCGACCACATCGTCCGCTTGATCCGGGCGCGGCCCGACAGCGTCTTGAGCGCTTCGTCGACCTGCTTGGAGGACGCCAGCGGGCGCATGCCGCACGAGCGCGCCTTCGCCGTCGGGACCCGCAGGGTCATCTTGTCCTGCTCGAACGAGATCACGAACACTTCCAGTTCGGTGCCGGCCACCGTCTGCCGTTCGAGGCCCGTGACGCGGCCGACGCCGTGCGCCGGATACACAATGTGGTCGCCCGGCTTGAAGGATTGCGGCGCCGCCGCTGTGTTCGAGGTCATGAGGTCGTCAGCTCCATTTCCCAACCAGTCGCCGGTTCCACGGACGCAAAAGGAGGGGGTAGAGCACCTCTCGCCCCCAACGCATCGTCAATGGTCCAGCTAACCCTAAGACCGGCGTCTCGCGCCGCTTGAGTGTGTGATGGTTATCACAGTTTCTTCATCTTTGGAAGGGCGGCTGTGCGCCGCACGGCCGGGGCGTTCGCGCGGCGCGGGAATTGCCGCCGTGCGGGTCCGGCCGCGCCGGGCTCACGAGCCGCCGGGCTTTTCCGAGAAGTACTTCTCGAACTTGCCTTTTTCGTCCCGGTAATCGTCGGCGTCCGGAGGCGGTTCGCCCTTGTGGGCGATGTTCGGCCAGATCTTGGCGTATTCCGTGTTGATCCTGAGCCACTTGCCGTCGGGCGTATCTTCGGTGTCGGGCTTAATGGCGTCCACCGGGCACTCCGGCTCGCAGACGCCGCAATCGATGCACTCGTCGGGGTGAATGACGAGGAAATTCTCACCCTCGTAGAAGCAATCCACGGGACAGACGTCCACGCAGTCCATGAACTTGCACTTCACGCAGGCGTCGGTGACGATGTAGGTCATCGCGGGTCGTGTTCCTGATCGGAGCCGGCGCGGTCGGGCGATCCGTGCGCCGCGGACCCAGGGGCGGCAGCCCCATGGGCGGCCTCGGAATGATCGGCCCCGTCCGATCCGTCAAGCGCGGGCTCAAGTTCGACGTAAAGCGCGCGCGCTTCCGCCGCAGGACCGCGCCGCACCCCCACCGCCACCACCCGCACCGTCCGGATGTCCGCGCCGAGGCGGAAGGAGACGCCGTCGC
The DNA here is from genome assembly GCA_033764865.1 of Hyphomonadaceae bacterium. GTDB lineage: Bacteria > Pseudomonadota > Alphaproteobacteria > Caulobacterales > Aquidulcibacteraceae > VFBF01. The sequence continues at coordinate 30,105 of JANRIM010000069.1, forward strand.
CGGGCTGGACGCGGGTCGCGGCCTTGGCCACCGACCGGCTCTGGCCGTTGCGCTCCACGAACAGGCCCCCCGCCTCCACCGCCGCGCCGGCGAGGCTGCGCGTCTTGAAGAAGCGCGCGCGCCAGAGCCAGACGTCGAGCCGGCAGCGCTCCTCCGCGCGGCTCACGAGGCGCCGCCCCGCTTGGCGGTGATCAGCGCGCCAAGCTGCGAGAAGGCGGTCTCCGGGCCGGCGGGTTGACGGGCGGGCCGGCCGGGCGAGGGCGGGCGCCAGCGCGCGGGGCCGGTGCGCCGGTAGCCCAACGCCTGCAACACGCCCTCCATGTCCTGCGCCGCGCATCCCAGGCGCTGGGCATGGACAGGGTCGAGCGGGAAGTCCCGGCCGCCCTCTCTCGCGGCGTGCAGCGCCGCCGCGCAGCGCTCCAGCGCGTCGAACCGCACCGCCCGGGGCCCCGCAGGGCGGTATCCCGCCGCGGCGTAGCTGCCCCACGAGCGGGCCGGGTCCACCGGCAGCGACTGCGCGCCTGTCGACGGCAGGAAGAGCCCTGCGGGCTCGGGGCAGGCGGCGGCGCGCAGGATGGCGTGGAGGCGCGCCGCGCGTCCCCTGAGCAGGGCGGGCATGAACACGGAGTGGCGCCCGACCCGGACGCCGAGCGCGGCGAGCGCCTTGCGGTCCTCCGCGGTCAGGGGCTGGACGGCCGCCGCCGCCGCGCGGCGGTCCAGCGCCCCGCCCGCCTCGATCAACTGCCACGCAAGCCCCCGCGCCATGCCCTTCAGGGCGCCCGCCTCGATGGCGGCGTTGAGCTGCACGAGCGGCGCAAGATCGCGCGCCAGCGCGTCCGCAAGCCACGCCTCGATCCTGTGGCGCGCCGCCGCCGCCGCGAGACCGTCGCCGAGATCCCCGCCGATGAGGCGCACGGCGGGCGAAAGCAGCGGCGCGCGCGTCTCCAGCATCGCCACGCGCTGGCCGTCGAGGGTGACGGCGCCGTCGGCGTCGAGCCGGAAACCGCCGTCGGGCGCCTGGGCCACCGCGCGCAGCCGGCGCGTCACATCCGGCCGCAACGCCCGGAACGCGGCGTGGCGCACGGCTTGCGCCTCGCGTCCGCCGGCGCGGGGATCGGGCCGGAACTGGAGACCGTCGAGACGGCCGACGTAGTGGCCCTCCACCGTCACCTCCCCTTCTCCGGTGACGCCGGCGAGCAGGACGTCGTTCTGCTTGAGGCTGCGCATCAGCACGCTGGTGCGCCGGTCGATGAAGCGCTGCGTCAGGACCTCGTGCAGCGCGTCGGAGAGCTTGTCCTCCACCGCGCGGGTCCGCACGCGCCAGCCTTCGCAGTCGTCGAGCCAGTCGGGACGGTTGGCGGCGTAGGTCCAGGTGCGGATGAAGGCCAGCCGCGTCTGCAGGGCGTCGATGTCGCCGGCGGTGCGATCGAGGCTGTCGATCTCGCGGGCGATCCAGTCCTGCGGCAGGCGTCGGGCGGGGCCGAGGAGGTGGCGCGCGAACTCGCCCAGCAGGCGGGCGTGTTCGTCCGGCGTGGCCTTGCGGAAGTCGGGCGTCTGGCAAACGTCCCACAGGCGGCGCACGTCGTCGACGCGGGCGATGTGATCGACGATGTCGGGGTCCATGGCCATCTGGCGGAGCGCCGTTTCATCGAGCGCGCCGCGCACGCGCACGAGGCCGGGCTGCGTGGGCGGCGCCTCCAGCGACCGGATGAGATGGCCCACGGAGCGGAAGTCCAGCTCCGCGCTGCGCCATTCCACCGCCACGTGGGGTTCAAAGTCATGGGCGCTGACGCGCAGCACGGTCTCTTCGTCGAAGGGCGGGCAATCGCCCGTCTCGCCGAACGTGCCGTCGTCGCGGAAGCGTCCCGCCCGTCCGGCGATCTGGGCGATCTCGTCGGGGCGCAGCACGCGGTTGCGCCGGCCGTCGAACTTGGCGCGCGCGGCGAAGGCCACGTGATCGACGTCCATGTTCAGGCCCATGCCGATGGCGTCGGTGGCGACCAGGAAATCCACCTCCCCGCTCTGGTAGAGCGCCACCTGGGCGTTGCGCGTGCGCGGGCTCAGCGCGCCCATCACCACCGCCGCCCCGCCGCGCTGGCGGCGGATCAGCTCCGCGATGGCGTAGACGTCCTCGGCGCTGAACGCCACGATGGCGGTGCGTTTGGGCAGCTTGGTGAGCTTGCGCGCGCCGGCGTACGAGAGCGTCGAGAGCCGCTCGCGCCGGACAATTTCAGCGTGCGGCAGCAGCCGGCGGATGAGCGGGCGCATGGTGTCGGCGCCGAGCAGCATCGTCTCCGACTGGCCGCGCGCGTGCAGCAGGCGGTGGGTGAAGATGTGGCCGCGGTCGGGATCGGTCGCGAGCTGGATTTCGTCGACGGCGAGGAAATCCACCGGCCGCTCCAGCGGCATGGCTTCCACGGTGGCGACCACATAGCGCGCGCCTTCGGGCGCGATGCGCTCCTCGCCGGTCACGAGCGCAACGGCGCGGGCGCCCTTCTGGCGCACGATCCGGTCGTACACCTCCCGCGCGAGAAGCCGCAGGGGCAGCCCGATCATGCCGGAGCCGTGCGCCAGCATGCGTTCGATGGCGAGGTGCGTCTTGCCGGTGTTGGTGGGGCCCAGCACGGCGACGACCCGGTCGGTTTTGCTGCCTGACATGGTCCCTGCGCTGGCTGTCCTGCCCACATGGCGTGCGTGCGGGCGCGCCACAAGCAGCGCGCGCACCCGCCCGCCGCCTAGTGAGATTTTACTATTGTATGGCGTAGTGAATCCACAATCGCGGCAGCCAAAGGACCGCCACGGGGAACTGCGCCGGCCAAGTCCCGGCTGCCCCGGCCGCGAGGCTGCTTTATGGGCGTTGGGACAGCGGCGAATCGTGCATTCCATCAACGCTTGCAAATGGCGAGGACTCAAAAGTCCATAGCCAACATTTTGACGATTATGTTTGTGCAGCCGTTGCTGAGGATTTCGCCATGCAGTGCGTCTCTCGCCCATTCACCACCCGGCCCGCGTCGTGCGCCGGATGACGGCGTCGATCACACGTCTCGACAGTACAGGACACACCGCCCAGCTGGAGCGGATCGCCGCCTCGGGGCTCTTGAGCCAGGGCAGCGTGAACACCATCGAACTGGACGCCATCCGCGCCGGCATGGAAGACAAATGGCCCAAGCGCCGGGAGCAGGTCTGGGCGCATGTGGAGAAGACCCTTGCGGCCAGCGGCGGCGACGCGGTCTTTTTCATGCGGCTGAACGAGACGTCCTACCTCGTCAGCCTGCCGGATCTGGGCGGGGCGGCTGCGCAATCGAAGTGCGCGCGCATCCTGCGCGAACTGCTCAATTTCTTCCTCGGCGCCAGCAACCACGAAGACATCCTGGTCCGCAACGTCACCTTCGTGGACGGCGAACAGATCCGCACGGTTCCCGTTTCGCTGCGCCCCGACACCCTCGCCCCGGAGCCCATCGTCCATCACGCGCCAGGGCCGCAGCCGTTCCGGCCTCGCCGGTCGACGGCCGGTCCGATCCTGTCGTGCGCGGGGCCGCTGGCGGTGAGCCTCGACGTGGAGCACGTCTACCGCATCCGTGAGTTCGCGCTGGCCGCGCGGCGCATCAAGACCAACGTCACCGACGGGCTGAGCCACCGGCCCGTTTCCGCCGAACGCCTGCTGCAGCTGGAGACCAGCGCGCTGGCGGCGATCGACATGGAGGCCGTCGCCTTCGCCATGCACCTGCTGGCGGACGCCGAGTTTCCCCACCAGGGCGTGTTCGTCCCCATCAGCATCCAGACGATGAGCAATTCCCGCGCGCGCGCGGCGGTGCTCGATCTGATCGCAGAGGACCCGGAAAGCGCGGGCCGGCGGCTCATCATCGAACTGGTGAACCTGTCGGACGGCACGCCGAACGGGCGCGTGAGCGAGGTTTCCTCTTACGTCCGCAACCGGGTGCGCGGCGTGTTCGGCCGCCTCAGCATGAGCGTGCAGGCGTTCAAGTCCCTTCGTGGCGCCGCGCTGATGGGCACCGTGATGGACACCGTCTCCATCGGCAACTTCAACACCGCGCTCGCATCCAACATCCTGGCGTTCGGTGAGGTGGCGCGCAGCATCGCGCCGGCGCTGGTGGCCGGTCCGCTGCCGAAGGAGGACTTCATCGACATCTGCGCGGTGGCGGGCGTGACGCACGTGACCTTGCAAGCGCCGCATGTGCCGGCCGCGCTCACCAAGGAGCAGAGGGCCGCCGTGGCGCCGTCGGCCGACGACCCCCATCGCGTGATCTACGTCAGCCGGTCGAAGCTCGACCCCGGCGACAGTCTTGAGGAAAAGCTCGCCGCCCTCACCCGCGAGTCCGCGCTGCGCAACAGCCAAAGCTACGTGACCGGCCTGCTGACCTATTACAGCGGCTGGTTCCTGCAGGTTCTGGAGGGGGATCGGCGCGCCGTCAGCCGTGTGCTGCAGCGCGTCATGGCCGACCCGCGCCACGAGGACATCCTGCTCATCGACGCCCGCGCCGTGAAGGAGCGCGCCTTCCCGCGCTGGAGCATGGCCGGCCTCGTCCTCCCGCCCGACCATCAGGCGCTGGTGGAGAGCCTCGACCCCGGCGCCCGCCACGATCCCGGGCGGCTGACCCCGGAGGCCGCCATGCAGCTGCTGCAGGCGATCGCCCGCATGAAGGACGAGGAGACCCGGGAGAGCGCGGCGGCCTGACGGCTGTGTCGCAGCCGCATCACGGCGGCTCCATTTTCATGCAATTGGCCCGCGCACGCGCCTTTTGCGCGAAAACCGTTCTGATCGCGGCCCGGCGGCGCCTACAGTGTGGCGAAACCGGGGCGCCTCGTAGGCTTCGGTTTGCGGGAGACCATGATGAACTTGAAGAGCTTGCGCCACCCGGCGTTCTCCACGGTCAGCGCGCTGGCGCTGATCACGTGCGCGATCACCTCCACCCCGGCCTTCGCCCAGGCGGGCCCCGAGGAGGCGGAAAACCAGGACACGCTCATCGTCACCGGCACGCGCCGGGGCTCCCGCTCGGCGGCCGACACGCCCGCGCCGATCGACGTGATCAGCGCCGAGGAACTGCTCGACCAGGCCGACAGCGACATCCTGAACATCCTGCGCACGTCGGTGCCCTCCTTCAACGTCAACACCCAGCCGATCTCCGACGCGGCGACCCTCATCCGTCCGGCGAACCTCCGCGGCCTGCCGCCGGATTCCACGCTGGTCCTCGTGAACGGCAAACGCCGGCACCGCTCAGCGGTGATCACCTTCCTCGGCGGGGGCCTCGCCGACGGCGCCCACGGCGCGGACCTCTCGGTCATTCCCGCCATCGCGCTCCAGCGCGTCGAGATCCTGCGCGACGGCGCCTCCTCGCAGTACGGCTCCGACGCCATCGCCGGCGTGATGAACTTCCTTCTGCGCGACGACGCCGAGGGCGGCCAGGTCGAGGCCGAATGGGGCCAGTCCTATGAAGGCGACGGCGCGCAATACAGCGTGGCCGGCAACATCGGCCTCCCGCTCGGCCCGAACGGCTTCGTCAACATCAGCGCGGAGTTCAGCGAGACCGAGGACACCAGCCGCTCCGTGCAGCGCGACGACGCCGCCGCGCTGAGGGCTGCCGGCAACACCGCCGTGCGCGATCCCGCGCAGATCTGGGGCCAACCCAAGGTCGAGGACGATCTCGCGGTCTTCGTCAACAGCGGGCTGAAGCTGAACAGCCAGGTCGAGGCCTACGCCTTCGGCAACTACGCCGAGCGCAAGACCGAAGGCGGCTTCTTCTACCGCAACCCGACCAACCGCCCCGGCGTGTTCGGCGGCCCGACCGTGAACGCGGCCACCGGCGCGGCCGATCCCGCGGGCGTGGCCTCGGTGCTGGTGGGCGATCTGTCGGTCAACACCGCCGGCGACTGCCCGGCGGGCATTCCGCTCACCGCGGGCGGCGGCCTCCTGCCCGACCCCACGATCCTTGCGGCGGTGACGGCCAGCGCCAACTGCTTCTCGTTCGTGGAGCTCTTCCCCGGCGGCTTCACGCCGCGCTTCGGCGGGGAGCTTGAGGACAAGTCGATCGTGGTGGGCCTGCGCGGCGCGCTGCCGATCGGGTCCGGCCTCAACTATGACGTGAGCTTCACCTACGGCCAGAACGACATCGACTTCTTCATCAAGAACACGATCAACGCGAGCCTCGGTCCCAACACCCCAACGTCGTTCAACCCCGGCGGCTACGGCCAGACGGACATGAACTTCAACATCGACTTCAGCTACGGCCTCGACCTCGGTCTTGCGTCGCCGCTGAACGTCGCGTTCGGCGCCGAACACCGCGAGGAAAAATTCGAGATCCGCGCGGGCGACCTCGCCTCCTATCAACTCGGACCGCTGGCGGCCCCGTCGGCGGCCTTTCCCGCCGGCCAAGGCTTCTCGTCCAGCTCGAACGGGTTCGGCGGCTTCACGCCGGAGATCGCCGGGGAGTCGACGCAGGAGAACTATGCCGTCTACCTCGACCTCGAGGCCGACGTGACCGACAAGCTCGTGCTGCAGGGCGCCATCCGCTATGAGGACTTCTACGACAGCTACGGCAGCACCACGAACTACAAGGTCGGCGCGCTCTACCGCCTGACCCCCAGCCTCACGCTGCGCTCCACCTGGAGCACCGGCTTCCATGCCCCGACCGCCGGCCAGGCCAACGTCACCAACGTGACCACGCAGTTCAGCGGCACGCAGCTGATCGACCTCGGCACGATCCCGCTCTCGTCGGGCGCGGGCCAGTTCATCGCCGACCGCCTCGTGCTCAGCACCGGCGTGCGGCCGACGCTGGTCCCTGAGGAATCGGAGAACTTCACCGTCGGCGCCGGCTTCTCGATCGGCGGCGTCAACGTCACGCTCGACTACTTCAATATCCAGGTGACGGACCGCATCTCGCTGTCGGACTCGCAGGACTTCCTGGCCGAGCTCCTGGAAGTGGCGGCCGAGCTGCCGGCCACGGCCATCCCGGCGGGCGCGTCCACAAGCCAGGTGCTGAACCTGCTGAACGCCGCCGGCAAGCTCCGGATCGCGGATTTCGCGGGATCGGAAGATCTGACGAGCTTCAGCTTCTTCACCAACTCGTTCGACACCGAGACGCAAGGCATCGACCTTGTCGCCAGCACCGACTTCGTCATCTACCCGGGGTCGGAGTCGTCGCTCTCGGTGGCGTTCAACTGGACGGAGACGGAAGTCACCGACACCGGCGCCAACACCGCCGCCCCGCTGTCGCCGGGCCGTCGGTACGTGATCGAGAACGGGCTGCCCGAGTTCAAAGGCAACGTCACGTTCAACCACCGCGTGGGCGCGCTGAACGGCCTGGCGCGGCTCAACTACTACGGCGACTACTTCGAGTGCCACGTGGACGCCTACAACGCCGCCGCTGGGCCCACGGGCTGCGACCTGCCGATCGAAGGCGATTCCCAGTACACCGTCGATCTGGAGCTCAGCTACGACGTCACGGAGAAGGCCACCTTCGCCATCGGCGCGCAGAACGCCTTCGACTCCTTCCCGGACGACAACGAGTTCGGCGGCGTGGTCGGCTCCAAGTACCCGGCCACGGCGCCTGCGGGCTACCTGGGCGGCTTCTACTACGTGCGGGCCAGAACCCGGTTCTAGGCCCGGGCGAGATCCCGACGTGAAGAGCGGGCCGGCGCAAGCCGGCCCTTTTTTTGTACGCCGCAGCACCCCATCGCCTTCGCCGCGACCCCCTATATGATCTCCCAAGGACCTGAACCGGAGATCACCCCATGGCCGATGGCCTCGCCGGCGCCCCCGATGGCGCCACCCTCGATCTGGACGCCGCCCGCCGCATCCTCGCCGACGCCGCCCGCGGGGCCGACGATGGCGAACTGTTCATCGAGGACAGCCGCTCCGAGAGCTTCCTGTGGGACGACGGGCGTCTGAAGTCGGCGAGCTATGACGCCAGCAAGGGCTTCGGCCTGCGCATCGTCTCCGGCGAACGCGCCGGCTATGGCCATTCAAGCGTCCTCGACGAAACCGCCGTGGCGCGCGCCGCCGACGCCGCAAGCCTCGCCAAACGCGGCCATGAGGGCGCGCTCGACGCCTCGCCGCCGCGCACCAACGTCAAGCTCTACCGGGACGTGGACCCGCTGGCCGCCCCCTCCTTCACCGCCAAGACCGACCTCATGGCCGAGATTGACGCCTACGTGCGGGCCCGCGATCCGCGCGTGGTGCAGGCCACGGTCTCGTTGGCGGGATCGCGCCGGGCGGTGAACATCGTGCGCCCCGACGGGGAGACGTTCGCCGACGCGCGCCCGCTGGTGCGGGTCAACGTTTCGGTGACGGTGGAGCGCGACGGGCGCCGCGAGAGCGGCTCCGCCGGGACCGGCGGGCGCGAGGACTACGCCGCGTTCATCACGCCCGAGCGTTGGAAGGCGCTGGCGGACGAGGCCCTGCGCATCGCGCTGGTGAACCTCGACGCCGAGCCCGCGCCTGCGGGCGAGATGGACGTAGTGCTGGGGCCCGGCTGGCCGGGCATACTGCTGCACGAAGCTGTGGGCCACGGCCTGGAAGGGGATTTCAACCGCAAGGGCACGAGCGCGTTCGCCGGCAAGATCGGCGAACGGGTGGCCGCCCCCGGCGTCACCGTGATCGACGACGGCACGTTCGAGAATCGCCGCGGATCCCTGACCATCGACGACGAGGGCACGCCCACGGGCCGCACCGTGCTGATCGAGGACGGCATCCTGAAGGGCTATCTGCAGGACCGCATGAACGCGCGGCTCATGGGCGTGTCGCCCACGGGCAACGGTCGTCGCGAATCGTATGCGCACACGCCGATGCCCCGCATGACCAACACGTTCATGACCGCAGGCGACCGCGACCCCGAGGAAATCCTGCGCGCGCTGAAGCGCGGCGTGTACGCGGTGAACTTCGGCGGCGGCCAGGTGGACATCACGTCCGGCAAGTTCGTCTTCCAGTGCACCGAGGCGTACTACGTTGAAAACGGACAGATAAAGTACCCCATCAAGGGCGCGACGCTGATCGGCGACGGGCCCACCGCGCTGACGCGCGTGACGATGGTGGGCGACGATCTGAAACTCGACGAAGGCGTCGGCACGTGCGGCAAAGCCGGACAGAGCGTGCCCGTCGGCGTCGGCCAACCGACGCTGTACATCCAGGGACTGACCGTCGGCGGCCTGTAGACGCGCTACACTTGCGTGACGTTTTTTGCGTGCGCCTTCTTTTAGTCGAACGCGGATTTGCGTAAGACTCGATTCGTTCAACGGGAGGGCCACATGGCTACCAAGACGGCAGTGAAGAAAGTTGCAAAGAAAGCGGCCGCGCCGAAGAAGGCCGCCGCCCCGAAGAAGGCCGCAGCGCCGAAGAAGGCTCCGGCCAAGAAGGCTGCGAAGAAGAAGTAGGCGCTTCGCACCGCCAGCATTTGAAACGCCGGCCCCTAGGGGCCGGCGTTTGTGTTTCAGGGCTTGGCGATCGGGGCTGCGTCCGCGGAAAACGCCGTGGAATGGGGCTTTTCGCGCTGGGGCCCGCGCCGTCCGGTCACGGCGCCCGCGCGGTGACCAACCACACCCCGCCCATGAGGCGCACCCCGTCGGGCTTCTCGTACGGCGCCAGCGCCGCCGCCACCGCCGCCAGCAGCACGGGCGCCGCGCTCTCCCCCGCCTCGCGCACGAGGCCGCCGAGCGGGCCCACCTCCATCGACAGCCGCGCCGCCGCCATCGCGTCGCCGCCGAGCGTCATCGCGACGTCGAACGGCGTGAGCGCGACGCGCTCATAGCCCGCGGCCTCCAGGATCGCGCGCACGCGCGCGTCGTCGGCGAACGCGAACGGCCCCGGCGCGTGCGGGTCGGACGGCGGCGGCGATCGCCCCAGCGCCTGCACGCCCGCCGCCATCGGCAGCACCATCCACGGATTTTCCGCCACCGTGCGCCAGCACGCGAACGCCACGCGCGCCCCCGGCTTCAGCGCCCGCCGCATCGCCGCGAAGGCGCCTACGGGATCGGCGAAGAACATCACGCCGAAGCGGGAGTAGAGCAGGTCATGGCCGGTGGGCAGCGGCGCAGTGGCGGCGTCGGCCTCCAGGAACGACACCGCGCCGTGGGCGCCTGCCAGCTCCGCCATCCGCGCCTTCATCCGCTCCTTGGCGCGCGCAAGCATCGGCGCCGAGACGTCGACGCCGAGCACCCGCCCCTCCGGCCCCACCGCGTCCGCCAGCGCGAAGGTGGTGTCCCCGCACCCGCAGCCGATGTCGAGTGCGCGCTCGCCCGGCTGCGGGGCGGCCAGCGTCAGCGCCGCGGCGCCGAAGGGCGCGATCAAGGCATCGAGGCGCGCCTGCTGGGCGGCCCAGCGTTCGCCCACCTCCGCATTCCAGTAGGCGATCTGGTCGGCGTTGCCGGCGGCGTTAGCGGCGGTCATGGGCGCTCCCTGGGACGGCTGCATCCAACGGCGCCGTCCGCTGCATCCTTAATGGCTTGCGACGAACGACGGCAGGCCGCCGTACTGCAGCCACATTCGCTCGCTTTCTCGATTATCAATAAATGCACCGCGTTCTTCGATAAAATCGGAACCGCCTGAGGGGAGCCTTCCGTGTACAAGACCTTGGCCGCGGCGCTCGCGCTCGGCGGTATCGCCCACGCCCAGCCCGCCGCGGAGCCCCCGCTGACGCCAACGCCTGCGCCCGCCGACGCGCCGCCCGGCGGCGGCGCAGTGGTGTTCGAGCCCGGATTCTTCGCCCAGTACGCGCCGCAGACGGCGCTGGACATGGTGCGCCGCGTGCCAGGCTTCACCGTGGACGAAGGGGCCGAACGGCGCGGCTTCTCCGGCGCGGCCGGTAACGTGCTGATCGACGGCGCGCGCCCGAGCGCCAAGAGCCAAGGCCTGGAGGCCATCCTCAACCGCATCCCCGCCGCACAGGTCGTGCGGCTGGAGTTGATCCGCGCGGCGTCCACCGGCGAGGCGTCGGGACAATCGGTGCTGGTCAACGTGGTGCGCAGCGCCGCCGCGCGCGGCGGCTCGGGCACCTGGGCAGGCGAACTGGAGCGGTCGGTCTCCAACCGCGTCACCGCCCGCGGCGAAGCCTCCTACACCAACCGCCTGGGCGCCGCGGAGTACACCGTGGGCGCCGATCGGTACCTGGAGGAGCGGCCGCTGCGCGGTTTCCGCTTCCTGCGCGACGCAGGCGACGGGCTTACGGGCTCCCGCTCGGACTTCACGCCCCGCACCTACCGCGAGGCGGGCGCCAATGCGCAGCTGTCCACGCCGCTCTGGGGCGGCACGCTGAACCTCAACGTCTCCGGCGGGCGCTGGAACTTCGCCACGGACCTGGAGTCCACCGGCTTCTCTCCTTCCGAAGCGATCACCGACTCGTTCCGCCTCTCCATCGACGAGCGCGAGCGCGAGCGCGAGATCGGCGGCGACTTCGAGCGCAAGCTGGGCCCGTGGACGCTGAAGGCCATCGGCCTGGACACCCGCGTCTGGTACGCCAACGACGAACAGACGCTCTCGCGCGACGCGGCGTTCAATCCCGTGGGCCTGGTGGCGCAGCGCACACGCTACGATTCGGTGGAGACGATCGGGCGCCTGACGGCGAGCCTCACCATCAATCCCGCCCACCGGGTGGAGTTCGGCGGCGAAGCCGCGCTCAACACGCTGGACGCCAACCTGAACCTCACGGAGGACGGCGTCCCCATCGTGCTGCCCGCCGCCAACGTCACCGTGGAGGAGGAGCGCCAGGAAGGCTTCGTCACCTGGACATGGAAGCCCGGCGCGCGCTGGACCGTGGAAAGCGGCGCCACGGTGGAGACCTCCACCATCGCCCAGACCGGCGACACCAGCGCCAGCCGCACCCTCACCTACTGGAAACCGTCCATGCAGGTGTCGCGGCAGGTGGGGGCGCGCGACCAGGTGCGGGCCAAGATTTTCCGAGACGTGAGCCAGCTCGACTTCGGGGACTTCGTTTCCTCCGCGACGCTGGCCGACAACGTCGTCGCCGCCGGAAACCCGGACCTGCGCCCGCAGGCCACGTGGCGCCTGGAGGGCGTGATCGACAAGCGGTTCGGCGAGAAGGGCGCAGTGGCGTTGACCGTGGGCCGCGAGTGGATCGAGGACGCCACCGACCTCATCCCCATCCTCGATCCCGCGAGCGGGCGGCTGTTCGACGCGCCGGGCAATATCGGCGAGGGGGACGTGTGGAACGCTCGGCTGAAGGGCACGCTGCCGCTGGAGCGCGTGCTCGCCGGCGCGCAGCTTGAGTTCAACCTGTTCTGGGCCGACGCCGAGGTCACCGATCCCACCACGCGCGCCACGCGCCAGATCAGCGGCGACACCAACACCGCCGTGGAGTTGGCTTTCCGGCAGGATCTGACGGCGCGCAAGGTCGCGTGGGGGGCCAATTTCTACAAGGAATCGGAGCTGCGCTTCTTCCGCGTGGCGGAGCGGGAAACCTACGAGGAAGGGCCCTTCCTGCTGGCCTTCGTGGAGACCACGCGGATCCCCGGCGTGAAGGTGCGCCTCTACGGCGACAACCTGCTCGATTCCGAATTCCGCCGCGAGCGCCGGTTCTTCAACCCCGACCGACGCGGCGCGTTCGCGTCCGAGGAGGAGCGCGAGCGCCAGTTCGGCCGCTTCGTGGGCATCGAGGTGAGCGGCAACTTCTAGAGGCCCGACAGTCGCCGCACGCAGGCTGCACGGTCCATGGCGGGATCGAGCACGAGGCGGCGCACCGCGCGCGCCTCCTCCCCCGCCGGCAGCCACGTGATGGCGCGCGCGACGCCCCCGTCGGTGACGCCCGCCGTCATCGGGCGATCGGGGACGCGGTCGCCGGCGGTCTCCGACCACTGCCGCAGGCGCATGCCGTTGCGCAGGCCGGCGCGCCAGGCGCTGGAGCCCTCGCGCACGCCCGCGATCACCCAGTCGGCGCGCCGGGTGGCCTCGAAATCGAAGCCGCGCTCCCATATCCGCTCCACCCGCGCCTCGATCATCCCGCACGGGGCGAACACGGCCGCGGGCAGATCCACGGGCGCGCCCTCGCCCACCAGCGTCGTCAACGCCACGCCCACGTCCACGCCGAAACGCCGCATGACCACGGGAAAGATCTGGCGCGCGCTCACGTCGCCGCGCCGCGCGGCGGCGCGCTGCATGGCGAGCAGCACGTCGTCGAGGTCATGCCGCCCGCCGGACGCCGCCCGCACCTGCGCATCCCACAGCGTGGCGAGCAGGAGCCCGCGCCGATAGGGCAGCCTCTGCACCTCCTCGCTGCTCCAGAACTCCGCGAGGATGCGCGCGTTGGGCGCGGTGCGCACGGTCGAGCGGTCGTACGCGGTGAGACTCTCGTTGAACGCCTCGGCGAACTGCTCCGGCGTCCACAAAGCCCCGCGCACGCTGGTGCGGAAGGCGGCCCAGTCCGTGAAACCCTCCGACAGCCAGTAGCCCAGCTGTTCGTCTGCGTCGTCGAGGCCCCCGACGCGCGCGCTGATCCAGGTGTGCATCATCTCGTGGGCGAGCAGCCGGTCGAGCCGCGCCGGCGGCGCGTTGGCTGTGGCGAAGACGGCGAACGCGTCGCCGCGCCCCGTGCCGCCGATGGACAGCGTCTCCGGCGGCGCCGACACCGGAGACAGCGTAACGAGGAAGGGCTCCGGCCCCGCGCCCCAGTAGTCGCGCTGGACGGCGCCGATGCGCGCGATCTGCGCGCGCCAGCCGGCGTCGTCGCGCGGCCATGCTCCGCGGATCGCCACGCGCAGGCCGCCGCCCGCGTCGAGCACGCGGTAGTCCCCGCCCACGAGAATGCTCTCCACCAGATCGGCCACCGTGAGCCCGCCGGGCCGGGCGTGCTCCAGGTCGGAGGCGAACGTCATGCCCGCCGGCGCGCCCTCCATGCGGAAACGCGCGGGATCGCGCATGCGCGCGCCCTCCGGCAGCGCGACGACGGCGTTGCCGAGCAGCTGGAAGTGCCCGGGACGAATGAGCGGGCGATAGTCTGCGCCCGCCTTGTCGCCGCGTTCGCCGGTGAGATCGCGGACGCGGTAGCGCACGGTGATCCGCGCGCCGGGGGGGTGACGCAGCCGGCGCAGCGCAGGCCCCGCGCCGGCCTCCACCGCCGCGCCCTCCGCGCGCACGTCCGATAGGGCCCGCCAGAGCGCGGTCTCTCCGCCCCACGCGTCCGGCAGCTTGAGCGTGGTGTCGCCGTCGGCGTCGCCCTGGAAGGACACCGCCACGTCCATGGCCGCGAACCGGCCCTCCGCCATCACCGGGCGCACGGTGAGCGTGGTCGGCGCCGCCGCCGCCGCCATCAGCGCCAGCGACGCGAACGCCGCCGCGAACCATCGGACCGGGATCACCGCGGGCCCGCGCTATTCGCCCTCGCCGAACCGATCCGCCACGAGCCGGGCGATGGCGTCCAGCGCCTCGGCCGCCTGCACGCCTTCCGCCTCCACCTCGATCTCCGAGCCGACGCCGGCGCCGAGCATCATAAGGTCCATCAGGGAGGTGGCGTCCGCGGCCTCGCCGTCGCGCTTGACGGTGACGCGCGCTTCGTAGGCGAGCGCGAGTTCCGCCAGTTTGCGCGAGGCGCGCGCATGCAGGCCGCGCTGGTTCACGATGAGCAGGGTGCGCGACAACGCGGTCATACGCGGAAACGATTCATGGAGACCCGTCCTGAGCGGACGTCGAGACTGCGTCCTTGCGCCATGATCGGCAGAAAACCGCCGTCGCGGTCAAGCCTGTGGATCGTGCCCGCTGTCGTAGCGCGCGCGGTCAGGCCCCGCCGGCGAGCTCTGCGGAGGCGACCCGGATGTAATGGCGGCCGGCCTCCTGGGCCATGGCGGCGCAGACGTCCAGCGGCTGTCGCGTGCGCTCCACGGCGAGCTTGACGAGCATCGGCAGGTTCACGCCGGCGATGACCTCCACCATGCCCTCGTTGATGACGGAGATGGACAGGTTGGACGGCGTTCCGCCGAACATGTCGGTGAGGATGATGACGCCGGAGCCGTCGTCGACGGCGCGCACGGCGTCCACGATGTCCTGGCGGCGGGCCTCCATGTCGTCCTCGGGCCCGATGGCCACCGCGCGCATCTGGCGTTGCGGCCCGGCCACATGCTCGGCGGCCGCCACGAACTCGTTCGCCAGATGGCCATGACTGACCACCACCACGCCGATCATCGAACGCTACACCTTTTCATGGCCCTTCCCACGGGAGGGGGTCCGTTCCACGGGACCGGTTGTCTAGCACCATCCCCTAAGAAATGGCGCCTGCGCGAAATCAGCGCGGGAGCGAGATGTAGGTGCGCCCGGGGGCGGCGTCACGGGCGGCGCTGCGGGAGCGGGCCGCCTCAGCCCGCCGCCATGAGCGGCGCGGCCGGCAGCTCCACGATGAACCGGGCGCCGAGGGGGCGGCCGGGACGGTCGCCGGGGATGTTCTCCGCCCAGACGCGGCCTTTGTGCGCGTCGATGATCTGGCGGACGATGGCCAGGCCCAGGCCGGAATTGGTCCCGAACGCCTTGCCCTTGGGCCGCTCGGTGTAGAAGCGCTGGAAGATCGTCTCCAGGTTGTCCTCCGGCACGCCGGGGCCGGCGTCGTCCACGTGGATGCGCAGCCAGCGCCCGTCGCGCCGGATCTCCTCGCGGACATAGACCGTCACGTCGCCCTCCTCGGGGCTGAAGGACTTGGCGTTGTCGATCAGGTTGCGCAGCACCTGCCCCAGCGGCGCCTCCTGGCCGATGACGATGCACTGCGGCGGCGCGGGGCCCACGAAGTGGACCGCCACCTCCCCCTCGCGCCGGACGGCTTCGTAGGTCTCCACGATCTGGGGCAGCATGCGGGAGAGATCGATGGGCGCCGGCGCGCCGCGGGCGGTCTCCGATTCGATGCGGGAGGCGCGCGCGATGTCGGTGATGAGCCGGTCCACCCGGCCCACGTCGGCGGCGATGATGGCCAGAAGCTTCTCCCGCGCGGCGGGATCCTGCACGGCGCGCGCGGTCTCCACGGCGCTGCGGATGGAGGTGAGAGGGTTCTTGATCTCGTGGCTCACGTCGGCGGCGAACCGCTCGTTGGCGTCGATGCGGTCCAGCAACGCCTCCACCATGCGCTTCAGCGAGCGCGCGAGGTCGCCGATCTCGTCGTTGCGCTCCAGCAGCACGGGCGGCGCCTCCAGCCGCGTGGCCTGGCCCAGGCGCAGCCGGTCCGCCACGGTGGCGAGCGTCTGCAGCGGCTCCGCGATGAGCAGCGCGAGCAGCGTCGACGACATGAACCAGATCACCGCCGCGGCGAGGATGAACGGGGCCATGGCGCGCCGCTCCGCCTGCAGGATCGCCTCCACGTCCCCGCTCTCCAGCGTCAGCACCGCCACCACCGCCTGCACGTGCTGGACGGGGATCGACACGCTCACCACCCGCTCGCCCTGGTCGCCCTTGCGCTGGCCGCTGGGGCGTTCGCCGGCGGCGGCGCGCTTGAGTTCCTCGTCGAGGGTGAAGTTCGGCCGCCAGGGCAGGACGCTGTAGGGAAACAGGGATTTCAGGAACCGGTCCACCGCGCCGCCCGCCCCGGGCTCGGGGCGCTCGCCGCGATCGCGCGCGAGCGGCGGCAACGGCGCCTGGATCACGCGGTCCGACAACAGATCCGTGTCGGCCACCAGTTCGCCGCCGGGCAGGAACAGGCGCACGCGCGTGGATTCCGGAACCATGAGCCGGCGCAGCACCTCGCGTGCGTTGCGGTCCTGCAGGGCGGGCTCGGGCTCGCCCTTGGTGGCGGTGTCGGCCAGCGCGCTGGCGATCAGCTCGCCCTGGGTGAGCAGGCTGTCGGCCTTGGCGCGGATCAGCTGGGCGCGCATCTCCGCCAGCAGCAGCGCCCCGCCCGCGAGGATCGCCAACGCCACGAAGTTCCAGAAGAAGAGAAGCCGGGCGATCCGGGAATCGAACAGCCAGCGACGCGCGCCTTCACGCCTCGTTGTAGCGGTATCCGACGCCGTAGAGCGTCTCGATGGCGTCAAAGCTCTCATCGATTTCCCGGAACTTCTTCCTCAGGCGCTTGATGTGGCTGTCGATCGTGCGGTCGTCGACGTAGACCTGATCGTCGTAGGCGGCGTCCATGAGCTGGTCGCGACTTTTGACATAGCCCGGCCGCGTGGCCAGCGCTGCGAGGATGAGGAATTCGGTCACCGTAAGG